>CAYYJK010000159.1:0-8444 GCA_964472185.1 uncultured Prosthecobacter sp.
GGGTTTAGCGCCGGCGGGGCCGGGGTGCAACGGCGGGCCGGGCTTTCAGAGCTGGAACTTGCCGCTCTGGCCCATGAAGGTCCGGGGGTTGTCCCAGGCGACGCGCTGGATCATCTCCGGCGTCCAGCCGCGCTGGCGCATGGCCTGCATGGTCCTGGGCACGGCCAGCGGATCGCTGACACCCCAGTCGCAGGCGCTGTTCATCCAGATGCGCTCCGCCCGGCGCTGCTCGAGCATGTCGATCGCCCGGTGCGGCGTGCACTTGCTTTCCGGATAGAGGGTGAGGCCGGCCCAGAAGCCGGCGTCGAGCACCGGATCGATCGTGTGCTCCTCGACATGGTCGATGATCACCCGCTCCGGCCGCAGTTTCGGGAAGTTTTGCAGCGCCTCGAGGATCAGGCGGGTGCCCTTGAGCTTGTCCTCCAGGTGCGGTGTGTGGATGAGCACGAGCTGGTCGTGATCCTGGGCCACCTGCAGATGCCGCTCGAAGATGCGCAGCTCGTTGCGGCTGTTCTTGTTCAGGCCGATCTCGCCGATGCCGAGCACGCCGGGCCTGCTCAGGAACTCGGGGATCAGGCCGATGACCTCCTCGGCCAGCCGGGTGTCCTCGGCTTCCTTGGGGTTGATGCACAGCCAGCAGTAGTGGCGGATGCCGAACTTGGCGGCGCGCTTCGGTTCGTACTCGGTGATCTGGCGGAAGTAGTCGTAAAAGCCCTGGGCCGAGGCGCGGTCGAAGCCGGCCCAGAACGCCGGCTCGCAGATGGCCTGGCAGCCGGCCAGGGCCATGCGCTCATAGTCGTCCGTGGTGCGGCTGACCATGTGGCCGTGGGGTTCAATGTAGTTCATGGCGGGAAATGAGCGGTGGGGGCGGACGGCCGGGATCAGCATTCCGGAGCGCGGAACGCGCCGAGGGCGCCCTGCATGGCCGCCTTGGCCACGGGTTCGGTCGACGGGTCGCTGAAGCTCAGCAGCACCTCGCGGGCGCGCCGGGGTTCGTCCAGCGACAGCAGGCTGACCGCCTTTTTCAGCGCCTGCACCCGGAAATCGTCCGCCTGACCGGCGCGCTGGACGCGGTCAAGGAAGGCGGCCAGATCGATGAGCTTGCTGCGGGCGTCCATGAAGCCGAGGTCGGCCAGATTCACGGGCTGGGGCGGGGTCCAAGTGGGCATGAAACACTTTATTCGGCCGGCCGGCCGGCGCAAGCCGCAGCGCCGGCCGGGCGCTTCAGGCGGGCTGGCTGAGCTTGACCGCGAGCCGGATGGCGGCAAACAGGCTGCCGGGGTTGGCCTGGCCCTGCCAGGCGATGTCGAAGGCGGTGCCGTGGTCAACGCTGGTCCGCTGCACGGGCAGGCCGAGCGTGGTGTTCACCGCCGAGTCGAAGGCGAGCATCTTCACCGGGATGTGGCCCTGGTCGTGGTACATGCACACCACGGCGTCGTATTTCTGCCGGGCGGCCGGCGTGAAGGCGGTGTCGCCGGGGGCCGGGCCGTCGATCCGGATGCCGCGCGCCCGCGCCGCTTCGAGGGCCGGCACGATGCAGCGCTCCTCCTCGCCCCGGCCGAACAGGCCGTGTTCGCCGGCGTGCGGGTTCAGCCCGCAGGCCAGCAGGTGCGGCTGGCGGCCGCGGATCCGGCGCAGGGCCGCCTCGGTGAGCTCGATGACGTCGAGGATGCGCTCCGGCCGGAGCAGGTCGGGCACTTCGTGGTAGCCGACGTGGACGGTGACGAAGCTGCAGGTCACCGCTTCGGAATACTGCATCATGCAGGAGCGTTCGGCGCCCATGCGTTCGGCGAAGATCTCGGTGTGGCCGGGGAAGCGGTGGCCGGCCGCGTGCAGGGCCTCCTTGTTGAGCGGGCAGGTGGTGACCGCGGCGACTTGCCCGGCCAGGCCGGCGTCGATCGAGGCCATGACGTACCGAAACGCCGCTTCGCCGCAGCGGGCGTCCACGCGCCCCGGCTGGATGGCTGCGGCATCCAGGCCGGGCAGGTCGAGCACGCTTGGCTGCGTCACCGTGGCGAACCCCTTCTGCCAGTCGGCCTGCGCCAGCACCGGTGCGCTGAACGGCTGGCCGGTGACGGCGGCGACGCGCCGCAGCAGGGCGGCGTCGCCGAACACCACCGGCGTGCATTCGCGGGCGAGGGCGGGCTCGGCGAGCAGGCGCAGGCAGAGTTCGGGGCCGACCCCGGCGGGGTCGCCCATGGTGACGGCGATTCGAGGAAGCATGCGGCACTGATGCCGCGGCTGGCGGCAGACGCCAGATGGAAATCCCGTCTAATCCCGGGCCGGGGGCGCCGTTGTCAGGGGGACTTCCGCGTTCCGCCACCTTGCCCCTCTTCACCATGCTCCGCGTCTGCGCCTGCCTTGTTCTCGTCCTTCTCCACGCGGGCCCGCTGGCCGCTCAACTGCCGGCGGCGCAGGTTGAGGCGCAGCGCGCCAAGCTGCTCGAAGGCGTGAGCCGCGTTCCGAAGTCGGGAGCGCCAGGGCCGGTGGCCGTCTGGGGCCGGCTGGCCTTTCCGGTGCTGGCCTTTCCGGTGCTGGCCGCTGCGGGGCGCTCGCGCGAGGCCGCGGAGCAGGCGGTCATGGCGGCGGCCGGACACGGCAAGGGCCGCATCGTGCTGTTCGGCCACAACGCCTACGTCGACGGGCGGGCCGAGGGCGACGCCCAGCGCCTGCGGCTCAATGCCGTGCGCTGGGCCGGTCAGCGCAGCCCCCTGCGCGTCGGCTTGCTCGGTCTGCGCGCGGCCGAGTCGCTGCAGCAGCCGGGCTGGGAGTTGCAGCCGTTGCGCGACGCCTCGCCGGAGGAATTGCGCCGGGTCGACGTGCTGGTGGCGAACGCCCAGGCGCTGACCGACGCGGAGCAGGGGCGCCGGATCGTCGCCTGGGTCGAGGCCGGTGGCGGCCTGGTGGCCGGCATGACCGGCTGGGCCTTCGCCCAGACCAGCGGCGGCCAGGATCTCGTGCTGGCGCATGGGTTGAATCGCGCGCTGACGGCGGCCGGCCTGGCGTTCACCGATCAGAGCGGCTTTGACGGAGTCGCGGACTTTGCCGCCCGGCCGCAGCTGGCGGAAACGCTGAACGCCTCGGCGGCCATGAGCCGCCTGCTGGCAGCGAAGAACGTGCCGCTGACGCCGGACGCATCCACCCAGGCGGCCGCTTCCGTCCAGCTGGCTCTGGCGGTGCAGCCGCCGGACGCCAGTCCGTTCCGCGACGCCGTCCTCGCCGCGCTGGCGCGCCTGGGCGGCGAGGCGGGCGTGCCGACCCGGGCCAAACCCTGGACCCAGGCGGAGCAGGCGGCGGCGCGCCTGCGTCTCGGCCTGGAAACCCGCCTGCTGCGTCTGCCGCAGGCCGGCGCGGTGGCGGCGCATGCCGCGCATGCCGTGTTTCCGGGCGCGGCACCTGCGTCGGCGCCGCGCGTCACGCAGGCGGTGCCGGTGAATCCGTCGGTGCCCGGCTGGACCAGCACGGGCCTTTACGCGGCCGCGGGCGAGGCGCTGGTGGTGCGGCTGCCGGCGGAGCGCGTGAAGGAGGGCTACGCCCTGCGCATCGGCTGCCACACGGACACGCTTTACTCTTTGGATGCCTGGGCGCGCGCGCCGGAGATCAGCAAGCGCGTGCCGCTCACCGGCGCCGAAACCCGTGTGGCCAGCGCCTTTGGCGGGCTGGTCTACCTCGAAGTGCCGGAGCGGGGCGCGGCCGCCGCTCCGTTCGCCGTCACGGTGCAGGGGGGGCATCGCCGCGCCGCTGTTCGTGCTCGGACGCGATGACGACGACGCCTGGAACCGCGAGATCAAGCTGCGGCCGGCGCCCTGGGCGGAACTGGCCTGCGACAGGATGATCCTGTCCGTGCCCTCGGAGGTGGCGCGTTCGGTCCAGAATCCGACCCAGCTCATGGAGTTCTGGAAGCGCGTCGTCGAGGCCCAGGACGACATCGCCAACCAGACCGCCGAGCGCCGTCGGCCGGAGCGCATGGTGGCGGACGTGCAAATCAGCGCCGGCTTCATGCACAGCGGCTACCCGATCATGCTGCACCTGCCCGAGGCGGTGGAGATGGTGACCTACGGCCGCATCCGCTTTCCTGGCTGGGGCTTCCACCACGAGATCGGCCACAACCACCAGCGGCGCGAGTTCACCTTCGACGGCGCCGGCGAGGTCACCAACAACGTCCTCGGCATGTACGTCTACCACGCCGTGCTGCAGAAGGACTGGCTGATCGGCCACACTGGCATTGCCGAGGAGGCGCGCCGCCGGCATGTGGCGGCGATTCGCGCGGCTCCGGACAAGTGGGCGGCCTGGAAGGCCAACCCGTTCCTGGCGCTGACGACCTACATCGAGCTCGTCCAGGCCTTCGGCTGGGAAAGCTGGCGCGCCTACCTGCACAGCTTCGCCGATCCGGCGTTCGGACCGAAACCGGCGGACGACGCGGCTGCCCGCGACCAGTTCCTGGTCCGCTATTCGCGCATCACCCGGCGCAACCTCGGACCCTTCTTCGGGTTTTGGGGCATCCCGGTCAGCGCCCAGGCGCGCAGCGCGGTGGCGGAACTGCCGGTCTGGCTGCCCGAGGGGCGCTGAGCGCGGCGTCAGGCCGCGGGCCGCCGCTTGGGCACGAAACGGCGCCAGGCCAGGGCGAAGCCGGTCCAGACCAGGAGGATGGCGGCCAGGGTGCACAGGGCGGCGAGCGTCTGACCCCAGAAGCCGAACAACTCGCCGGTGTGCAGGTAGCGGGCGAGCATGCGCAGTTGGCGGCCGCGATTCTGCGCGCTGAAGTCGTCGGCACTGGTCAGCACCTGCTGTCGGGCGGTGTCGAGGTTGAACATGCGCCGCAGGTGCGGTTGGCCGCGGCCGCCGCGGTCGACCATGACCGGGAAGGGATCGCCCGGCTTCTGCGGCAGACGCAGGCTCAGGCTGCGCCAGTCCGGGACCTGCTGGCGGACCTGCGCGAGCAGCGGCACCAGCGGGGCGAAATCCACCGGCGGGCCGGGACGGCGCTCGCCGTTCGGGCCGGGACCGCCGGCGGCGCGGACGCGCGGCGGCGGCGGCTCGTTGCCGGTGGCGCGGAACAGCAGAGTGTTGGCCCAGCCGTAGGCCATGATCAGCCCGGTCAGCACGATCGTCAGCGTCGGCAGGGCGGTCCAGAAGCCGATGACGTTGTGCCAGTTCCAGTCGCGGGCCCGGCCGCGCAGCCGCGAGTTCAGCAGCAGCGCCGCGCGCAGGTTGGCCCAGCGCCAGTGCCGCGGCCACCAGAGGTACAGGCCGCTGAGCAGCAGGCCGAAGAACACCAGGGTGCCGGCGCCGGTGATCGCCTTGCCGACTTCGCGCGGCAGGCCGGTGCCGGTCAGGAAACGGTGCCAGTCCGTGGCGGCGTGGAAAAAATCACGCCAGGCGCGGTTGCCTTCGTCCAGGAAGGTGCCGCGGTACGGATCGGCAAAGAACACGCCCTCGCGGCTGACGCTGAGCGTCACCGGCGCGCCGGGGTCGGCCTTCCAGGTGAGGCCGCTCGGCTGCAGGTCGGGGCGGATTTCGCGGACCTTGGCCACCAGCTCGGCGGCGTCCAGGGGCGCGGCGCCGGCGGCCGGCGGCGCGACCCGCAGGCTGCGGTTGGCCCATTCGGTGAGCTGGACTTCGTAGGCGATCAGCAGGCCGCTGACCGCCAGCGAGAGGATGACGAGGCCGGCCAGCAGGCCGGCGGCGAGATGCGCCCAGAAGACGGCGCGGTGGAGGGTGAGGGACATGGCGGGTCGGGAATGCGCGCGGCGGGGTTCACATCTCGGCCCACTGGCGCAGCAGGTTGTGGTAGACGCCGGTGAGCTGCACGGAAGTTTTTTCCGCGCTCGGATGGCCCTGCAGTTCGGCGCCGAGACGCTGGATCGCCATGTCCAGATCGAACAGCAGCGAGCGCCGGCTGTCGTCGCGGATCATGCTTTGCAGCCAGAAGAAGGAGCAGACGCGCGCGCCGCGCGTCACCGGCGTGACGTGATGCAGGCTGGTGGCCGGATAGAGCACGAGGTCGCCCGGCGGCAGCTTGACCTTGTGCACGCCGTAGGTGTCCTCGACGCAGAGTTCGCCGCCGTCGTACTCCTCCGGCGCGGCGAAGAACAGGGTTGCCGACAGGTCGGTGCGGATGCGCACGGGCGCCTGGGGAAACTGGCGGATGGCGTTGTCGACGTGGGTGCCGAAGGACTGCCCGCCGGCGTAGCGGTTGAACAGCGGCGGGAAGATGCGCAGCGGCAGCGCGGCGGCCAGGAACAGCGGGTGTTTGCCCAGCGCGGCGAGGATCATGTCGCCCAGTTCGCGGGCGACGGGGCTGCCTTCGGGCAGCTGCAGGTTGTCCTTGGCCTTGGCCGACTGGTAGCCGGCGGTGACCTTGCCGTCGATCCATTCGGCGGCGTCGAGCAGCTGCCGGGCATGGGCGACCTGTTCCGGGCTGAGCACTTGGGGTATTTGCAGGAGCATGGATTTTGGTGGGGATGGGGCGGGGCTCGCCGTGTCCGGCGCGCCCCGCCCGGTGGGGATCAGAACTTGAAGCTGGCGGTCAGCGAGGCGGAGCGGCCGGCACCGGGGGTGAAGTGGCCGCCGCCGATGCGGTCGATGTAGCGCTCGTCGGCGAGGTTGTAGACGTTCAGGCGCAGGCTGAAGTTCTCGTTGACCTGGTAGTTGACCATGGCGTCGCAGGTCCAGTAGCCGGGCGCGGTGCGTGCGGTGTTGGAGTTGCCGTTGGTGCGGTCGCCGACGTACTGGGCGCCGAAGCCGACCTGGACGTTGTGGGGCAGGCTGTAGGTGGTCCAGAGGTTGAAGGAGTGGTCGGGCGTGTTGCCCAGGCTCTGGCCGATTTCCGCGACGTTGCCGGATTCCGCCACCTCGCTGCGCATGTAGGCGTAGCCGGCGAAGATCTGCCAGTTGCGGGTGAGGTTGCCCGCCACGCCGAACTCGATGCCGTCCACCACTTGGTTGCCGGCCAGCACCGTCGCACCGCTGATGTCGGTCGTGCGGGCGTTGGTCTTCTCGGTGCGGAACAGCGCGGCGGTCAGCGACAGGCGCTCGTCGAGCAGGTCCCACTTGGTGCCCAGCTCGTAGCTGTGCGTCTCCTCCGGACTGAGCGAGGCCTGGGCTTCGCTCAGGCCGAGTCCGGAGTTGGTGTCGATGCTCGGGTTGAACGAGGTGCCGTAGCCGAAGTAGATGCTGCCATACTCGACCGGCTTGTACACCAGGCCGGCCCGCCAGCTCACCAGGTCGTCCGAGTTGTGCCGGTCGGGATTCTCGCCGACGCCGCGCACGTCGTACTCCAGATGGTCGTAGCGCAGGCCGCCGTTGATCTCGAAGTGCCGGTTGATCTCAATGGTGTCGTACAGGTAGAGGGCGACGGTGTCGAGGTGCGACTCGGCGGGTTTTGGCAGGACCGGCCGGCCGGTGTAGCCGTCGTTGCGGTCGGGGTCGAAGAGGTCGGTGCGCGCGTCCGCCAGGTTCAGCGAGGCGTTCGCGTTCGTCTGGCGCTCCCAGGACAGCTCCATGCCGGTGACCAGCGAGTGCTTCAACGGTCCGGTGTCGAACTCGGCGGTGAAGTTGGTCTGGTTCGAGAAGATCTCCTGGGTCTGCTCGCGGCCCTGCAGCTGGCGGTTCAGCGTCGTCGTGCCGTCGGGGCTGCTGGTGAAACGCGGCGCTGTGATGACGGACTGCCGGTGGGTGCGACCGTAGCGCGTGACGTTGCGCAGCTTGAAGCGGTCGGAGAAGTCGTGCTCGAGGATGCCGGTGACCACGTCGTTCTGGACGTCTTCAAAGTCGGTGTTGGCGCGGCCGTAGAAGCTGTCAAAGTCCACCGGCGGCGCCTGGTTGGCGTAGGGCGCCAGCACGCCGGTCTTGGTCTGCGGCACCCAGGGGATGCCGTAGTCGGGAATGTTGTTCTCCTCAAGATGCTGGTAGTTGAGGAAGACGCGCGTGTCGGTGCCCAGGCCGAAGGCCAGCGAGGCGGCGATGCCGTAGCGCTCCTGGTTGGCAACGTCGCGTCCCGGCGTGTCGGCGGCATGGTACAGGCCGTTCACCCGCACCGCCGTGTGCTCGGACAGCGGCTGATTGACGTCGAGCGTCGAGCGGTGGAGGTTGTCGGTGCCGACGGACTGGGACAGGCTGGCGGCGCGCTCCTGGTTCGCCATTTTGGACGACAGGTTGATCGAACCGCCGGTGGAACCGCGGCCGGCCGTCGTCGAGGACGGGCCCTTGGTGACTTCCACCTGCTCGGTGTTGAACGGGTCGCGGTTGTAGGCGCCGAGGTCGCGCACGCCGTCCAAATACAGGTCGCCGCGCGAGCCGAAGCCGCGGATGGTCAGGCTGTCGCCCGGCAGGCCGCCGCCGCCTTCGCCGGCCTGCATGGAGATGCCGGGCGTGTTGCGCAGGACATCGCGCAGGTTGAAAGCGCCGCGGTCCTCGATCACCGCCTTCGGAATCACCGTGAT
>CAYYJK010000160.1:0-8427 GCA_964472185.1 uncultured Prosthecobacter sp.
GGACGTACTTCCCATGATGCGCATGCCCCACCACGAACTGCTGACCAATCGCCGGGACTTCCTGCGCCGCGGCGGTGCCGGTTTTGGCGCCTTGGCCCTGTCCTACCTGCTGGGGGAAAACCCGCTCAGCGCCGCCCTGGGAGATGCCGAAGGCCAGCCAGGCAATCCGGTGTCGGCCAAGCTGGCGCACCGGGCGGGCAAGGCAAAGAGCGTCATTTTCCTGTTCATGGAGGGCGGTCCCAGCCACCTCGACAGCTTCGATCCCAAGCCGCTGCTGCAGAAGCTGCAGGGCCAGCCGCTGCCGGCCAGCTTCGGTTCGGTCATAACCGCCATGGGCGAGAGCCGGTCGCCGCTGCTGGCGGACAAGCGCGTCTGGAAGCAGCACGGCGAAAGCGGGCTGTGGATCTCCGACTGGCTGCCGCACACCGCTCAGCTGGCCGACGACCTCTGCGTCATCCGCTCCTGCGTCTCCGACGGCATCAACCACGCCGGCGGCGTCTGCCAGATGAACACCGGCAGCATCTTCGGCGGCCGGCCTTCGCTCGGCGCCTGGGTCAACTACGGCCTCGGCTCGCTCAACCAAAACCTGCCGGCCTTTGTCGTGCTCAAGGACAGCGACGCCCAGGTGGTCAACGGCGTGCGCAACTGGGGCAGCGGCTTCATGCCCGCCGTCTACCAGGGCGTGCAGTTCGAGGCCGCCGGCTCGCCGATCGCCAACCTGATGTCGCCCAAGTCGGTCAGCGAAACGCGCCAGCGCCAGAAGCTGGCCTTCCTCGGCAAGCTCAACCGCAGCTACGGCGAGCCGCGCGCCGACAACTCGCAGCTCGACGCCCGCATCAAGGCCTATGAACTGGCCTTCCGCATGCAGGCCGAGGCGCCCGAGGCCGTGGACCTGGGCCAGGAAACCGAGGCCACCCGCAAGCTCTACGGCCTCGACGACGCCAACACCGCCGTGTTCGGCCGCAACTGCCTGCTCGCCCGCCGCCTGGTCGAACGCGGCGTCCGCTTCGTCCAGCTCTACTCCGGCGCCGGCAGCAAGTGGGACAGCCATTCCAAGCTCGAGGAGAACCACAGCCGCCTCTGCCGGGCGGTGGACCGCCCGATCGCCGGCCTGCTGACCGACCTCAAGCAGCGCGGCCTGCTCGACGAGACCCTGGTCATCTGGGGCGGCGAATTCGGCCGCACGCCGATGAGCGAGCAGGGCGACGGCCGCGACCACAATCCGACCGGCTTCACCATGTGGATGGCCGGCGGCGGCATTCAGGGCGGCCAAGTGATTGGCAGCACCGACGAACTCGGCCTGCGCGCCGTCGACCAGAAGCTGCACGTGCACGACCTGCACGCCACCATCCTGCACCTCATGGGCGTCGACCACACCAAGCTGGTGTACAAATACAAGGGCCGGCCCGAACGCATCGACCAGAACGAAGGCAACGCCTACACGCGCATGAAGATGGCCTGAGCGCCGGCGGCTGACGGCGGTGCGTCGAGAAGGACCTGGCACGGACCGGCTCAAGACGGGACTGCAGAACGAAACGCCCGCAGTCCGGGCGCCCCGGTGCGACCACAAAAAAAGCGGAGACCGGGGTAGGTCTCCGCTTCCGCAGAATCACGGCGCCAGGCCGCGGGGCTCACAGGTTTTTGAACTTCACATTCTTCCACTGCACGCTGAACGGGCCGGTGCCCTTCTTGATGCCATGGACCTGGAAGCCGATGTAGCCTTCCGGATCGCCGGGCTGGCGGAAGTCGGCGGTTTTGACGCCGTTGACAAAGCTCTGGTAGTGGTCGCCCTGGACGACGATGCGGTAGTGGTTCCACTCGCCCTTCTTGAAGGCGGCCTTGGCGGCCTCGCTGCGCACGGCTTCGGTCTGGGTCAGCAGGCTCCACCACGTGCCGCGGCGGGCCTCGTCGTAGAAGTCACCGGCGGTGCCGTTGATGGCGATCTCGCACTGCGGTCCATAGAGGCGGCCGGCCGGCAGGGGCTTGTTGCTCTTGCTGCCCTCGGGCGCTGGATCGCCCTCCTTGGCGAGGCGGCTGCGCACCTGGACGCCGGAGTTGAGCTGGTCGTCGACCTTGACCTCAAACTGCAGTTCGAAGTCCTTGAACGGGCCCTTGACCAGGAAGGTGTTGCCGCTGCCCTCCACCGTGGTGCCGGTGAGGATGCCGTTCTCAACCTTGTAGGTGGCCTGGCCGCTGACGATTTTGGCGTCGCCCAGGCCGTCCTGGAACCAGGTCTGCCAGGGGGCGTCGGCGGCCTGGACGCTGAGGGTCAGGGCGCTCAGGAGAGGAAGGAAAACATGGAGTTTCATGGGCCGGACAGAACGGCGGCGGATGGGGCAATCCATCGCGAAGATGGAAAAAGCCGAGTTACTTAAGACATCTTAAATAACTAGGTGATTTTAACCGGATAGAAACCCGAAAAAAACCGACTCCCAACTTGCCTTGGCAAGCTGGATCGGTTTTAATGGCATTTAATTGGGGTTTTAATCCTCGATCACCGCATGGCGCGCCCGTCCAACAACTTCGATTCGGTCACCATGACCATCGCAGTCACCCCCCAGATCCGCATGTATCTGGAGGATCTGACGCTGAAGGGCACGTACGGCTGCAGCCCGGCCGAGGCCGCGCGCATGCTGCTCAGCCAGGCCATCGAGGCGAAGCTCAAGGAAGGCGAAATCGACAAGCGGAAATTCATCATGCAAGACGGCGAAGTCGTGGCCCTGCCCACACCCGCCTAAGCTCCACTCCATCCCATGACCACGCAACTCGATCCTCAAGGCGACACGCTGCTGTTCACGACGATGATGGCAATCGATCTGGATGACCGGGACCGCGGCCGCCGCGGCGGCTGGAAGTCCGAAGCCCGCCTGGAGATGCTGGCGCACGAACTGGTGCGTTACATGCCCGACTTGGCGGCCGCCCTGGCGCAGCAGGGCCGCGAACGCCTGGCCGCCTGAAGCCGTCACCGCCCCTGCCCCGCCCCGAGGCCAACGTCCGCCGACGTTGGCCTTGTCATTTCCGGCGCGGGCTCCATCGTGGCAGTCCCGTTTCCCATGCTGCGTCCTTTTTCCAACCTGCTGCTGGCGCTGGTTCTGCTGGCCGGCTTGACCGGCTGCGCCACCGTCAAGCGCCTCACCCCCGATTTCAGCAAGCTGCGGCTGCCCAAGCTGTCGATGCCGGAACTGCCGAAGTTCACGGCGCTGAAAAAGGCCGTCCGCCTGCTGCCGGGCGTGCCGGATGCGGACCAGGCCGCCGAGGCCGACCCGCAGATGCCGTTCAATGCCCGCGGCACGCTGGGCTACGGGCACACGCTGCGCCTGGAGGTGTTTGAAGGCAGCCGGTCGCCGAAGCGGGTTTACCGCGGCAAGGTCGTG
The DNA here is from genome assembly GCA_964472185.1 of uncultured Prosthecobacter sp. GTDB lineage: Bacteria > Verrucomicrobiota > Verrucomicrobiia > Verrucomicrobiales > Verrucomicrobiaceae > Prosthecobacter. The sequence continues at coordinate 3,375 of CAYYJK010000160.1, forward strand.
GTCGATGCCAAAGGCGTGGTCGATTTCGGCGAAATCGGCAGCGCCAAAGTCGGCGGCGGCCAGCTGCCGGAAGCCGTCGACGCGATCGCCGCCACCTTCCGCCTGGGGCTGCACGCCAGCCGGCCGGTGACGGTGCACGTGCTGTCGGTGGAGGAGGTGCCGCTGGTGGCGGTGACCGGTGACGTGCGCCAGCCGGAGTTTCTGCCGGCCTGGGAGGACATGAGCCTGCGCCAGGCGGTCGAGGTGGCGGGCGGCCGCAAGGCCGGCTCGACGGCACGCAGCCTGTACCTGGTCCGCGAAGGCCGGAAACGCTACCTGCCGAGCCTGGAGGCCGCCGACGCCGTGGAGCCCGAAGCCGGCGACATCATCGAACTCTCCCCCGACCTCTGACCATGCTCGAACACATCGGCGGCAACCCGGCGGCGAACCAGAACCCCTGGAGCAGCCTGTTCAAGACCATCGCCATCCTGCGCATCGGCAGCGGCGTGCTGCTGCTCAGCCACCACGGCTGGCAGGCCGCCGCCGGCGCCTACCGCTTCCTTTGGGAGGAGCAGAACTGGGAGTGGGTGAAGGCGTTCAACGACGCCGGGCTGCCCATGCCGACCCTGCTGGCTCCCGCTGCGGCCATCGTCGTCGCCGCCGTGGCACTGAGCTGGTGCGTCGGTTTCCTGACCCGGCTGTTCGCCCTCGCTTTCCTGCCCGTCGTCGGCGGCTTCATCCTGTTCGGCCAAAAGGCCGGTTCGCCCCTGGTCGAGGCCGGCTGGCTGTACCTGCTGATTGCGGTGACGCTCGTGCTGTTCGGCTCCGGCACCATCTCCCTCGACAAGCTCTTCCACCTCGGCGAGAGCTGGGGCAAACCGAAGAAAAAGAAAGGCTGGTGATGGCTGGCGCCCCCGCTGCTTCCCAGGCCGCCGTTCCGACGGCGGAGCGGCTGCTGGCGATCGACCCGGCCCTGCGCACCACCGGCTGGGCGGTTCTGGAAAAGTCCGGCCGCGACCTGCGCGCCCTCGCGTACGGCACGATCGCCAACTCGCCCAAGCTCCTGCATTCCGGCTGCCTGATCGCCATCCGCGAGCAACTGGCCGACGTCATCCGCCAGTACGGCCCGACGGTCTGCGCCATCGAGAGCACGATCTACGTGCAGAGCTTCAAGACGGCCATCGTGCTGGGCACCGCGCGCGCCGCCTGCCTGATTGCCGCCGCCGAGCGGGGCCTCGCCATCTACGAGTACGCACCCAAGGAGGTCAAGCAGGCCGCCGTCGGCCGCGGAGCGGCGCAGAAGGAGCAGGTCGCCTTCATGATCCGCTCGATGCTGCGCCTGCGGGAGACGCCGCCGGCGGACGCCGCGGACGCGCTGGCCGTCGGCATCGCCCATTTCCAAAACAGCGAGGCCGGAGCGGCGCTGGGCCGGGAGTCGCGCCGGGTCTGAGCCGCCAGTTGCCACGGCCGCATTTGCGGTTTCCCTTGGGGCCATGCTCGACCTCGACGCCAATGCCACCACCGCGCCGGATCCGGCGGTGATCGAGGCCATGCTGCCCTGCCTGACGCAGCATTACGGCAATCCCTCCGCCAGCCACGTCTTGGGCCGCCGCGCGCGCCGCCTGCTGGAAACCGCGCGCGGCCAGGTGGCGGCACTGCTCGGCGCGGAGCCCGGCGAGATCGTCTTCACCAGCGGCGGCACGGAGAGCATCAACAGCACGCTGGCCTTCGCCCAGGCCGAGTGGCCGGACCGCCCGCGGCTGGTCGTCGGCCGCACGGAGCACAGCGCCGTGCTGGAGGCCGCCCGGCGCTGGCAGCAGCGGGGCGGCGAGCTCGCCTGGCTGCCGGTCGACGGCCACGGCCTGCCGGACCTGGCCGCCCTGCGCGCCGCGCTCGAGCCCGGCCGCACGGCGCTGGTCTCGCTGATCTGGGCCAACAACGAAACCGGCGTCGTCAGCCCGATGGCCGAGGTGGTGGAGATCGCCCATGCCGGCGGCGCCCTTGTGCACGCCGACGCCGTCCAGGCCGCGGGCAAGATCCCCCTCGACGTGCGCCGCGTCCCGGTGGACTACCTGAGCCTGAGCGGCCACAAAATGCACGCCGCCAAGGGCGTGGGAGCCTTGTACGTCAGCAGGCACGCCGCCTTCCGTCCCTACCTGGTCGGCGGCGGCCAGGAAAGCGGCCGGCGCAGCGGCACGGAGAATCTCCCGGGCATCGTCGGCTACGGCAAGGCCGCGGAGCTGGCGATCGAACACTTGGCACAGGGCGGCGCGGCCAGGCTGGCGGCGCGGCGCGACGCCTTCGAAGCGCACTTGCGGGCGGCCCTGCCGGAACTCGTGGTGCACGGTGAAGGCGCCCCGCGCCTGCCGCAGACCTCCTCAATCGCTTTCCCCGGCCTGGACGCGGCGGGCCTGCAGATCCGGCTCGACCAGCAGGGCCTGGCCTGTTCCGGCGGCTCGGCCTGCCACAGCGCCAGCCTGCACCCCTCGCACGTGCTCGAAGCCATGGGCTACGACGCCGCGCACGCGGCCAGCACGCTGCGCTTTTCCTTCTCGCGGCTGACCTCCGAGGCCGAGCTGGAGCGCGCCGCGGAAACGGTGGTCCAGGCGGTGCGCTGGCTGCGCGGTCTCCGCCCCGGCGACGCCAGCCCGGTCATCGGCTGAGCGCTCATCGGTTGGCGTAGGCGATCAGGCCGATCACCAGCAGGCCAAGCAGGACGGCGACGAGAATCTTCGCCCAGCTGAGCGGATACTCGCCGGCCACGCGGCCGGTGGCGCCGTTGACGGCGACCTGGTAGGTTTTGCGGCCGTAGGTGTAGGTCAGCAGCCAGACCGGCAGCAGCACATGCTTGAAAGTCTGGCCGCTGTAGGCGGGCGCGATGCGCAGGTTGCGGTAGGTGTCGCCCGGAATCTGGCCGGCGCAGAGTTCGGTCAAGCGGCGCTCCATGCGCTCACGCGAATGCCGGGCCGACTCCACCAGGTCGATCTGGTACTGCTCGACCACCCAGCCGGACAGGTAGCCGGCATCGTAGGGCGCCAGATCGGTGGTCGTGGGAAAGGGCTCCAAATCCGCCAGCAGCCCGGCGTGGATGCCGCGCGAAGCCGGCACCAGAACGTCGTCGAAGGATTCGCTGACGTGGCCGCTGGCGTACTCCCAGCGGGTGCGGCGCTGCAGGCGCCCCTGGCTGTCGCGGACATGGTAATGGTGGCCGGCCTCGGCTTCCCAGGGGCATTCGGCGTGGGCGTCAAAAGTCCAGTAGGGCACGTACAGCCCATGCAGCGTGTCGGTCAGCGCCTTGCGCTTGAGGTCGCCGCGCGCCCAGAAGTGGCTGCCGTACCAGCGGCGGATGTCCTCGCGCACCTTCGATTCCGCCACCTTGAACGGCAGCACGCTGCCCGGCCGAATCGGCGCCTGGATGTCGTCGACCGCCAGCAGGGCCGCCGAACCGCAGAAGTCGCAGCGCTGCGCCACGCGCTTCTCGTCGAACACCGAAATGGCCTGGCAACTCTGGCAGCGGACCGACTTGCGCTGCGCCGCCCAGCCGCGCTGGTCTTCCGGGATGGCGCGCAGGGCCGCGACCAGGTCGCTTTCCTCGACCAGCGAGCCGTCACTCTTCAGTTCGGCGGGCGACTCCGTGCCGCAGTAGGGGCAGACCAGGGCGTGCTTGGCCGGCGTCCAGACCGCCTCAGCCCCGCAGGCGGGGCAGGCGAATTTGCGCAGCGCAGTGACCTCGGACATGGCGCGGAAACATTCGGCTCACTCGATCGCTAGGCGCTCCACCAGCGGGAACCGTCGGTGGATGCGGGCGATCAGGAAAAACAGGCGCAGGCGCCAGCGCACGGCCAGGGGCAGCTCGGTGCGGCCCGCCAGCACCGCATTGACCGCGCATACCAGGTGCCCGCGGTTGAGCGGCTGGAAAAACAGCTGGGCGAAATGGTTGCGGTAGAAATTCTCGATGAACTCCCAGAACTGGCCGATGCGCCGGCGCGTCGCCGCCTCGTAGCGGCGCATGCCCGCCGTCAGCGGCCGGCCCGAAGCCAGGGCCTCGTCGACCGCGCGCGCCGCGTCGCGGCCGCTGGTCATCGCCAGCATGACGCCGCTGGAGAACACCGGATCGATGAAACCGGAGGCGTCGCCCGCCCGCACCAAGCGCGGCGAAACCAGGCGCTCGTTCTGGTAGGAGAAGTCGGAGGCCACATGCAGCTCGGTTTGCCGGACGGCCTCCTGCAGCCGCTCGCGGGTCACGGCGGTGTCGCGGACCGCCGCGTCAAAGACCTGCTGCGGCGTGCCGCCGAGCGCCTGGAAGTCGGCGCGGTCGAGCACGAGTCCGACGCTGGTGCGGCGTTCGTCGAGCGGGATCAGCCAGAACCAGGAGCGGTTGCGGCGGACGATGAGGATGTCCCCGAGCTCCTCGCCCTCCGGCATGCGGACGCCGTCAAAATGGCCGAAGATGGCGACCTTCTTGTGGCCCTCGTAGTAGCGGCGCTGGGACTCGCGGTTGCCGGTGAGGTTGGCCAGCCCGCTGGCGTCGATGAGGAAGGCCGCCTCGATCTCCTGCTCCGCGCCGTCGGCGTCGCGGCAGCGCAGGCGCACCCGGTCGTCGAGGACGCGGTGTTCGAGCACCAGGCACTGCTCGCGCGCCGCGGCGCCGCAGCTGCGCGCGTGTTCGAGCAGGATCTCGTCGAATTTCGCACGCTCGACCTGCAGGGATTCGGGAAACTCGGTGAAGGCGCCTCGGGAAAAATCCAGGCGCGTGTGCCGCGAGCCGTTGCCCATCCAGAACTGGGCGCCGCGCTTGAGCATGAAGCCCGCCTGCCGGATCTTCGGCCAGACGCCCATCTCCTCGAACAGGCCGCGGTTGTACGGCAGCAGCGACTCGCCGATGTGGAAGCGCGGGAACTTCGATTTTTCGAGCACGAGCACCCGGCGCCCGGCCTGAGCCAGGAAGGTGGCGGCGGTGGCGCCTGCCGGACCGCCGCCGATGATGACGACGTCCCAGGGACCGGAGGGGGGGAGAGGCTCGGACATGCCGCGGCCACTCTGCACCGGCCCCGCGCCGGCGCAACCGGCGAGC
>CAYYJK010000161.1:0-3326 GCA_964472185.1 uncultured Prosthecobacter sp.
CCCCTGGAAGCCCCGCGCCTGACCGCCCGGGTGCGCACGCTGGCCAACGGCCTGGACGTGCTGGTGCGCGAGGATGCCGAGCACCCGCTGGTGAGCGTGCAGATCTGGGTCAAGGCGGGCAGCCTGCACGAGGAGCGCTGGACCGGCGCCGGCCTGGCCCACTGCGTCGAGCACATGCTGTTCAAGGGCACCTGGAAACGCAGCGCGGCCGAGATTTCCCAGGGCATCCAGGAACTGGGCGGCTACGTCAACGCCTACACCACCTTCAACCGGACGGTGTACTGGATCGACGGCCTCGCCGACCACACCGAGGGCTACCTGGAGATCCTCGCCGACATGGTGCGCCATTCCAAGTTCGACGCCGCGGAACTGGCCAAGGAACAGGACGTCATCCGCCGCGAGATGGCGATGGACAACGACGACCCCGGCTCGGCCGTGCAGCACCTGGTGCAGGCCACCGCCTTCCGCCAGCATCCGCTGCGCCACCCGATCATCGGCCACCGGGCGGTTTTTGACCAGATGGGCCGCGACGACGTCGCCGCCTTTGCCAGCCGCCACTACGTCCCCAACAACTGCTTCGTCGTCATTGCCGGCGCCGTCGACGCCGAGGCCTGCTTTGCCGCCGCCGAGCGCTGGCTGGGCGACTGGAGCCGCCAGCCCTACGAACCGGTGCCGCTGCCCCAGGAAGCCGCCCAGCAGGGCGTGCGCGAGGGCCGGCAGAACTTTGCCACCGAGCTGACGCGCGTGGCGCTGGGCTGGCCGATCCCCGGCGAGGGCCATGCCGACAAACCCGGCCTCGACGTGCTTGCCTTCCTGCTCGGCTCCGGCCGCAGTTCCCGCCTGTACCAGGAGCTGCGGGAGAAGCAGGGGGTCGCCCACTGGGTCTGGGCGGGCGCCTGGGGCGCCCAGGAATGCGGGCTGTTCAACCTGGAGGCGGAATGCGATCCCAAGGACGCTGAGGCCTGCCGGCAGGGCATGCTGGCGGCGGTTGAAACCCTCAAAAAGCGCGGCCCTTCCAGCGCCGAACTGGCCAAAGCCGTGCGCGCCACCATCGGCGGCCAGATCCGCACCCTCGCCACCACCAAGGGCCAGGCGGCCGCACTGGCGCACAGCTGGCTCACCGCCGGCAGCCTCGACCAGGCTCAGCACTACCTGGAGGCGGTGCGCGCGCTCACCCCGGCCGCCATTCGCGAGCTCGCGCAGCGGCACCTGCCGCCCGCCACTTACAGCCTGGCCCTGGTCGGTCCGGACGTGGAAGCCAGCGCCCCGGCGCCGCGCAGCGGCCCCGCCACCCGCCGCATCGAGCGCTTCCAGCTGGCCAACGGCTTGACCCTGCTGGTCGGCGCCAACCCGCGCCTGCCGCTGGTCTCCATCCGCGCCAGCTTCCTGGCCGGGGTCCCCGCCGAAACCGAGGCCAACGCCGGCGTCACCCAGGTTTCGGCCGCACTGCTGCTGAAGGGCACCCGCCGCCGCAGCGCCGCCGCCGTCGCCGCCGAACTCGAGAACCTCGGCGGCTCCCTGCAGTGCACGGCCGACGCGCACCGCTACCTGCTGGGCGCCGACGTCATGCGCGGCGACGAGGCCGCCGGCCTGGATCTGCTCGCCGACCTGCTGCAGAACGCCCGGCTGCCCGCCGCGCGGCTCGCCGAAGTCAAGCGGCACCAGATCGCTTCGATTCAGGAGGAGAAGGAGGATCCGCTCACCGTCGCGCTGCGCCGCGCCCGCCGCGAAATCTTTGCCGGCACGCCGTTTGCGCGCACCGCCCTGGGAACCGAGGCCAGCGTTCAGGGCCTGGACGCCGCCGCTTGCCGCCAGATGACCGCCCGCGCGCTGACCGGCGCCAACGGCGTGCTGTCGATCCAGGGCGACGTCGACCCCGCGGCCATCCGCAAGCTGGTGCAGGGCACGCTCGGCAAGCTGCCCCGGGGCAGCCGCCACTACGACCCGCAGGCGCCGCGCACCGCCGCCCGCCCGGCGCGACCCGGCGTGTTCGAAGAGCGCCTCGACAAGGAGCAGGCGGTCATCGTCATCGGCTTCCGCACCGTCGGCCTGCACGAGGCCGACCGCCATCCGCTCAGCCTGATCGACGAGGCCTGCAGCGACATGGGCAGCCGGCTGTTCAACCGCATCCGTGAAGAGCTCGGCCTGGCCTACTACGTCGGCGCCCAGCACTTCGCCGCCCTCGGCGCCGGCGCGTTTTACTTCTACGTCGGCACCGACCCGGAGAAGGCCGACCTGGCCCAGCGCGAGATGCTGGCGCAGATCGCCGACCTGGCCCGCAACGGTCTGACCGCCGAGGAACTGGCGCGCGCCAAGACGACCTGGCGCAGCTCCTGGCTGCGCGCCCAGCAGGGCAACGCCGGCCTGGCCGACGCCTACGGCTGGAACGAACTCAACGGCCTGGGCTACGAGCACTTCCAGCAGCTGCCGCAGGCCATCGAGCGGGTGAGCGAGGCGGACATCCGCCGCGCCGCCAAGGCTTACCTGGGCAAGGCGCAGGCCTTCATCGTTCGCGTCCTGCCCAAAGACGGACCAGAGCGCGTTTGAATTTGCCGGTTCCGCGCTTAACGGTCGGCCATGAAGCCCGTCTTCGAAAAAGTCCCCCGCCGTGACTGGGAATCGTTCCACTGCGAATCCGTGCACGGCCCGGACTACGGCACGCGCTGGCACTTTCATCCGGAGTTTCAGATCACCCTGGCGATCCGCAGCCGGGGCCACCGCGTGGTGGGCGACAACATCAGCCCGCTCAGCGACGGCGACCTGGTGCTGATCGGCGCCAACCTGCCCCATGTCTGGCACCAAGAGGAGGGCGCCGGCGTGGTCGACGCCATCATCATCCGCTTTGAGGAGACCTTCCTGGGCCGCGAGCTCATGAACCTGCCCGAACTGGAATCGGTGCGCCGCCTGCTGCGCCGCGCCGGCCGCGGGCTGGAGGTGCGCGGCCAGGTGCGCAAGGAGGTGGCGCTGCGCCTGCGCCATCTGGCGGAAAGCGACGGCCTCACCCGCATCGTCGACCTCCTGGCGATCCTCGACATCCTGGCGCGCGCCAAGGACCTGCGGCCGCTGGCCAGCGCCGGCTACGAGCCGACCCTGCACTCCACGGACCAGGGCCGGATGGAGCGCGTCTGCGACTACATCCACCAGCACCTGACCGAGGACATCGACCGCGCGCAGCTGGCCAAGCTCGCCCACCTCAGCGAGGGCGCCTTCAGCCGCTTCTTCCGTTCGCGCACCGGCAAGACCGTGCCCGAATACATCAACGAGGTGCGCATCGGCCGGGCCTGCCGGATGATCGCCGAGGACCAGAACAACATCACCGACATCGC
>CAYYJK010000161.1:3426-8405 GCA_964472185.1 uncultured Prosthecobacter sp.
GGCGGCGTGGAAATCCCCCACAGCCGCGGCCTGCTCGGCCATTCCGACGCCGACGTGCTCAGCCATGCCATTGCCGACGCCGTGCTCGGCGCGCTGGGCCTGCCGGACATCGGCTTCTACTTCCCGCCGACCGACGCCAGCATCGAGGGCATCAGCAGCCTGAAGATCCTCGAACGCTGCGCCGAACTCGCCGCCGAACACGGCCGCGTGCTGCACAACGTCGACGCCTCGCTGATCGCCGAAGCCCCCAAGGTCATGAAGCACGCCGGCGCCATGAAGGAGAAAATCGCCGCCGCGCTCCGCATCACGCCGGCGCAAGTCGGCATCAAGGCGACCACCAACGAGCGCCTCGGCTTCGTCGGCCGCGAGGAGGGCATCGCCGCCATGGCGGTCGCCTGCATCGGCTGAAGCGCCGGATTCAGTCGCGGCCGAGCAGCTTGCGGACCTGCTCCTCGCTGTAGGCGGGGTTGCGGCGCTGCTCCTCGAGTTCGATGAACTCGGGCTGGACGTTCTTCTGCTGGCTCTTGAGCGCCTCGCGGTCCGCCCGGGTCTTGAAGACCGTGCCGCCGTCGCGGTAGTCCTGGCTCCCCTCGCGGGCGGTCTGCCCCGCCAGGCGGCTCTCGCGGGTTTGAAAGCTCTGTCCGGTCCCGGACGCCTGCTTGTCCTTCTGGGCGAAGGTGGCGCTGCCCATCGGACTGCGGGCGTCGGCCCCGGAGAAGCTGCCGGTCTGGTAGTCGGGGGTGTTGGTGTAGGCCTTGCCGCCCTGGTAGGTCGCCGCCTTGTACTTCTGCCGGCCCAGCCAGCCGCCGGTGTCCTTGCCGCGGGTCATGGTCGTCTGCATCGACTTCTCGTACACGCTGCGCTTGTTCAGATCCGGGCGGCGCAGGCGGTCAGCCATGCGCTGCGACATCAGCGGCGGCGTCTTCTTCTCCGGTTCGGAGGAGCAGGCGGCCAGCAGCAGCGGCAGAAGGATCAGAGGGAAACGGTTCATGGTTGCGCAGGGGACGGGGGGCGGCGGTGCAGAAACAGGACTTCCTTTTCCACCCCGCCGGCCAGATGGAACTTGGGCAGCTCCGCCTCCAGGGATGCCAGCTTGCCCCAGGCTTGGTAAAGCTCAAAAATCAACCGGGGCGAATCCTTCACCCAGGCCCAGCCCTCGCGCATGAGGAACACCTCGGCCGCCTCAAACTCCCGCTGCCGGATGAGAAAACGCGCCCAGGCGATGCCGATTTCCGGCTGGCTCGCCTGGGTGGCCTCGAGCTGTTTCAGCGCCGCCTGATAGAGTTCCCGCGCCAACTGCGGCTCGCCGGCCGCCGCAAAGGCCCCGGCCCACTCCGCCGTGCGCGCGCCGCCGGGAAAGCCCATGCGCACCGCCTCGGCGAACAGCTCGCGCACAGTAACCCGGTCCTGGCGGGCATGGGCCACGCGCACCATCAGCGGCAGCTTGCGCCCGTCCAGACGCAGGGTGGGCAGGACCTGCAGAACCTGGCAGGCGTCCCAGGCCCAGTCCCCCTGCCCCAGCGCCAGCAACGTTTCCGCGCCGACCTCCAGAACCACGCGGTCGCCTTCCCCGGCGGCGTTCCAGCCGCGGCGCAGGTCCTCACGCGCCGATGCCGGCAGTCCCTGCGCCAGCGCGCTCAACGCCAGCGCCGCCGCGGCGCGATCCGTGCCCGCCCGGGCTTCGGCCCGCAGCAGCGCCACCCAGGCCGCACGGTTCGGTCCGCGGCCCTGTTCCGTCATCCAGTCAACGAGCGCCTGCAGGGCGTCGCGGTCCCGGCTGCGCACCCGCCACAGCGCGGCGATCTGCGCGCGGCCGCGCTCGGGAGTCCAGGCGGGATCCCGGGCCATCCTGCGGAGCAGTTCCAATCGCAAACGGAAGCGGTCGGCGTCGTCCTGGACCCGGCGCTCCGCCTGCGTCAGGAAATTCAGGGTCTCCAGGGCGCGGCCGTGATCGCTGAGCAGGGCTGCCAGGCGAACGATGGCCGGCACGGACTTGCGCTCCACCGCCACGGCCATGAGTTCGCGAAATTCCTCCCAGCCGCCGGTTTCGGCCACCAGGGCCGCGCGCAGCTGCAGCGCCTCCCGGCCCAGGCCGCCGGAAGCCTCGGTCAGCGGCACTTCGCGCAGGGCCGCCAGCGCCTCCGGCTTGCGGCCGGCACGCTGCAGCAGCCGGGCGCGGTGCAGGCAGCTTTCTGCATCCGCCCGGATGCCGCGCTCGGCATTGGTGACAAACGCCAGATGCAGCCGCTCCCAGGCAGCGAGCGCCTCGGCATCCTGGCCCAGCCGCTCGTGCAGCAGGGCCAGCTCGCGCAGGTAGGGCACTTCGTGCGGGATGCGTCCCTGCAGCACCCGGGTCACCGCGGGCAGGAACCCGCGCCGGTGCAGCTCCGCCTGGTCGAGGTCCTCGGCCAGGAAATGCGCATGCTTCTCGCGCAGCAGCTCATCGCCGGGCTGAGGCGGCTTCATCGGCGGCTCGGCCAGCAGCAGCTGCAGGGTGAACTTCAGGCCCATCCGCGTCTCGCGCGCCGCTTCGCTGGCGCGGATCAGCCACTGGGCGTACTCGGGATTGGCCGGCGCCCGTTCCGGCAGCCGCCGGTAGACTTCAATGGCCTCGCGCGGCATGCCCGACGACTCCAACCGGCCGCCGAGCTCGCTCAGGGTTTCGACCGAGATCTCCAGGCGCATGTCGACGCCGGCCAGATGCTCGCGGATCAGGCGCAGCCGGTTCGGATAATCGCTCTGCCGCAGCCTGCGCAACAGGTGGCCCAGGCGCCATTCGCCAAACTCGAGCCCCGTACGCGCGCTGAGTCCGACCGCCCCCCAGGCGCCGGACAGCCGGTCGTTGACGCGCTGCACCACCGGCGCGAGCCCCTGCTGGACCAGGCTGGCCTGGATCTCGCGCGTCTCCTCCCACAGGCCGCGCAGGTGCAGGGGCTCCTCATGCCGGGTGGACCCCTGCGGCATCAGCATGCCCTTCGGCTCGGCCATGCGGCGGGCGCTGAGAAAATCGCCGGCGAGGAAGTCCTGCAGCTGCGCCGCCGCCGTCTGCTCCGCCCCCGCCAGGCCCGCGACGGCGGACTTGCGCAAGCGGGTCAGGCCCGAGTCGGGAACGCTCTGCAGCCGCCGCCAGGCGGCGCCAAGCGTCTGCTCGCGTTCCTGCTCCGAACGGGCCAGCCGGCTGGCCGTGCCCAGACTGTACAAATACGGGTCGTACGTGCCGCGGTAGGGCCCCGGCAGGACCGGCCCGCGCACCACCAGATCCAGGTACTGCCGGGCCAGGTCCCAGCGCTCCGCCGACTCGGCGATGCGCGACAGGAAGAAGGCGTAGTCATCCGCCAGGGCCGTGGCATGGCGGCGCAGGCTCTCGCCCAGCTCGAGCGCCTCCGCGTAACGCTGCTGGTCCTGCAGCTGGCGCGTGAGCTCGAGCACCGGCGCGTTCATCAGCAGCCGCGATGCGCCCAAGGCGGCCAGCTCGCCCGGCGCAAACCGGAAGCTGTCAAGGTCGGCCAGCATGGACACGACCGCCTGCAGCAGCCGGCGCCGCTGCTCGCGCACCTCCGGCGCCAAACCGGCCTGCCCGGCCCACTCCAGGGCGTCCTGCATGCCGTGCAAACGCAGGGTCAGCCAGAGCAGGCAGAACGACGGCTCCAACGCCGTGCCGCCGGCCAGCGCCTGGCGCAGCTGGCGGCGGAACTCCGGACCGGCTCCGGCCGCATGGAGCGCCCACAGGCGCTCCACCGGCGCCTGCCGCGCCTCCATCCAGCGGGCGACCCAGTCGCGCAGGGCCGGCTCCGGCCGATCGCGGACGCGCAGGCGCGCCAGCTCCTCGATGGCGCGCAGGCGCACCAGGCCGGGCGGCTCCGGCAGTTCCGCGAGCTCCGGCCGCGGCAGGTTGAGGAAGGCGCGCAGCCGCTTCACCTCCGCCTCCTCCAGGCCCGAGACCGAGTCCAGCACCTCGACGACGTCGCGCACCGCCCCGGGTGCGCCGGCTTTGCGCACCTCCGACAGCGGCAGCGGCAGATGCTCGGGACCGCCGGCAGGCGGCTCGGGCGTCGCCTGGGTGCGCTCAAGAATCTCGCGCAGATGCCGCTCAGCGGCCGCGTCATCGGCCAGCCGCAGGCACTTGAGGGCCAACCGCAGCTGCGACCGTGCGTCCCAGGAGCGGATGCGCGCCACCTGCTCGTACACGCGGCGCTCCGCCTCGTCCTGGCCGGTGCTGCGGTAGTATTCCGCCAGCTTTTCCAGCGCCTCGGCGTCCTGGGAAAAGCGGCTCTCCATGCGCCGGCGCACCCGGTCGGCCTCGGCAATCTGGAAGGTCTGCTCCAGCAGCTCGACCAGCCGGCGCAGTTCCGCCGCCAGCTCCGCGGCCGGCGCGGCCGCAGCCACCTGCTTCTGGAAATAGATCGCGGCTTTCACATCCGCCACCCGCAGCGCCGCGTCGCGCAGCTGGGCCAGCGAAAACGGCGTCTCCGGCGCGGTGTAGTAGGCCTGCTTCATCGCGGCGAAGGCCTTCGCCGCCTGACCGTCGCGCTCATGCACGTGCGCCAGGGCTTCGTAATAGAAGCCGTCAAACGGGTGCAGGCGGCTCTGCTCCTCGAGCACGCCCGTCAGCAGTTTGAGCCGCTCGCGGGCCGCCTCCTGCGCCAGTTCGCCGCCCTGCTCGGTCCACAGCAGGCGGTCGAGGCAGCGCTTGAAGGCCTCGCGGCGCCGTTTGACTTCGGTCTCCAGGCCGATCAGGCGCATCTGCACGGCCAGATACTCCGGCAGCTTCTGCTGCCGCAGCAGCAGTTCGGCCTGGCGCTCCAGCAGCGGCACGGCCGCCGCCCCCTGGCTGCGGTTGACGGCATCGCCCCACAGTTTCAACGCCTGCTCGGGGCGGCGCTGCAGCGTATAGGCCTGGGTCAGGGCCGACAGCAGCTGCCCGGAATCCGGCGCCTCCCGGTATGCCTGCTCCAGCAGTTCGGTGGCCCGGGCCACCG
>CAYYJK010000162.1:0-1125 GCA_964472185.1 uncultured Prosthecobacter sp.
TTCCCCCAACCGCCAGCTCGGCCTGCGCCTGCTCGCCCATCTGCGCGCCCACCGCGCCGCCTTCGAAGAGGCCGGCTTTGTCTGGAAGGGTGAAACTGCACCCGTGAAAAGCGCCGACATCGAGGTGCCGGTATGGCTGAAACCGCGCTGAATCCCCTCAGGGCAGCGCCTCAATCTGGGCCGGCTCGAACAGCGTCATCTGCAGGCGGTCCTGATACCGGCTCAGTTCGCCGCGCACCTGCACCGTGCGTCCTGTCAGGGTCTCCAGATTCCAGCCCGCCTGGGTCAGCTGGCGCTTGGCAATGAACACGCCAAAACGGCTGTCCTCAAACTCGATCAGCCGGTGCCCGGCCGCCCCCAAAGTCGCCACGCGCCGGACCCGGCCGATCACCGTCAACCGCTGCCCAAGGCCCGCCTCCAGGGACGCCTGGTCGGTGGCATCAACCGCCGCCGGATCGCGCGCGGACGGAGCCGCCGGCTGCGGCGCCGCAGCCAGCCCGAGAACTGCCGCCAGCCGCGCCCGGCTGGCCGCCGTCAGGCGGTCGAGACCGACCTGCTCCTCGCGGCCATCCCGCAGCTGCCAGCGCACGAGGCCCGGGCTGACGCTGAGGATGCGCGCTTCGGGAGTCGCGCCATCCGCCAACTCCCAGCGTTCCCAAGCACGGCCCCAGAGGGGCGCCAGACAGGCCAAGCCAAGCGTCAGCCAGGTTTTCATCGTGCCAGTCTGGCCGAGGTCCGCTGCCTGACAAGATTTTATCTTAGCGCAAAAACTCAGCTCACTTGCGGAAGATGAAATACACCGCGCCGCACATGCACAGACCCGCCCACAGATAGTCCCATTTCAGCGGCTGTTTCATGTACAGCCAGACGAAGGGAACGAACACCGTCAGCGTGATCACCTCCTGCAGGATTTTCAGCTGCGGCAGCGACAGCGCCGTGCTGCCGATGCGATTGGCGGGCACCTGCAGGGCGTATTCAAAAAAGGCGATCCCCCAGCTGACCAGCGCGGCAATGAACCAGGGCCGGGCTTTCAGGTCCCTGAGGTGCGCGTACCAGGCGAAGGTCATGAAGACGTTCGAGGCGAGCAGCAGGACCACCGCTTTGACCACGGGCCAGTTCATGCGG
>CAYYJK010000162.1:1225-8348 GCA_964472185.1 uncultured Prosthecobacter sp.
GCGCTCCTCCTCGAGACCGCCGAGACGGCTCTTCACGCCGGCGATGCGCTCCGCCAGCGCCTGCAATTCCTCGTTCACCCGCCCCTGGGTCACCGCCAGTCGGGCCTGGGCCTCCTTGAGCACGCCCTTGGCGGCCTCCAGCGCCTCCATGTGCTCCAGTTCGGTGTCCTCCAAAGCCGTGACGTCCTTCTGGTAGCGCTGGATTTCGTGCCCGAGCGCCTGGAACTCGTCGTTCTTGCGCGTCTCGAACTGCTGGTCGTGCAGGCGCTTGATCGAGTTCTGCCGGGTCTGGATGTCCAGTTCGACCCCCTTGATCGTCACCTCGATCTCCTTGATCCGCTGCGACGCCGCCTCCACCGCGGCCTGGTCGCCGGCGAGCTGCGTCCTGGCCTGGGCCTCCAGCCGCGGAATGTCCTTCAGTTCCTTCTGCAACTGGCGAATGCGCTGGTCGCGCTCCTGGAGCTTGAGCAATTTGGTGATTTCGGGAAGCATCGGCCCGATGATGGCGCAGGAAGCCGGGGCGACGCAAGGCCGGCATCACAAAAACACCAGCACACGTCGCATTCGCAGAAGGCTGGCCAAGGTGGCGTGCGTATGTGTCCGGGTCACTCTTTTGCCCCCTCTCATGCGCACGTTCCTACTCGCCTCACTCGCTGTTGCGGCTTCGGCCTGGTCCGCCGAAACCGTCACCCAAAAGATCAACGTCCTCGACCTGATGAAGGCCGGCCAAGTCGAATACCACATCAATCCCGACCAGGATTTCCACGACGCCGCCAGCGAGGTGTTCCAGCTCAAGGAAGCGCAGCTGCACGTCAGCGGCCGCGGCTACGGCTACATGGTCACCAAGGAGAGCTACAAGGACTACCACCTGGTCGTCGAATTCAAGTGGGGCCCCAAGACCTGGGGCAAGCGCGCCGACCGCGCCCGTGACAACGGCATCCTGGTCCACTCCTACGGGCCGCATGGCGCCTACGGCAACACCTGGATGGCTTCGATCGAGGCCCAGATCATCGAGGGCGGCATCGGCGACATCCTGGTGCTCAGCCCCAAACTGGCCGACGGCACCGTGCTGACCACCAGCCTGAGCGCCGAGTTCGAGCTCGACCGTGACAAGGAGAAGATCTGGAAGAAGGGCGCGCCCCGCCAGACCGTCACCGGCGGCCGCATCAACTGGGAAAAGCGCGACGTCGACTGGGCCGACAAGATCAACTTCCGCGGCAAGGACGATCCGGACTCGCCCGTCGGTGAATGGAACCGCATGGAAGTCATCGCCAAGGGCGACACCCTGCAGTACTTCGTCAACGGCCGCCTGGTCAACGAGGCCTTCGACTGCAAGCCCGCCGAAGGCCGCATCTGCATCCAGACCGAAGGCGCGGAGATGATCGTGCGCCGCTACGAGCTGCACCCGCTCGGCGCCTTCAAGGAGAAATGGAACCCCATCCAGGCCAGCGGCGGCAGCGACGTCGAGGTCCGCGACGGCCAGGCGGCCGCCCTGCCCGCCGAGGAGTCCCTGAAGCAGATCCGGCTCGACGGCGACTATGAAGCGCAGCTGGTGGCCGCCGAGCCGCTGGTGCTCGACCCCGTCGAGATCGCCTGGGATGCCCAGGGCCGCATGTTCGTCGCCGACATGCGCGACTACCCGCTCGGTCCGGAAGCGGGCCAGCCCTTCCTGTCGCGCATCCAGCTGCTCAGCGACGAGAACGGCGACGGCCGCATGGACAAGGCCGTCACCTTCGCCGATCACGTCGACCACGTGCAGGGCCTGCAGCCCTTCAAGGGCGGCCTGATCGCCACGACGCGCACCGAGATTCTCTTCCTCAAGGACACCGACAACGACGGCAAGGCCGACGTCATCGAACCCCTGATCAAGGGCATCAACCCCCGGCACAGCCAGCTGCAGGTCAGTGCACCGCGCTGGGGGCTGGACAACAAGGTCTATTTCAACAACGGCCTCGATGCCAAGGAGATCTACCCCGCGGCGCACAGTGACAGCCCGGCCACAGTCAGCCGATGTAACTTCCGATGGGACCCGGCCTCCGGGAAAATCGAGCCCACCAGCGGCTTCGGTCAGTATGGCGGCGCCTTCGATGACTTCGGGCGCCATTTTTTTTGCTCCAATCGCAACCCGGTGATGTTCGCCGTGATGCCGCATGAGGCGGTCGTGCGCAACCCGCACGCCGGCATCGCCCAGGGGTTCGAGGACATCGCTCCCGCCGGCGCCGAGACGCGGGTCTACCCGCTGAAAATCACCCACACCACGGCCGACGCCCACGCCGGCACCAACACCGCCTGCAGCGGCCTCGGCGTCTACCGCGGCGATCTGATGCCCGAACTGCGCAACCAGATCTTCGTTCCGGATCCGACCGGCCAGCTGGTCACGCGCTACAAGGTCGAGCCCAACGGCGCCTCGCTCAAAGCCACGCGCGTCGGCGACCGCACCGAGTTCTTCCGCAGCGGCGACGAATGGTCGCGGCCGGTGAACTTCACGACCGGTCCGGACGGCGCGATCTACATCTGCGACATCTACCGCCGCTGGATCGACCACGCCCGATTCTTCCCCGAGGAGTTCGTCAAGAACCACGACATGCGCCAGGGCGAGAACGAGGGCCGCATCTGGCGCATCGTGCCGAAGGGCCGCAAGCCGCGTCAGATCGAGGCGGCGCCGAAGGACCTCACCGCCTGGCTGAACCACCCGAACGGCTGGCAGCAGGAGACCGCCCGCCGCCTGCTGGCCGAGGCCGGCCAGCCGCAGCCCGCCCGGGCCCCCGCCGCCGAACATCCGGAGCGCGTGCTGTTTCTGGAGCTGGTCAACGGCCGCGCCGACACGGCCAAAAGCGTCAGCGCCCTGGTCCGGCATCCCGAAGATCCCTGGATGACCCGCGCCGTGCTGAGCAACAGCGGCGCCACCGCCGGTACGGTCCTCCGCCAGCTGCTGGCCGACGCCGGCTTCAGCGGCAGCTTCTCGGCCCAGCGCGCCGACACCGTGCGCGCCCTGGCCAGCGCCAGCGCCGCCAGCGGCCTGGCCGGTGATTTTCAGCAGGCGCTGCAGGCGCTGGAGAGTCATGACGGCGCCCTCGTCTGGTGGCAGCCGGCCCTGCTGCAGGGCCTGGCCGAAGGCCTGCCCAAGTCCGGCGGCAAGCTCGGCGTTCGCAGCCTCGCCGAGCTGATCGCCAAACCGCCGGCCGCCCAGGCCGGCGCCGCCGCCTTCATCCGTCAGGCCATGACCCGGGTCGAAGCCACCGCCACGGACAGCCAAGCCAGCGAAGCCAACCGCCTCGCCGTTCTGCCGCTGCTGGCCCAGAACGGCTGGCCCAAAGTCGAACCCGTCGTGCGCGACCTGCTGGGCAATCCGCAGTCCGCCCCCCTTCAGCAGGCCGCCCTCGCGCTGCTGAAGAAGTTCGGCGCCGAGAAGGCCTCGCCCCTGGTCTACGAACTGCTGCCGAAAGCCGGTCCACTGGTGCGCCGCGACCTCGTCGCCCTGCTGACCGGCAACGCCAAGACCGCCCTCGACCTGTTCAAGCGCATGCAGCGGGGCGAGCTTTCGCCCTCGCTGGTGGATGTCGAAACCCGCTGGCGCTACCAGCGCGGCACCGGCGAACTGCGCGACCTGGCGGTGAAGCTGTTCGGCCAGCCGAGCGAGGACCGCGCCGCCGTCATCGCCAGCTACATGGAATCGACACGCCGGACCGGTGATGCCAAGCGCGGCCAGCAGGTGTTCGCCACCGTCTGCATCACCTGCCACAAGCACGGCCAGCTCGGCGTCGAGGTCGGCCCGCCGCTCTCCGACGTCAAGGCCAAGCCGCCGGAAGCGCTGCTCTCGGACATCCTGGATCCGAACCGCATGGTCGAGGCGCGCTGGTGCGCCTACACGATCGAGACCAAGGACGGCCGCGTGCTCAGCGGCCTGGTCGCGGCGGAGGCGGCGGACAGCGTCACCCTGAAGATGATGGGCGGCCTCAGCGAGACCATCCAGCGCAGTCAGATCGCCAAAATGACCAGCACCGACAAGAGCCTCATGCCGCCCGGACTGGAAGGCGCGATCAGCAAGGACCAAATGGCCGACCTGCTGGCCTTCCTGACCGGCAAGGACTGACACGGCGGGGCCGAGCCCGCCGCCCCACCGGAGCGGCGGCTCACTTCACCGTCACCTGGTCGGCCGGAACGGGACGACCGAACAGCTTGCGGACCAGTTCGCGCACCCGGCTGCGCTTGACCGGCGCAGGCGCCGCCACGACCGGCAGCTTCTCCTGGTTCATCATCGCGGTCGCCTCGCCGCCGAAGGGGCTGGAACCGGGGGCATCGCGCACGCTCGGCGGCAGGTCGTTGACACCCTGGATGATGCGCGGCTGGATGAAGATGAGCAGCTCGCGCCGGCTGTTTTCATCGCGGGTCGAACCCGTCAGGTGCTTGATCAGCGGAATGCTGCCGAGCAGCGGGATGTTCGAGCGCTCCTTCTCCTTGTTTTCGCGGATCAACCCGCCGAGCAGCACGGTCGAGTTGTTCTTGCACATGATCACCGTGTTGAGCTGCTGCTTGGTGAGCACCGGGTAGGTGTTTTCGGCGATCACCGTGCTGCCCGCCACCTCGCTGTTCTCCTGGGAGATCTGCAGGGTCAGCTCGTCGTCGGAATTGATCAGGGGCACGATGTTCAGGCTGAGCACGACGTCCTGGTACTGGACGTTGGACAGCAGGCCGGTGCCGCTGGTGTTGCCGACGTAGCCCTGGGTCGAGGTGGCGATTGGGAACGAGGAACCGCTGCTGATGTTGGCCGGCACGTTGTTCATTGTGAACACCGAGGGCCGCGAAATGACCTTGAAATCGCTGCTGGTGTTGAGCGCGTTGACGACCACGTCGATGCCCTCGCGCACGCCGCCGTAGAAGGTCAGGCCGGCGCGGCTGGCCAGGTCGGTCAGCTTGATCGCGGTGCGCGGATCCAGCGGGGCCACCGACTGGCCGAGCTGGCCGGCCAGCCCGCGCGAGGCGGTGTCGCCGTTGGCGTCGTTGCGGGCGCGGAACAGGGTCTCGATGCCGAACGAGTCCTCCTTGCCCAGCTGCATCTCGCCGATCACCGCCGAGATGAGAATCTGCTGCGGGCGGCGGTCGAGTTCGTCCAGAATCTCGTTGAGCACGCGCAGGTGCTCGGGCGGCCCGGAGGCGAACAGCGAGTTGGCGGTGGGATCGCTGATCAGCAGCGTCTTGCCGATGACCAGGGAGCGCGGACCGTTGTTCTGGCGCAGCGGCTGCAGGTTGGCGCCGCCGGTGCCCATGCCGCCGCCGCCGGCAAAACCGCCGCCAGTGCCGGAGGATCCGAAAGCGCCGCTGCCGCCGGACAGGCTGCTGCTGCCGAAGCCGCTGTTCAGGTTGTTGCCGAACAGGCCGCTGCCGGTGCCGGTGCGACTGCCGGTGCCGGAGGTCGTTCCCGCCGTGCTGTTCGCCGGCTGGCCGAGGCTGTTGACGGCATTGCCGCCGCCGCCCGCACCGCCGCCGCCCTCCTCGCCCTCGGTGCGGGCGATGGCGTCGCTGATGATGCCGAGGGCGGATTCGACACTGAGGTAGTTGAGCGTGCGCGAGACGAAGTTGCGGATCTCCGAGGCGGCGTCGAGTTCCTCGACCAGCGCCTTGATCTCCTCGAGGCGCTCCGGGGTGGCGATCACCAGCAGCCGGTTGGTGCGTGCGATCGCGACGATCTTCGGCGGAATTTCGGCGGACGCCGTCTGCCCCTGCGGAGGCACCGCCGGCATCGGCGCCGGCTGGCCGGCCACTGCGCCGGCGGTCGCCTGGACCGGCGCGATGTTGGCGCGCGGCGACCCGCCCGCGTTGTCCTTGCTCTTGTCCTCAAGCCCCAGGATCTCGTCGAGGGCTTTCTTGACGTCCTCGGCGTCGGAACGCTCCAGCTGAATGCGCTCGGTCACCGTGGCGCCCGGCTTGACATCCAGCCGCTCGAGCAGGGCGAGGATGGCGCGAATGGTGTTGCTGTTTTCGACGATCACCAGCGCCTTCGAATTGGGCACGGGCGTCAGCACGCCGTAGCTGTGCCGAGGGATGATCTGGTCGATGGCCTTGACCGCATCTTCACCGTTGAGGTACTTCAGCAGCGCGACGTAGCTGACCACCTGGTCGGTCTCCGGCAGCTCGGCGGCCGATTCAAACAGGGGCGCACCCTCGGTCTGCGGCTTCTTCGCCTCGAAGGCGAGCAGCTTGACCATGCCGTCGCCGGCCGGCACGAACGAATAGCCGTTGAGCAGCAGGCTTTTCTCGATGAAGGCGATCGCCTTCTCCTTGGGCAGTTCGCCGGTGGTTTCGATGGAAACCGTGGCCGACTCGGCGTTGGCATCGCGGATGATTTTCAGCCCGGTCAGATCCTCGTAGACCAGCAGGATCTGCGACAGCGGCGTGTTCGGGAACTGCAGCTCCACCCCGCCCCCGGGCTTGATGGCCTCCTCCGGCCGGATCGCGGTGCGCTCGGCCCCGGCGGCGGGCGCATTGGCGGCCGCCGGCCGGGCCGCGCCGCCCGCGGGCAGGCGCGGGCGGATCCCGGCCGGCGGCTGCGCGTTGGGGCTGACGGGCCGGGGCGCCTGCGGCGGAATCTGCGCGCTGACCACCGTCGCGCCGACGCAGGCGGCCACGAACAAGGAACGGGAAGGAAAAGTCATGGGTGGCAAGGGCTTACTGTTGCGAAGGCGTCACGGGCGCGGGGATCAGCTGCCGGCGGCGGGAAATCGTGGGGGGCGGCGTCGGCGCCTGCCCGGACGCCGCCGGCAGCGCCGGCGCGGGGACTCCCGGCTGCGGCAGCGGCGGGTTCGCGCCCGGCAGAGCCGCGGCGGCGTTGCGTGCGCCGGCCGGCGGCGTCGCATTGACCGGCTGGCCGGGGCGAGCCGCTGCGGGCACCGCGGCTCCGGCTCCGGGCGGGGCCGCCGGCGCCCGCAGCGTGTTGTTGATGGTGAGAGGGCGGGCCGTCAGGTTTTCGTCATACTTGAGTTCGGCGACCTCGCTGCCCTTGGCGATCTCGGCCGAGGCCTCGCTGCGGTTGCGGTTGAAGTTGGCCTGGATCAGCCGGAATTCGCCGGTGGGGTCGCCTTTGCTGGTGACCCGCTTCACCTCGCTGGTCTGCTTGTTCTGGATG
>CAYYJK010000163.1:0-8297 GCA_964472185.1 uncultured Prosthecobacter sp.
GCTGAACAGCAGGCCGCCGGCCTTGGCCGTGTGGGCGGCGCTCTGGGCCTCGGGCTGGCCGGGCAGCAGGCAGGCCTCGTTGCCGTGGCCGAGCAGGTCGGCCATGACCGCCTTGAGGTTCTGCTGGAAGTCGCGGCCGCGGGCGAACAGGCCGCTGCTGATGGCGTCCGGATGGATGACCTGGAAGTAGAAGGCGCTGGTGCGCTTTTCGCCGGCCAGGACGGTCTGGTCCTTGATCAGCGGATGCGCGCCGCCGCCGCGCAGGGTGGGCAGGGAACCGCCGATCATGGCGCCCATGAGCTCGATGAGCAGCGACAGGCCGTAGCCCTTGTGGGCGCCGAACGGCAGCAGCCACTGGGCGGCGTTCGGGTCCGTCGTCGGGTTGCCGTCGGCGTCGACGGCCGCGCCGGGCGGCAGCGGTTTGCCTTCGCGCTTGAGCTGCTGGACGCGGCCCATGGCCACGGTGCTGGTGGCCCAGTCGATCACCACCGGGAAGCCGCAGGCGTCCTGCGTCGGCAGGCCCCAGGAATGCGGGTTGGTGCCGAGCACCGGGAACTTGCCGCCGAAGGGCACGACCTCGGCGAGCGTCGAGGTGCAGTTTGTGTAGGCGATGTATCCCTTTTTGGCGGCGTCCATGACGTAGCCGCCGCCCCAGAGGTAGTGGAAGGCGTTGTCGACGCTGACCTGGCCGATGCCGTACTGGTCGGCCAGCTCCATGCAGCGCTCCATGGCGCGGAAGGCGACGCTCTGGCCCAGTTTGAGCTGGGCATCCCAGACTTCGCTGGCGGCGAACTTCTTCCCGATCACGCGGATTTCGGCGCCCGGCTTGCAGCCGCCGGCGGCGCTGCCGAACAGGTGGTCCAGGTGCAGGGCCTTGATCGCATTGTGGGTGCGGATGCCGTGGCGCGAGGCCATTTCGCAGAAGCGCGCCGCATCCTCGGCTTCGGCGGCGGTGTAGCCGCGGTGCAGGTAGGCCGCGCGGACCAGGTCGTTGTGCGCGTGGACGGGGACGATGTGGTAGGAGGTGGGCATGGGCGAAGGAGGCCGGAATTGCGGGGCTGTGCGGACAGGTTGAGCAGGATTGTCAGAATGCACGGGGATTTTCGGCACCCGCGCCGACTTTTCCGGGCCCGTCGCCGCCGCAGGTCAGGCCGGCGGCGGCGGCACTTTTTGGGGTATCTCTTGAAGATGCCTGCAACCCGGCTTGTGAACCCGGCGTATTGGAGGCACTTTTCCCACTCATGAAACGCCCCTGCCTCCTGCTCTCCCTGGTCCTGGCCTCGACGTCGATGCTGCGCGCCGACGCCCTGTCCGACTCCTTCCTGGCCATGTTCAAGCCGCTGCCGGCCGAGGCGCCCTCGCCGGACAACGAACTCACCGAGGCCAAGATCAACCTCGGCCGCATGCTCTACTACGAGACCCGCATTTCCAAGGGCGGCAAGATGTCCTGCAACAGCTGCCACATGCTCGACAAGTACGGCCAGGACAATCTGCCGTTCTCCCCGGGCCACGACGGCAAGCTGGGCGGACGCAGCTCTCCGAGCACCTACAACGCGGCCCTGCACGTGACGCAGTTCTGGGACGGCCGTGCGCCGACCGTTGAGGAGCAGGCCAAGGGGCCGGTGCTCAATCCGATCGAAATGGGCATGCCCAGCGCGGACTTCGTCGTCGATGTGCTCAAGTCCATCCCGGGTTATGTCGAAGCGTTCAAGGCGGCCTTCCCCGGTGAAGCGGATCCGGTCAACTACAACAACTTCGGCAAGGCGGTGGGCGCCTTCGAGCGCAAGCTGGTCACCCCCTCGCGCTGGGACGACTACCTGAAGGGCAAGAAGGAAGCGC
This sequence comes from uncultured Prosthecobacter sp., assembly GCA_964472185.1. Lineage (GTDB taxonomy): Bacteria > Verrucomicrobiota > Verrucomicrobiia > Verrucomicrobiales > Verrucomicrobiaceae > Prosthecobacter. The sequence continues at coordinate 1,840 of CAYYJK010000163.1, forward strand.
TGACCGCCGAGGAGCAGAAGGGTTACGAAACCTTCGCCAAGGCCGGCTGCGTCACCTGCCACAACGGGGCGGCCGTCGGCGGCGCCATGTACCAGAAGCTCGGTCTGGCCAAGGCCTGGCCGGAGCTCAAGGACCAGGGCCGCTTTGAGGCGACCAAGCAGGAAAGCGACAAGTTCTTCTTCAAGGTGCCCAGCCTGCGCAACATCACCGAGACCGGGCCCTACCTGCACGACGGGTCGGTGACCTCCCTCGAGGACATGGTGCGCAAGATGGCCGAACACCAGCTCGGCAAAACCCTCACCAATGATGAGACCGCCAGCATCGTCGTCTTCCTGAAGTCGCTGAAGGGCGAGATTCCCAAGGAGTACATCGCCCTGCCGAAGCTGCCGGAAAGCGGCCCGAACACGCCCAAGGCCTGATCCGCCTGGATTTGATGCAACGCCCGGCAGCGTGCTGCCGGGCGTTTTTCTTTGGAGCGGGCAGCGGCCGCCGAAGCCGCGGTTGAGGCTTGACCGCATGCCGTTCTCTCTGGAAATTCCCCGCCCATGCCTGTCCCCCTGCTCGACGTCAACGCTCAAAACCTGCCGCTGGAGAACGAACTGCAGGAGGCCTTCACCAGGGTGCTGCGGCACGGCCGTTTCATCATGGGACCGGAAATGGAGGTCCTGGAGCGCGAGGTGGCCGACATGGTCGGCGCCCGGCACGCGCTCGCCGTATCCTCCGGCACCGACGCCCTGCTGCTGGCCCTGATGGCGCTGGACATCCGTCCCGGGGACGAGGTGCTTTGCCCGGCCTTCACGTTTTTCGCCACGGCGGGGGCCGTGGCCCGTCTCGGCGCGGTGCCGGTGTTCACGGACATCTGCCCGGTCTGCTTCAACCTCGACGTCGAGGACGCGCGCGCCAAGCTGACGGCGCGCACCAAGGCGATCATTCCCGTGCACCTGTTCGGCCAGAGCGCCGACATGGATCCCATTCTCGCCCTGGCCGCCGAGCACGGCCTGCGAGTGATCGAGGACGGCGCCCAGGCGATCGGCGCCCGCTATCACGGCCGCGCCTGCGGTGCGATGGGCGATTTCGGCACCTACAGCTTCTTCCCCAGCAAGAACCTCGGCGGGTTCGGGGACGGCGGCATGCTGGTCACGCAGAACGACGAACTGGCCGAATTCGCCCGCGTGCTGCGCGTGCACGGCTCCAAGCCGAAGTACTACCATCATTTTGTCGGCGGCAACTTCCGCCTGGACACCGTGCAGTGCGCGCTGCTGAGCGTGAAGCTGAAACGCTACGGCCGCTACACCGAAGAGCGCCAGCGCAACGCCGCCCATTACACCGCCGAATTGGGGCGGCTGCCGGGCGTCGTCCAGGCCGACCCCGCGCACTGCAAGTGCGTCCACAGCCAGGATGCCTGGCTGGCCGAGCGCGGCGCGCGCATTGTGCTGCCCGTGGCGTATGCCCACAACACGCACATCTGGAACCAGTACACGCTGCGGGTGCCGGGCGCCGGCGCGCGCGATTCGCTGCGCGACCACCTCGTCAAGGCCGGCATCGGCTGCGAGATCTACTACCCGCTGACGCTCGACCAGCAGCCGTGCTTTGCCGGCCTGCCGGAGTCGGCGCGCGCCGGTTGCAGCGTCGCCCACCGCATGGCCTGCGAGGTGCTCAGCCTGCCGATCTACGGCGAACTCAGCGAGGCCCAGCGCCTGGAGGTGATCGCCGCCATCGCCGCCTGGCTGCGCAACTGAGCGGCCAGCCTAGTGCTTGAAGATCACAAATTTCCGGCAGAGGAAGTTGACGATCACCGAGGTCAGGATGAAGCCCGCCTGCGCCACGGCGGAGGGCAGGTGCAGATGGCCGGCCAGCCAGTTGACCACCACCAGGCCGGGAAAGAACCCCAGGGCGCCGACCAGGCTGAACAGCAGGAACTCGATCGCCGGCCGGTGCCGTCCCGGAGTGAACACGAAGGCGATGTTGAGGAAGTAGGCGGTCAGCAGACCGAACGGGAAGGCGATGCAGTTGTTGATCAGCAGGTGCCGGTTGCGCACGCTTTCGCTGAGAACCTGGCCGTCGACCAGCATGCCCTGAACGGCGGGCAGCAGGGTGATGGACAGCAGGGCGAGTACGCCGTTGTGCACCACCGTGGCGGCGACGCCGCAGAAGCCGTACTTGAGAAACTGCAGCAGGGGGTGGCTGTCGCGCTGCGCCAGGGTGCGCCAGATCTCCGTCCAGGAATGGGTGCGGAGGTAGCGCAGGGCGGCGAGGGTGGGCTGCAGCATGGCGTCTGCCCTGTGCCACAGGCCGGCGGGCGTTCAAGCCGTCAATGCAAACAAAAACGCGGCCGGTTTCCGGCCGCGTCGGAGTCGTCGAGCGTTGAAACTTTTCGTTAGTAGCGCGGTCCGTAGTAGGGCTGGGGCTGGCCGTAGTAGGGCTGACCGTTGGGGTAGTAGCCGGTCGGGCGGGGGTGACCGTAGCGCTGGTCGTGGTGATACTGGGCGTTGCGCTGGTCCTGGGCGTTGCCGATGGCGTTGCCGCCGAGGGCGCCCAAGCCGGCGCCGATGGCGGCCCCTTCGAGGCCGCGGCCGCTCTGGTTGCCGATGATGCCGCCGGCGGCGGCGCCGCCGAGGGCGCCGATCACGGTGCCGGTCTGGGCGTTGGGACCGGTGGCGCAGGAAACCAGACTGGCGGCGGCGAGCAGGGAGAGGGAGAGATGCTTCATGGGATGTGGCTGGATTAGTCGGCGGTCCTGCACGCTTTGTTCAGTGAAAAGCTCAACCTTCATGAAAAATCAGCCTTTTCTGCGGGGTTTCCCGACTCGGGGCTGTGAAAAAGTGCCGGCAAACAAAAAACCCTGTTGCGCGGCAGGTCTCCTGTGTTAGGACTTTCGACTCCCCCGCCCTCAACCGGGCTCGACTTCCTATGCGTGTTCGTACCTCTGTCAAACCACTCTGCGAGCTTTGCCGCGTCATCCGCCGCAAGGGCATTGTTCGCGTCGTCTGCAAAAACCCGCGCCACAAGCAGCGCCAGGGCTGATCAGACCCTCCACCTTCCAGCATTACCTGTTTATGGCACGCCTACTTGGAGTTGAAATCCCGAACGAAAAGAAGATCGAATACTCGCTGCCCTACATTTACGGCATCGGTCTTCCCCTCAGCCGCAAGATCCTTGCGGCCAGCAACATCGACCCCAACATCCGTGCGGGCGAGTTGACCGATGACCAGATCTCGCTGATCACCCAGACGATCCAGGGCATGGCCATCGTTTACGAAGGTGACCTGCGCCGCGAGCAGCAGATGCACATGAAGCGCCTGCTTGGCATCAACTGCTACCGCGCCACCCGTCACCGCCGCGGCCTGCCGGTTCGCGGTCAGCGCACGCACACCAACGGCCGCACCCGCAAGGGGCCGCGCAAGACCGTCGGCGCCCAGAGCAAGCCGGGCAAGAAGTGATCTTGCGAGCCGAGCGACAATCCCCTTTCCTGAAACAGTATGGCAGAAGATAACGCAACTCCCGCTCCCGAGGCCGCCGCTCCGGCGCCCGCTCCGGCCCCCGCAGCCCCTGCCGCTCCCGCAGCGCCTGCGGCTGACAAGCAGCCGACCGGCGGTGATCGCGCGGTTTCCCAGAACGTCTGGCTTGAAATCGGCGGCGGTGGCGATTCCGACACACCGAAGGTCGTCAAGGCCAAGGGTTCCAAGAACGTCAGTGCGGGCATCGTGCATGTCCGTTCCACCTTCAACAACACCATGGTGTCGATCACCGACCGCACCGGCAATCTGATCGGCTGGTCCACTTCCGGCAAGATGGGTTTCCGCGGTTCCCGCAAGGGCACGGCCTACGCCGCCCAGGTGGTTGCCCAAGACGCCTGCCGCCAAGCCATGGGCCACGGCCTGCGCGAGGTGGAAGTCCGTCTGCGCGGTCCGGGTTCCGGCCGTGAGTCCGCCGTCCGCGCCATCCAGGCCATGGGCGTCGAAGTGACGGTCATCAAGGATGCGACGCCGATCCCGCACAACGGCTGCCGTCCGCCCAAAGCCCGCCGCGTCTAATCCCGTTCCCTCCCGAATTCCAACAGTATGGCTCGTTACACTGGTCCCCGCGAAAAGATCGCCCGCCGCTTCGGCGTCGCCCTTTTCGGCCCCTCGAAAGCGCTTGAAACCCGCAACTTCCCGCCCGGTCAGCACGGCGTTCGCAACGCCCGCCGCAAGAACTCCGACTATGCGGTCGCCCTGATTGAAAAGCAGAAGCTGCGTTTCCAGTACGGCGTTCTCGAAAAGCAGTTCCGCCGCTTCTTTGCCGAAGCCCAGCGCCGCAAGGGCGTCACCGGTGAAAACCTGCTCCAGATGCTGGAACAGCGCCTGGACAACGTGGTCTACCGCATGGGCTTCGCCAACACCCGCTTCGCCTCGCGCCAGCTGGTCAGCCATCGCCACATCACGGTGAACGGCAAGATCGTCAACATCGCCAGCTACCAGGTGAAGGCGGGCGACGTCGTCGCCGCCAAGCAGACCCCGCGCTCCCAGCAGCTCGTCGGCCGCTTCCTGGAAATGACCCAGGGCAACCCGGTGCCGGATTGGATGACCGTGGATCGCGACAAGATGTCGGGCACCATCCACCGCTCGCCGATCCGCGACGAAATCAACCCGATCGCCAACGAGCAGCTCGTCGTCGAACTCTACTCGCGCTGATCTGCGGTCCTCATCGACAGACTTCCCAAGGGACGCCGCAAGGCGTCCCTTTTTTGTGACTGCCCCCGCCATGCTCACCCCAGCCCATCTTGAAGTCATCGGTTCGGAACTCGCCATCCGCTGGTCGGACGGCAGCGAGGACTACATCCCCTGCGAACGCCTGCGCGCCTGGTCGCCGAGCGCCGAGAACACCGGCGAGCGCGACCTGCTCGGCCGCAAGTATGGCGGCACCGACCAGAAGCACTTTCCGGGTGTGCTGGTGCGCGGCTGGCGCGTCGTTGGCGGCTACGCCCTGCAGTTCGACTTCACCGACGGCCACAACACCGGCCTGTACAGCTTCGAGTATCTGAAAGCCCTGTGTCGCGAGGCGTCCGGACTCGCCTGAGCCGGCGGTTCAGCGCACGCTGACCTTGACGCCGATGCTCTTGAACCCTTCGACCACCTCGATGGCGAGCTTTTCGCCGCTGCGCTCGTCGATCAGCAGCGGCAGGTGCTTGAACGGCGCGGTGGCCGGGTCGAGGTCCGGCGGCGTCAGGCTGGTGGGGTAGCTGAAACGCCCGTCCGCCTCGCGCTTGACCCGCGGGTCGGCGAAAAAGGCCTGCAGCGCCGCCACCTCGCCGTGCACCGCCTCAAGGTAGCGCAGGAACCGCGTCCCCTTGCCGTCGCCGTCGAGGTGGCAGAAGTAGTACACCAGGAGCAGGGAGCGGTGGTAGAGCTGCGCCATCTGCTCGGGAGAGCTGGCGGCCTGCTCCCACTGCGGCCGGGTCATGCGCAGATGGGCCTGCAGGTCGTCGATGGCCGGGACAGCCGCCCGGCGCTGCCAGGATTCGAAGGTGTCCTTGAACGCGCTCTTGTGAGCGTCCGTGCGGAACACCCCGGCCTTGTAGGGCAGCATCTGCGTGTACTCCGCCGTGCCCTCGATGATCCAGAGGGGAAGGAAGGGCAGGTAGGCGTCCATCATCTGATGGGTGATTTCGTGGACCAGCGTGTCGTTGCTGTAGCCGTCGTTCTTGAAGTAGGTCTGGCCGCGCTTCACCAGGCCCAGGCTGGGGAAGGGGATCTTGAAGACGTGGTCGGCGCTGCTGTACACGCCGCCGGAGTTTTCCGGGCCGCCGGCCGCGAGGTAATCCGTGCGCGTTTCGAACAGCGCCGCCTGGAAGCGCGGCTGGCCCTCGGGCGGCTGGCAGACCACGCCCCAGGGCAGGGCGGTGACGAGGCTTTTGGTGGCTTCGAAGGTGCGCGCCACCTCCTTCATGACGCTGCCGGCCAGCTTGGCCTGCGAGGAAAATTCGAAGGACTCGGAACGGTACACGTAGCGGCGCTCCGCGGCGTTCTCCGACACGGCGGCGATCTCGACCGACCGGGCCGGCACTTCGACGCTTGAGGGCCAGGTCCGCTTTTCAACCGGCACCCGGGCGGCCACCGCGGCGCCGCCGGGCTTGCCGATCTGGCGGACGAAGGCCTGATCCTCCGCGCTCAGGCGCTCCAGCGGGTAGGGGACGGTCTGGCCGTTGCCGAGTTTCAGGAGCACCTGGCCGTCCTGCAGGCCGCCGTATTCGGCCAGCACGCTGCGGCCGCTGCTGTCGGTCCAGGTCCGGGCCGGGGTTTGGCCGGGCAGCATCGGGCTGAGCAGGACGCCCAGCAGCAGGGGGAGACGGCGGATGGTGGGGGACATCACGTTCCCGCTTTATCATGACGGAGGGCCGGCAGGCAAGGCGGCTGTGCAAGTTATCGCTGGCACGCCCGCCGCATCTCTCTATCAGCCTCCGCCATGGCCCCCACCCC
>CAYYJK010000164.1:0-3000 GCA_964472185.1 uncultured Prosthecobacter sp.
GCAGAAGGGCGGCCAGCAGCAAGCCCGCGCACACGGGCACCCAGGGCGAGGGCAGCCAGGCGTACACCGGCGCAAAAACCATCGGCCACCCGGGAAAAGCGCGCCCGTCGAAAACGGTCGGCAACGGCTTCCCGAACAGCACCCAGTCGGCCACCGCCAGATAGGACGGAGCGTCGGCCCGCAACAGCAGCGAGCCGATGCCGCCCGCCGATGCCGCCAGCCCCGCGCCCAGCACCAGGACATGCAGCAGCAGGCTGCCCGCAAACAGCGCAGCCAGCCATCGCCCCCCTGCCTGCCCTGCTCCTGCCATCAGCGGAACCAGTTGTACTTGACGATGGCGTACAAGGCGCGCACCCCGTCCCGCCAGCCGATCTTCTTGCCTTCCTCGTAGGTGCGGCCGTAGTAGGAGATGCCCACCTCAAAGATGCGCGGCTTCAACTTGGCCAGCTTGGCGGTGAGCTCGGGCTCGATGCCAAAGCGGTCCTCCTCAAGCAGGATGCGGTTGAGCAGGCTGCGCCGGAAGACTTTGTAGCAGGTCTCCATGTCGCTGAGGTTGATGTTGGTGAACATGTTGGATAGCAGCGTCAGCAGCCGGTTGCCGACCATGTGCCAGAAGTACACCACCCGGTGCGGCCCCGAACCGGCGAACCTCGATCCGAACACAACATCCGCCCTGCCGTCGAGCAGCGGCTTGAGCAGCAGCGCGTATTCGGCCGGATCGTACTCGAGGTCCGCATCCTGCACCACCACGAAGCGCCCGCTGGCGGCGCTGAAACCGGCCCGCAAAGCGGCGCCTTTGCCGCGATTCTGCGGCTGCAAAATCAGCCGGGTGCACCACCCGCGCAGTTCGCCCTCCAGCAGTTCGCGCGTGCCGTCGGTGGAGGCGTCGTCGATCACGATGATTTCCTTGTCGGCGGGAGCGGCGGCATGTACCCGTTGCAGCAGTTCCGCTATGGTCTGGCGTTCGTTGTAGCACGGGATGACGACGGAAAGCGTCGGCTCGGCGGCGGGAGTGGTGGCGGTCATGCGATCAATTCCTGGAGGCCTTCGGCAAAATCGCGCCGCGGCGCCCAGCCGGTTTCGGCGCGCAGCTTGCGGCTGTCGATGGCGTAGCGGCGGTCGTGGCCCGGCCGGTCGGCGACGTGCCGGATCAGCGCGCGCGAGGACCCGTCCGCGTCCGGATGCGCCGCGTCGTAGGCGTCGCACAGGCGGCCGATGAGCTCGAGGTTCGGCCACTCGCAGCCGCCGCCGATGTTGTACACCTCACCCGCGCGGCCGTTGCGCAGCACCGCCCAGAGCGCCTCGGCGTGGTCATCGGCATGCAGCCAGTCGCGCACCTGGCAGCCGTCGCCGTACACCGGGATGGGCCGGCGGGCGCGCAGCGCCTGCAGCACGGTGGGGATGAGCTTTTCCGCGTGCTGGCCGGGACCGTAATTGTTGCTGCAGCGGGTGATCGCCGCGGGAAAGCCGTGGGTGCGCATGAAGGCGCGCACCAGGCAGTCGGCCGCGGCTTTGCTGGCTGCGTACGGCGAATTGGGCGCCAGCGGGCTGGCCTCGGTGAACGGCGGCGCGTCCGGCGCCAGGGTGCCGTAAACCTCGTCGGTGCTGACGTGGACGAAGCGCGGCGCCTGCGCGTGAGCCGCCGGGAGCGGAGCGCCGGGACTTGAACGCTGTCGGTCCCAGAGTTCGCGACAGGCCTCAAGCAGGTGCAGGGTGCCCAGAACGTTGCTTTGCACAAAAATCTCCGCCGAGGCGATGGAACGGTCGACGTGAGTTTCGGCGGCGAGATGGACGACGTGGGTGATGGCGTGACGCGCCACGACCTCCGCCACCGCGGCGCGGTCGCGCAGATCCACCCGCTCGAAGACGCAGCGCGGATGCACGCCGTGCAGCCCCGCCAGCCGCTCCAGATCGGCGGCGTAGGTGAGGGCGTCGAGGTTGACCAGCCGCGCCAGCTCCGGCCGGTCCAGCCACTGCCGGATGAGCCGCGCGCCGATGAAGCCGGCGCCGCCGGTGATCAGAAGATGCATGCTTGGCTCCACCGATGCCGCCGATTGAGGGATTCCTGACACGGCCTCAAAAAATCCGGATTCTCCGAGAAATCGGCGGCTCGAACGTTTTCAGTCCTGAGGCTCCGCCCACTCGGCGGCCACGCCGGCGAGGTAGTCGCGGTATTCGCAGACCGGCATGGCGTCGACCAGGCGGCGGAACTGCGCCAGGTCGATGAACTGGCGGCGCAGGGCCGCCTCCTCGGGACAGCCGAGCTTGATGCCCTGGCGCTTTTCGATGGCCTGCACGAAGGCCGCAGCGTCGAACAGGCTCGAGCTGGTGCCGGCATCGAGCCAGGCGGTGCCCCGGCTCAGGCGGACGACGTTGAGGGCGCCGCGCATCAGGTAGGCGCGGTTGACGTCGGTGATCTCCAACTCGCCGCGGGCCGAAGGGCGCAGCCGGCGGGTGATGGCGACGACCTCGGGATCGTACAGGTAGACGCCCGGCACGGCGTAGGCGCTGCGCGGCCGTTCCGGCTTTTCCTCGAGCCCGACCGCGCGGCCGTGGGCATCGAACTCGACGACGCCGTAGCGCTGCGGATCCTGGACGTGGTAGGCGAAAATGGTGGCGCCGCGCTGGAACTCGGCCAGCGCCCTGGGCAGGGCGTCACCGCCGAAGAACAGGTTGTCGCCGAGGATGAGAGCCACCGAGTCGCCGGCGATGAAGTCCTCCGCCAGCAGGAAGGCCTGGGCGATGCCCTGCGGTTGCGGCTGCTCGCGGTACTCGATGCGCAGCCCCCACTGGCGGCCGTCGCCAAGCAGCTGGCGGAAGCGTGGCAGGTCCTCCGGCGTGCTGATCAGGCAGAACTCGCGGATGCCGCCGGCGACGAGGACCGTCAGCGGGTAGTAGACCATCGGCTTGTCGTACACCGGCTGAAGCTGCTTCGACGCCACCCGGGTGATCGGGTACAGGCGCGAGCCGCTGCCGCCGGCGAGGATCAAGCCTTTCATG
>CAYYJK010000164.1:3100-6368 GCA_964472185.1 uncultured Prosthecobacter sp.
GGCACGCCGGTGAGCGCGCGGAAGCTGTCGATCAGGCGGTGGTAGCGCGGGTTGGTGTCGCGGTGGACGGTCTGCAGGCGGCCGGAGCCGTCGACGTGGGTGGTCGCGGGCACGAGAGCGCGCTTGTCGGCGCGCACCTGGAAGACCTCCATCATGAACGGCACGTCATCGTCCTGCTCGAACCATTCGGCGACGTGCTCGCGCAGGATGCTCGGCGCGAACGGCCGGAACGATTCGCGGCGCTTGATCTTGAGGTTGAGGATGTCCTTCATGTCGGCCCGGCGCGGGTCGCCGAGGATGGAGCGGTTGCCGAGCGCGCGCGGCCCCCATTCCATGCGGCCCTGGAACCAGCCGATGACGCGCCCGTCGGCGATCGCCGCGGCGGTGACGCGGCAGAGCTCGCCCTCGTCGTCGCAGCGCCGCCACTGGCAGCCGCCGGCGCGCAACTCGTCCGCCCGCGCCTGCAGCAGCGCCTCGATCTCGGCCGGTGCGGCCTGAGGACCGACGTAGGCGTGCGGCATGGCGCCGCGAACGCCGGGCTGCAGGCGCCGCGCCACGGTCAGGGCCGAGCCGATGGCGCCGCCGGCATCGCCGGCGGAGGCGGGCAGGTACAGGCGCTTGAAGGGCGTCTTCAGGTAGACCTTGCCGTTGGCCACGGAGTTCATGGCGCAGCCGCCGGCGAAGGCGAGGTTCGGGCAGCGGTAGCGCGCGTGCAGCGCTTCCAGCAGGGCAAACAGGGCCTCCTCGTACATGGCCTGGGCACTGCGGGCGAGATCGCGGTGCTTCTGCTCGAGCGGCTGGCCCGGGCCGCGCTCAGGTCCGAGCAGGGCTTCCAGCGCGTCCTTGCGGTACAGGGTGCCCACCTTGGGACTGCAGTCATCCCAGCTGTAATGGACGTCGTCGGTGTGGTGGCGGAAGCAGCGCAGGTTAAGCTCGAAGCGGCCGTCCGGCAGCACGCGCACCAGTTCGCGCATCTGCGGCAGGTAGCGCGGCTCGCCGTAGGGCGCCAGGCCCATGACCTTGTACTCGTCGCCGAAGTGCGGGAAGCCGAGGAACTGGGTGATGACGCTGTAGAAGACGCCAAGCGAATGCGGGAAGTGGATGCGACCGTCGATGCCGATGGCATCGCCGCGGCCGAGGCCCCAGGCGCAGGAGGCGAAGTCGCCGAAGCCGTCGACCGACAGGCAGACCGCCTCGTCGAAATCGGCGGCGAGGAAGGCGGAGGCGAGGTGGGCGCGGTGGTGCTCGACGTGATGGACCTCGGCGCGCAGCGGCTGCCCCGGAAAGGCGCGGGCGACCGCCTGCTCGACCGAGGCGGCGCGGCGGATGTTGGCGAGGCGCTTGAGGATGAGGGCCGGGCTGGGCCGGCGCTGCAGGACGTAGAGGGCGCGGCGCCAGCGGTTGACGCGCGGGTCGCGGTTGATGGCGAGGTGGTCGACGTCGGCGAGGCTCAGGCCGGCATCCTGCAGGCACCAGCGCATGGCCTCGGTGGGCAGGCCGGACCAGTGCTTGATGCGGCGGAAGCGCTCCTCTTCAGCCGCGGCGATGAGCTTGCCGTCCTTCACCAGGGCGGCGGCGGAGTCGCCATGATAGGCGTTCAGTCCGAGGACAATCATGTCAGGTCATTTGGCCAAGCTGCCGCCCCTGGTGGCCGTAAAAACAGCCCCACAAACCGGTCTTGGAAGGTTGGCATGGCCCGTTCAGGCACAAGAGGTGAACTCTATCATGGCCCCCCTGCGCGCAAAGCATAAACTCCTTAAGTGCCGCGACATTTTGACCACCTGAGCCGGACGCAGGAAGCGCGCCGGCCGCCGTCATTTTGAATGACCGCCGGCGCGGGCTGCGCTAAATCTGCCGGGTGATCGTCCGCCGTCTTCTGCCCCTTCTGACCCGCCTGTTCATCGCCGTGCCGGCGCTGCTGCAGGCGCAGGCGGATGCGCCGCCGCCACGCAGCAGCCTGGACCAGCGCTTTGTCGCCATCCCCGGCACACCGGTGCTGTTCGCCGTGCACGAGACGCGGGTGTCGGACTGGCAGGCTTTTCTGAAGGAAAGCGGCTACGCCTGGAGCTACCAGCCGCCGTTCGAGCAGGGGCCCGACCACCCGGTCGTCGGCATCACGCTGCAGGACGCCCGCGCCTTCTGCTCCTGGCTCACCGACAAGGACCGCGCCGCGGGCCGGCTCAACCGCTCGCAGGCCTACCGGCTGCCGTCGCGGGACGAGTGGGATGCGGCCGTCGGCCTGCTGCGCACGCGCAAGACGGACCTGACGGTCGAGGACAAGGTCGCCGACGAACGCACCTTCCCCTGGGGCGCCGCCTGGCCGCCGCCGGCCGGGACCGCCAACCTCGCCGACGGCGAGGTGCCCGGATTGAACGACGGGTTTCGCCACACCGCTCCGGTCGGCCAGTTTGCCGCCAGTCCGGAGGGCCTGTACGACCTGGCCGGCAACGTCTGGGAATGGTGCTGGGATCCGGAGGTGCGGGCCGAGCAGGTCGGCGTGCTGCGCGGCGGCTCCTGGGCCTACTTCCGGCCGGAGTGCCTGCGTTCCGCCTACCTGTACCTGGTGCCGGTGGACCTGCGCATGCCGACGATCGGCTTCCGCTGCGTGCTCGAGGACAAGCAGCGCAGCGCCGTCTTCCTGGCCGAGGCCGAGAAACAGCGGCTGAAGATCCGCGAGGAGCGCCGGCAGGAGATCCTGGGCGGCCCGGTCAGCGCTGCGGAGATGACCGCCATGAAGCAGCGGCTGGCCGCGGAAGCCGCCGCGCCGGCCAGCCCGGTCCGCGTCCAGCCGGCCAGCGCCGGCCAGCCCTTCACCAACGCGCTCGGCCTGCGCTTTGTCCCCCTGCCCGGCCGCCCGCAGCTGATCGGCACCACCGAAGTCCGCGTGCAGGACTATCAGGCCTGGCTGCAGGACACCCGCCGCACCTGGACGGGCAAACCCGCCTTCCTGAGCAGCCCCAGCCACCCGGCCGTGGGGGTGAGTTGGGAGGAGGCCGGCGCTTTTGCCGCCTGGCTGACCGAGCGCGATCTCGCCGCCGGCAGCCTGCCTGCGGGCGCCGCCTACCGGCTGCCCAGCGATCAGGAGTGGAGCCTGGCGGCCGGACTGAGCGACGAACCCGGGGCCACGCCCGCCGCTCGTGCCCAGGCGGCCGGCAAGCACTACCCCTGGTCGGCCCAGGGCAACTTCCCGCCGCCGGCCGGCACCGCCAACCTCGACGCCACGCGCATCCCGGGCTATCACGACAGCCACGCCTACACGGCGCCGGTG
>CAYYJK010000164.1:6468-8293 GCA_964472185.1 uncultured Prosthecobacter sp.
CCGCAGCAACTGCGCACCGGCGCCCGCCAGAAAGCGGCTCCGGACAGCCGCAGCAGCGCCGTCGGCTTCCGCCTCGTCGTCGATTTCAGCGCCCGCTGATTCCGCCCGTCCCGCCCGCGGGCGGACACAAAAAACCCCTGCCCGGAAAACTCCAGGCAGGGGTTGATTGGACGGAAGCTCAGGCTCAGGCCTGCAGCGCATCCGCGTCTTCGTCGCGGCTCAGAGGCGATCTCTCGGTCTCTTCGAGGTCGAAGCGGCGGTTGCTGATGAAGCCCGTGCCGGCCGGGATGAGGTGGCCCATGATGACGTTCTCCTTGAAGCCGCGCAGGTAGTCGGACTTCGCAAGGGTCGCCGCCTCGGTGAGGACGCGGGTGGTGTCCTGGAAGGACGCGGCGGAGATGAACGACTCGGTTTCCAGCGAGGCCTTGGTGATGCCCAGGAGAACCGGCTCGGCCTCGGCGGGCTTGCCACCCTGCTCGGCCACGCGCTCGTTCTCCTTCTCGAACTCGCTGCGGTCGACCTGGTCGCCCCAGAGGAACTCGGTGTCGCCGGTGTCGGTGATCTTCACCTTGCGCAGCATCTGGCGGATGATGATCTCGACGTGCTTGTCGTTGATCTCCACCCCCTGGGCGCGGTACACTTCCTGGACCTCGTTGACAAGGTGCTCGCGCAGGGCCTGCGGGCCAAGGATTTCAAGGATTTCATGCGGCACGACCGGACCGTCGGTGAGCTGGTCGCCCTTGTTGACGTGGTCGCCGTTGAAGACCAGGATGTGCTTGGAACGGGGGATGAGGTGCTCCTCCTGCTGGCCGGTCTTGGAGTCGGTGACGATGACGCGGCGCTTGCCGCGCACCAGGCCGCCGATTTCGACCACGCCGTCGATGCGGGCGATCTCGCAGGCGTCCTTCGGCTTGCGGGCTTCGAACAGCTCGGCCACGCGCGGCAGACCGCCGGTGATGTCCTTGGTCTTCGAGGCCTTGCGCGGCGTCTTGGCCAGCGTGGTGCCCGCGGCGACCTTCTCGCCGTTCTTCACGGAAAGGTGGGCGCCGGCCGGGATGGTGTAGCTGGCCAGGACTTCGTGGGTCTTGGCGTCGGTCACCACCACCTGCGGGTGCAGGTCTTCCTTGTGCTCGATGACGACGGTCTCCTCGTTGCCGGTCGACTGGTTGACCTCCTTGGTGAAGGTGATGCCGGAGATCATGTCGCGGAACTCGATCTTGCCCGCCTTCTCCGTGATGATCGGCATGTTGTAGGGGTCCCAGGTGACGACCTGCTCGCCCTTCTTCACCGGCGCGCCGTCGGGCTTGGCGATGATGGCGCCGAGCACCAGCTTGTGGCTTTCCAGTTCGCGGCCGTCCTCGTCGATGATCGACAGGACGCCGTTCTTGGTGAGGGCGACCCACTGGCCTTCCGCCGTCTGCACGGCGCGCATCTCGGAGAGGCGCAGGAGGCCGGAGTGCTTCACGTTGATGAACGGCTGCTTGAAGCTGCTCATCGCGGCGCCGCCGACGTGGAAGGTGCGCATGGTGAGCTGCGTGCCGGGCTCGCCGATCGACTGGGCGGCGACGATGCCGACCGCTTCGCCAATCTTGACCAGCCGTCCGGTCGCCAGGCTGAGGCCGTAGCAACGGGCGCAGCAGCCGCGCTTGCTTTCGCAGGTGAGCACGGAGCGGATCTTCAGCTTCTCGACGCCGATCTTGGCGAGGTGCAGCGCTTCCTTCTCCTGGACGAGCTGGTTCGAGGCGATGATGGTTTCCTTGGTGACCGGGTCATGGATCGTCTCGCAGCTGGTGCGGCCGTAGATGCGGGTCTTGAGGTCGACCAC
>CAYYJK010000165.1:0-8269 GCA_964472185.1 uncultured Prosthecobacter sp.
CGCACCGGCACGATGTTCGCTTGCCAGCAGGAGGACGTGGTGCCGGACTTCCTCTGCCTGGCCAAGGGCCTGACCGGCGGGTACCTGCCGCTGGCGGCGACCCTGACCACCGAGCGCGTGTTCGAGGGCTTCCTGGGGGCCGGCCGCGCGTTCTACTACGGGCACAGCTACACCGCCAACCAGCTCGGCTGCGCGGCGGCGCTGGGCAGCCTGCAGGTGTTCCGCGAGGAGCGCGTCCTCGAACACCTGCCCGCCAGGATCTCGCTCTTGAACGAGCTGCTCGCTGACGAACTGCGCCCCCTGCCCGCCGTGCAGGACATCCGCCAGTGCGGCCTGATCGCCGGCATCGAGGTCGGGCCCTACCCGCCCGAAAAACTCACTGGTGCGCAGATCTGCCTGGCCGCACGCGCTCACGGGCTGCTGACCCGGCCCGTGCTCGACACCCTGGTGCTGATGCCGCCGCTGAGCGTCTGCGACGACGAGCTGCGGCAGATGGTGCAGGCCCTGCGCCGGGGCATCGAGACGGTGTGCGGCGCCTGAATCTTCCGGACAGCGCTGCCAGGAACCCGGCGCCCGCCGCGTTGAAACCTGTCCGGTTTTTCCACCCGGCGCGGGCTTTCGGTACCGCGCGCCTTCCCGCCATGAAACTTGCCGTCCTTTTCGCCCTCGCCTCCCTGCTGCTCCCCGCCGCCGCCCAGCTGCCGCTGGAGCTGAAGCCCGGCACCCGCATCGCCCTTGTCGGCAACGCGCTGTTCGACCGCATGCGCGATGACGGCCAGTTCGAGGCCCTGCTGCACCAGCGCTATGCCAAACAGAAGCTCGTCTTCCGCAACCTGAGCTGGTCCGCCGATGAAGTGGCCCTGCGCCCGCGGCCCGACGGCTTCGGCGACCTCAACCAGCACCTTGCCGAGCACAAGGCGGACGTCATCCTCGCCGCCTTCGGCTTCAACGAGAGCTTCAAGGGCGAACAGGGCCTCGCCGAATTCGAGACGCTGCTCAAGGCCTTCCTTGTCGAACTGAAAGCGCATCGCTACAACGGCGTCACGGCACCGGCGATCGTCCTCGTCAGCCCCACGGCCGCCGAGCAGCCGCACGCGCACCTCAACGCCCAGCTCGCCGCCTACACCGCGGCGATGCAACGGGTCGCCGCGGCCGAGCAGGTCGGTTTTGCCGATGTCTTCACCGATCTGGCGGCGCCCACAACCAACGGCGTGCACCTCAACCGCGCCGGTTACGCCGCCTTCGCCGGGCGCCTCTACCGGCAGCTCACCGAGGAAACCCCGCCCCAGCTCAACGAAGCCGTGCGCGCCGCCGTGGCCGACAAGGAGGCCACGTTCTTCCTGTACCACCGCCCGCTGAATTACTACTACATCAAGGGCGGCCGCGCCGAACCGTACGGCGTCGTCAACTTCCCCGGCGAACTGCAGAAGCTGCGCCAGATGGTCGAAGCCCGCGACCGCCGCATCTGGACTCTCGCATCCGCAGATGCCACAGATTTCCCGGGGTCGAGATTCAACACGCAAACCGAGAAATCTGCGACATCTGCGGATGCGAATGTGGGATCGGCGGATGCGACGCCTCTGCCGGTGATCACCGGCGACCGCCCGGTCAACGAATGGCTGTCGCCGGCCGACGAGCTCAAGGCCTTCCGGGTGGATCCGCGCTTTGAAGTGAACTGCTTCGTGAGCGAGGAGGATTTTCCGGGGCTGTTCGTGAAACCCATCGCCCTCCGCTTCGACGGCCAGGGCCGCCTGTGGGTGAGCACCAGCACGACCTACCCCCAGTTGGTGCCCGGCGAGGCGCCCCAGGACAAAATCCTCATCCTCGAAGACACCAACCGCGACGGCCGGGCGGACACCTGCAAGGTCTGGGCCGACAAGCTCGCCATCCCGCTCAGCTTCGAGTTCGGCAACGGCGGCGTCTTCGTCTCCGACCAGCCGCATCTGACCTTCCTCAAGGACAGCGACGGCGACGGCAAGGCCGACCAGCGCGAGAAGCTGCTCACCGGCTTCGGCACCGAGGACAGCCACCACGCGCTGCACGACTTCGTCTGGAGCCCCGAGGGCGACCTCATCTTCCGCGAGAGCATCTTCCATCACAGCCAGGTCGAGACGCCCTACGGCCCCGTCCGCGCCCGCGAGAGCAGCTTCTTCCGCTACACGCCCGCCACCGGACGCCTGCTCGCCTTTGGCAGTTACCTGAGCACGAACCCCTGGGGCATCACCTTCGACGACTGGGGCTTCCATGTCGGCAGCCATCCCGTCTTCGCCAGTGCCGTGCATGCGCTCAACGCGCCCTACCCCGACATCCACATCCCC
This sequence comes from uncultured Prosthecobacter sp., assembly GCA_964472185.1. Taxonomy (GTDB): domain Bacteria; phylum Verrucomicrobiota; class Verrucomicrobiia; order Verrucomicrobiales; family Verrucomicrobiaceae; genus Prosthecobacter. The sequence continues at coordinate 2,319 of CAYYJK010000165.1, forward strand.
GCCGGCAACTATTTCCCGGCTTACAGCGGCACCTGCGGCCAGGAATTCCTCACCAGCAGCCACTGGCCGAAGGAGCTGCGTGAAAAGAAGCACTTCATGCGCGTGCGCTACAAGCCCACCAACGAGGTCGCGCTGCACGAATGGGTGGAGCACGACACGCACTTCGAGGAGAAGAAGGTCGGCATCGTCTTCCAAAGCACGAACCTGAGCTTCATCCCCGTGGACATCCAGCAGGGGCCCGACGGCGCGATGTACGTCGCCGACTGGTACAATCCCGTCAAAGGCCACATGCAGTACTCCCTCCGAGACACCCGCCGCGACAAAAAGAGCGGCCGCATCTGGCGCATCACCGCGAAGGGACAACCGCAGGAGGAAGCGCCGAAAATCGCCGGCGCGAGCATCCCCGAGCTGCTGGAACTGCTGAAGAGCGAGAACTACCGGACCCGGTATCGGGCCAAGGTGGAGTTGCGGGAAAAGGAACCTGAGGAACTCGCCGTTGGCATCGGCTTGAGCAGCGGTTTTCATCTGACCACAGACCAGGCTCTGGCAGAATGGTTGTGGCTCAGCGACTGGCTCGCGAAACAGAACTTTGAGAAGGGTCAAACACCCGAAGCATCCAAGGCCGAGGTCTGGGACCACAGCAACCACCTGCTGTCCCGCATCCTGAACGAGCGCGACACGTTCGGCCCGCGGATGCGGGCCGTAGCGGCGCGAAGCCTGCGCAAGTTGCCGCAGCGTCCCTGGAAGAACGAGGTGGGACCTCAGCCCCTTCGCCTGGCCACGAACGACCCCAGCGGCCTTGTCCGCCTTGAGGCGGCCATCGCGGCGAGTTACATCGGCACGCCGGAGGCCTTGGAGGCCGCGCTCGACCTGCTCAAGCATCCGATGGACCCCTACCTCACCTATGCGCTGCGCACCACGCTCGACAGCCAGACGCTGCAGCCGCTGTGGAAGGGCAACGCCGACTTCCTGGCGAAGCATCCGGAACTCGCGCCGTTCCTCGAGGCCAGCGAACCGAAGAAGCCGGCGCAGATGGCGAAACGGCAGAAGCCCGAGCCGCCGAACCCGTTCGACGCACAGCCCGGCCTGCACACCGTCACCCTCAAGACCCTGCCCGAACGCCTGCTGTACGACGTGCGCGAATTCCGCGTGAAGGCCGGCCAGCCGGTGAAGCTTGTCTTCGAGAACCCGGACGTCACTCCGCACAACCTGCTCATTGTCGAGCCGGGCGCCGCGGACGAAATCGGCCTCGCCGGCAACGAGATGGCCAAAACCCCGGACGGCCTCGCCAAGGGCTTCATCCCCGACTCACCCAAGATCCTGCACAAGACCAAGCTGCTGAACCAGGGCGAGCGCGAAATCCTGCGCTTTCAAGCGCCCGCAAAGGCCGGCAGATACCCCTACCTCTGCACCTTCCCCGGCCACTGGCTGGTCATGAAGGGCGAGATGGTGGTCGAATGAAGCGGCCGTGCCGGCGGCGGCATCCCGCCCCTCCTCAGGGCTCCGGCAGCGGCGCGGTCTTGTCGATGGGCTGGTCTTCCCAGACGGCTTCGCCGGTGGCGGGATCAAAAGTCAGGATGCGGTGCTTGCTGCCGGGCACGGGCGGCTTGTCGACCTTCGGCAGCCACTTGGCCAGTTCGGCCTTGTGCGCCGCGTGCCGCGGATCGCCGGCCAGATTGACCCACTCGTTCGGATCGGCGGCCTCGTCGTAGAGTTCCTCGCTGCCGTCGGCGTAGCGGGTGTAGCGCCAGCCCTCCGTGCGGATGCTGTGGTTGCCCTGGTTGTGGCTGGTGATCGCCGGCCACGGGCGCGGCGCCTCGGCGTCCTTGAGCTGGGGCACCAGGCTGTGGCCCTCGAGGTCGGCACGCGCGGGCAGGCCGGCGAGCTCAAGCAGCGTCGGGAACAGGTCGAGCAGCTCCGCCGGACGCTTGCAGACGGCGCCGCGGCCGATGCCGGGTCCGGCAAACACCAGCGGCACGCGGGTGCTCTCGTTCCACAGGGTGTTCTTGCCGGTGATCAGCTTCTCGCCGAGATGCCAGCCGTGGTCGCTCCAGACGACGACGATCGTGTTGTCGGCCCGGCCCGAGGCCTCGAGTGCCGCGAGCACCTTGCCCAACTGGGCGTCCATGAAGCTGACGCAGGCCAGGTAGGCGCGCACCAAAGGCCGCCACTCGTTGCAGGCACGCAGCGTGCTCAGGCGCGGCTCCGGCAGCTTCCAGTGCAGGAAGTCGGCGAACTTCGGCAGATCGGCGCGGTCGTCCTCCTTGACCGGCGGCATCTCGAGCGTGGCGTCGGGATAGAGGTCAAACCAGGCCGGCGGGGCGTAGCAGGGCACGTGCGGCAGGCGGAACCCGGCGGCGATGAAGAAGGGCCGGTCCTTGGGAGCGTTGGCCAGCGCGTCGACCGCCGCAGCGGCGATCTGGTAGTCGCCATGGGTTTTCTCATCGAGCGGATGCGGGCCCCAGTCCATGGCCGGGTGACGGCCTTCGGCCGGCAGGTTGGCGATCGTCGTGGCGCGCTTGCCGATGCCGGGCGCCGGCCCCCAGGTGTTGAATTCGCGCGCCTTGTCGCGCGGCCGCAGCGAGCCGTCGTGGTAGATCTTGCCGCAGGTGTAGGTGTGGTAGCCGGCGCGGGTGAAGGATTCCGGCAGCGTGACGTGCTCGCGCGTCTGCTCGACCTCGCGGATGCCCGGCGCCAAGCCGTAGATGCCGGTGCTGCTCGGCCGCAGGCCGGTCAGCAGGCTGCTGCGCGAGGGGTTGCAGAGCGGCGACTGGCAGTGGGCGTTGCTGAACAGCGTGCCGCGTCCGGCCAGACGGTCAATGTTCGGGGTCTTCACCTGCGGATGGCCGCCCATGGCGCCGATCCAGTCGTTCTGGTCGTCGATGGCGAGAAACAGGACATTGGGACGCTCGGCCGCGGCGAGCAGCGGCGCGATCAGGCAGGCGCAAAGCAGGAACCATTTCATGATGGCCCACCAACGCCGCAACGGCGGCCATGTTGCCGGGGAAATGCCGCATTCGCGCAGGGGCGCATCACAAAAACACCGCCTTCCGGCAGAAAGGCACCGTGAAGCGCCGCACCGCGAACGCCTATTCTGCACCATGCGCCTTTCCCTGCTCCTTGGCTCCCTGCTGGCGGCCTTCGGCCTGCCCGCCGCCCCGCCCGCCTTCGCACCGGTGCCGTCCCTGCCGCCGGCACGCGCCGCCGCCAGCTTCCACGTTCTCGACGGCTTCTCGATGCAGCTGCTCGCCGCCGAACCGCTGGTCGCCGACCCGGTGGCGATGGCCTACGACGCGGACGGCCGCGCCTACGTCTGCTCGATGACGGACTACCCGTACACCGACAAGGCCAGGCACCAGCCCAGCCAGGAAAACCCCACCGACGCCGCCATCGGCCAGGTGCGCCTGCTGGAGGACACCGACGGCGACGGCGTCTTCGACAGGAGCACCCGGTTTGCCGACGGCCTGTCCTGGCCCACCGGCGTCGCCTGCTGGCAGGGCGGGATCTTCGTCACCGCCACGCCCGACGTCTGGTACTTCAAGGACACCGACGGCGACGGCCGGGCCGACGTGCGGGAAAAGGTCTTCACCGGGTTCAGGAAGCTCAATGTCCAGGCGGTGATGAACAACCCGGTCTGGGGGCTGGATCACCGCCTGCACGTCGCCGGCGGCAGCAACGGCGCCAGCATCACCCGGCCCGAAGTCGCCGGATTCCAGCCGCTGGCGATCCGCCGCAACGATTTCAGCTTCGATCCGGTCACGCGCGACCTGCGCCTGGAGAGCGGCGGCGCCCGCTTCGGCAACACTTTCGACGACTGGGGCAACCGCTTCCTCTGCAACATCCGCAACCCCTGCCAGCACGTCGCCCTGACGCCGGCCGCCCTGGCCGGACCGCCGGGACTGACCGCGCCGCCGGCGCTGCACGACTGCGCCGAGGCAGGCGACCAGCTGCCGGTCTACCGCACCAGCCCGGTGGAACCCTGGCGTGACTTCCGCGCCAAACGCTGGAGCGCCGAAGGCAGCCACCTGCCGAAAAGCGAACTGGTCGGCGCCGGCGTGGTCACTTCGTCGAGCGGCGTCACGGTCTACCGCGGCGACGCCTACCCGCCGGCCTACCGCGACTTTGCCTTCGTCGCCGATGTCGCCGGCAACCTGTTCTACCGCATGCAGCTGCAGCCGGACGGCACCAGCTTCAAGGCCGTGCAGGTGGACCTGCGGAAGAACTTCTGCACCAGCGACGACGTCTGGTTCCGGCCGGTCAACTTCGTCAACGCGCCCGACGGCTGCCTGCATGTCTGCGACATGTACCGCGAGGTCATCGAGCATCCCTGGAGCATTCCCGACGACATTCATGCCCAGCTCGACCTGCTGCGCGGCACCGACCAGGGCCGGCTCTGGCGGCTGGCGCCGCCGGGGTTCAAGCCCCGGGCCGCCCCCAAACTCAGCCGCGCCGGCACGGCGGAGCTGGTCGCCCTGCTCGACCACCCGAACGCCTGGCACCGCGAAACCGCCCACCGGCTGCTGTTTGAGCGCCAGGATGCGGCGGCCGTGGCGCCGCTGCGCGCCTTGGCGGACGCCGCCAGGACTGCGCAGGGCCGCCTGCACGCGCTATGGAGCCTGCACGGGCTCGGCGCACTGCAGGCCGGCGACCTGCGCCGCGCCCTGGCCGACGCCGACCCGCGCGTGGTCGCCCAGGCCCTGACGCTGGCCGCGAACCGGCTGCCGGCGGCGGAGCTGCAGGCTCTGGCGGCCAGGGCCGCGGACTGGCCGGCGCGCACGCGCCTCGAGCTGGCGCAGGCCCTGCGCACGAGCCAGCCGTCCACGGCCCAACTCGGCGCCCTGCTGCGCCCGGGGGAGAGCGACGCACGGCTGAACCACGTCGTGCTCAGCGCCGCGGGCGACCGCCTCGGCGACCTCGCCCTGGAGCAGTTGCGCCAGACACCGGCTGCCGATGTCCGCCTGCTGGAAGAAGCGGCCAAGGCGGTGGCGAACCAGGCGCAGGCGGCAGAGTCCGTGCGCGCCTTCCTGACCGGACTGGAACAGGCGCGCACCGCGCAACCCGAAGCCAGCCGCCGCGCCCTGGTCAGCCTCGCCCAGGCCCTGCGCCGCCGGGGCCTGGCGCTGGAAACCCACCTGCCCGACGCGGCCGCACGCGCCTGGGTGCAGGCCAGCCTGAGCGAAGCGCAGCGCCGCGCCCTGGCCGCCGACGCCCCCTTGGCAGACCGCCAGGCCGCCGTGCAGACCGTCGGTGCGCTCGGCACCTTGACCGATCTGCAGCCGCTGCTGGACGGCCTGCTGCAGCCCTCGGTGGCGCAAGAGCTGCAGCAGGCCGCGCTCGACGCCCTCGCCGTCCAGCGCGATCCGCAGGTCGCGGCGCGCCTGCTCGCGGCCTGGCCGGCCCTGAGTCCGGCCCTGCGCGAAAAGGCGCAGTCCGCCCTGCTCAGCTACCCCGACCGCGTGCAGGCCCTGCTGGCGGCGCTGGAGGCGAAGACCGTGTCGCTGCCCCAGGTCAGCGCCGCGGCGCGAGCACAGCTGGCGCGGCAGCGCGATCCGCAGGTGGCCAAGCGCGCCGCGCAGCTTTTTGAAGCGGCCGGCGGCAACCGCCGCGAAGTCATCGCCCGCTACCTGCCCGCGCTCGCCGGCGGCGACGCCGCACGCGGTGGAAAAATCTACCAGCTCGCCTGCCTCGTCTGCCACAAGCACGGCGACCAGGGCAACGATGTCGGTCCGCATCTCGGCACCGTCCAGGCCTGGACGCCCGACCAGCTGCTGACCAACATCCTCGACCCCAACCGCGAGGTTTCGCCCAACTTCTCGCTCTACCTGGTCGAGACCCGCGACGGCCGCAGCCTGTCGGGCATCCTGACTGGCGAAACCGCCGACCAGATCACCCTCAAACGCGCCGACGGCGGCCAGGAAACCCTGGCCCGCCGCGACCTGCAGCGCCTCACC
>CAYYJK010000166.1:0-5844 GCA_964472185.1 uncultured Prosthecobacter sp.
GTTCGCGCTTTCAGCGAAGTGATCAAGACCGCAGGAACCGTGGTTTGGAATGGTCCGATGGGTGTTTTTGAATTTCCTGCGTTTGCCGAAGGCACCCACGGTATCGCCAAAGCCGTGGCTGAAAGCTCAGCAGTGAGCATTATCGGTGGTGGGGAATCTGTGGCAGCCATCCAGCAATCTGGTTTGGCTGAGAAGATCACTCACATTTCCACCGGCGGGGGCGCCTCATCCGTGGCCGGCACGAGCGCCTCGGACGGACCGGCGCGCGAGGCGATGACCGTGCGCCGCGGCGGGCGCGCCGGCGGTGGCATCGGCAGGTCGGCCGGAGCCGCGGCGCCTTCGTGCAGCAACTCCTGCCAGGCCGCGGAAGGCTCGGCAGCGGGCGCTTGCTCCTCCGCCGGCTTGGGCCCGATCCGCGTCTGCGCACGGCCGGCGTGCTGCTGCCAGAGTCGCTGTTTGGAAGACAGCCCGGAAGCCGACTGCGCGTTCGGCAGCCGGCTGAAGTCATCGGGCGGTTCAGGGTCGGGCATGAAAAAAAGGCGGCTGAGCGCGAGCATGCCGGGCGGGGCCGGCGGCTGCAACCTGTTCCTGAACGCCGCAACCGCCGCTTCTGTTTGGCGCATTGACACCTTCGAACGCTTTTTGCTAGCGTCTCATTAATTCCCTTAACCCGTCTCCGCCGCCGCCATGAAAGCGCCTTCTTACAGCTTCCTCCTCCCCTGCCTCGTGCTTTCACTGACGGGCTGCGAGGACATCCAGAAAATTGAAGCGGAGCATGCGGCCCTCGCGGCCAAGCTCAACCAGCTCCACCAGCAGCAGGCCGACATCGACGGCCAGCTGCTGCAGCTGCGCCGTTTTGTGCCGCCGGGCGCGACGCCCGAGCAGGCCGCCCACAAGATGGCCGCCTCGAACGCCCAGCACCTGCTGGACCTGGACGCCAAGCTCACCAAGAGCGTGCAGGCCCACCAGCAGGCCGAGGCCACCCTCGCCGCGCTGGAGAAGGACCTCGCCGACCTCCGCGGCGGCCGCTGATTCCCGCCTCGGCATTCACTCCCCCCCTCCCACTCCATGAAAAATCTGCTCGTTCTTCTCCTTCTCGGCGGCGGTCTGACCGCCTGGTTCTTCTATCAGGAGCACAGCCAAAAGCGCGCGGAGCTGACCGATCTGCAGAAGAACGTCGCCGCGTACGAGGCCAGCGTGGCCGGCAGGCGCGCCGAGCTGGACGCCATCGTCAAAGCGCTGGACCTGCGCAAGAAGGTCGAAGCCCGCCAGGCCGAGATCCAGGCCATCGACGCCAAGCGCACCCAGCTTCAGGAGAAAATCGCCCGCACCTCCGCCCAGCGCGCCAAGATCGTCACCGACATGCGCCAGACGGTCGTCGGCGCCCTGATCCCCGAGCTGACCCTGACCGACGGCCGCAAGCTCACCCAGGTGCGGGTGATGAAGGCTGACGACAGCGGCCTGTCGGTGACCCTGCCCAGCGGCGTGCAGAAGCTCAAGCCCGAGGAACTGCCGGAAGACCTGCGCAAGCAGCTTCACTACCGCTGAACCGCGGCGGCAAAACATCCCTTTGCCTCCCGGAAGGCGCACGCCATACTGCGCCCCCGCCTTCCATGTCCACGCCTGCTCCCCAGCGCATCGTTCTCAAGTTCGGCACCGGCATCCTGACCAAACTGCAGGCACCGGAACCCGATCCGGTCCAACTGCGCAAGCTTGTTGAAGCCGTCGCCCTGCTCAAGCAGGCGGGCCACACCGTGGTGGTGGTCAGCAGCGGCGCCGTGGCCTCGGGCCTCAAGCCGCTCGACCTGCCGCAGCGCCCGGGGGACATGACGACGCTGCAGGCCCTGGCCGCCGTCGGCCAGACGCATCTGATGCACGCCTACGAGAACCTGCTGCGCGACCACGGCCTGCACGTCGCCCAGCTCCTGGTCACCCACGAGGACTTGGGCAACCGCGACCGCGCCCTGCGCTTCAAGAGCACCCTGGAGCGCCTGCTCGAGTTCCCCCAGGTCGTCCCGGTCATCAACGAGAACGACAGCGTCGCCATCGAGGAGCTGCGTTTTGGCGACAACGACAAGCTCTCCTCCAGCGTCGCCCGCCTGTGGGGCGCCGACCTGCTCATCCTGCTGACCAGCGCCCCCGGCCTGCTCCGCGACGTGCAACGCCCCGAGGACGGCCCGATCCCTGTCGTCGAGGACATCAGCCAGGTCCTCCACCACGCCCAGGAGGAGAAGACCCGCCTGGGTACCGGCGGCATGATCTCCAAGCTGCGCGCCGTGCAGGAGGCCGTCAACGACGGCGTCCAGTGCATCATCGCCAGCGGCCGCCACGCCGAGCAGCTGCCCGCCGTCGTCGCCGGCGGCGGCGTCTGCACCCGCTTTCCGGTGCGCCCGGCCGCCTGAGCGCAGGCCCGCCCCGTTTCACCGCCCCCTTTTCCGCCGTCATGACCGACACCGACATTCAAAGCGCCATCCTCGACATGGGCCGCCGCGCCCGCGCCGCCTCGCACGCCCTGGTCAAGCTTTCCAGCGCCCAGAAAAACGCGATCCTGGAAGCCATGGCGGACGAAATCCTGGCCCGCGAGACCGCGATCCTGGAAGCGAACGCCCGGGACCTTGAGCGCGCCCATGCCAACGGCCTGAGCAAGGCCATGATCGACCGCCTCAGCCTCGACCCCAAGCGCCTCAGGGCGATCGCCGACGCCGTGCGCGAAGTGGCGCTTCTGCCCGACCCGGTCGGCGAGGTGCTGGCCGAATGGACGCGCCCCAACGGCCTGCGCATCCGCAAGGTGCGCGTGCCCATCGGCGTCATCGGCATCATCTTCGAGTCCCGCCCCAACGTCACCACCGACGCCGCCTCGCTCTGCTTCAAGACCGGCAACGCCACCCTGCTGCGCGGCGGCAGCGAGGCGATCGATTCGAACGTCGCCCTGGCTGCGGCCCTGCAGGCTGGCGGCGAACGCGCGGGCCTGCCCGCCGACAGCATCCAGCTCATCCCCTTCACCGACCGCGCCAGCGTCGAGCACCTGGCAAAGATGGACCAGTTCCTCGACCTCATCATCCCGCGCGGCGGCAAGGGCCTGATCGAAAAGGTGGTCGCCACCGCGCGCATGCCGGTGATCAAGCACTACGACGGCGTCTGCCACGTCTACGTGCACGCCGACGCCGATCCGGAGATGGCCCTGAACATCATCCGCAACTCCAAGTGCCAGAAGCCGGGCGTCTGCAACGCGCTGGAAACGGTGCTCATCCACCGCGACCTCGCCGCCAGCCTGGGCGCCCGCCTCGGCGCGGACCTCGGCGCCGCCGGCGTCGAACTGCGCGGCGACGCGGCCACCCTGCCGCATCTGGGTGCCGGCGCCAAACCGGCCGGCGAGGAGGACTGGCGCACCGAGTACCTCGACCTCATCCTTTCCGTCAAGGCCGTTGACGGCCTCGACGAGGCGATCGAGCACATCAACCGCTACGGCTCGCACCACACCGACAGCATCGTCACGCACGACCGCGCCGCGGCCGAGCGTTTCCAGCACGAAGTCGACAGCGCCGTGGTGCTGCACAACGCCAGCACGCGCTTCAACGACGGCGGCGAATTCGGCTTTGGCGCCGAAATCGGCATCAGCACGGACAAGCTGCACGCCCGCGGCCCGATGGGCCTGGCCGAGCTCTGCAGCTACAAGTACCTCGTGGACGGCGAAGGCCAGGTGCGCGGCTGAAGCCGGCCTCAGGCCAGCCCAAGCTCGGCGACCTGGTCCTCATCGAGGCCGAGGTAGTGCCCCAGCTCGTGCAGCAGGGTCACGCGCACCTCGTCGCGGAAGGTCTCGCGGTCGCGGCCGGCGTGCTCCCAGAGATTGTCCAGAAACAGCCGGATGCGCGGCAGCTGCGGCACGGTCTCGGGTTCGGGATCGGCGAGCGAAAGCCCTTCAAACAGGCCCAGCAGATCGTCCTCCAGCGCCTCGCCCGCCGCCAGGCAGTCGGCGATGAAGGCCGGCTCGATCGGACAGCCTTCGGCCGCCTCGCGGATTGCGTCGGGCAGGCTGCGCAGGGTGCGCCGGATCACGCCGCCGGCCAGAAGTTCAAGTCGGTCGCCGCGCATGCTCTCACTCGGGATCGTAGACGCTGCCGGCGCGGCCGGCGTTGAAGTTGCCGCCGCCGAAGTCGCGCATGAAGTTGCCCATGACCTGGTTGCCCATGCCGGTCTGGCGCGAGGAGTTGTACAGGCTGTTCTGCACGCCGCCGACCACCGGCGGGGTGTTGTCCTGGGGCTTGTCGGGCGTCGGGATGTTGTGCGCCTTCAGGTCGCTCTGCACCAGAGCGTGGCGGCTCCAGAGCATGGTGTCGACCCGGTTGCGCACGCGCTGGTCCAGCCCGGCCCGGGCCTGGGCGTGCTCCGCCGGGGTCAGCTGCCCGGCGCGCCGCTGCTGCTCGAGCTGGTCGTAGTCCTGGCGGTACTCCGCCCGCACCTGCTGCTCCAGGCGGTCGAGCTCGGCCGCCGTGGGGATGCTGGACACGCAGGCGGCCAGCAGCGGCAGGAGCAGAAGTCCGGAAAGGAGGCGAAGGATCATGAACAGCCAAATTAAGGCCTGCCCGGGCCTTTTCAATCCAAACCACCCGGCGACCGGCCGCGTATGTCTCCCTGCCCGCATGGACCCCATTGACGCCGACCTCGCCCAGACCGCCCCGCGCGGCAACTACCTGCCCTATCCGGCCTCGCGCCTGGCACCGAGCATTGTGCCCCAAGATTTGACGCACTTCAAAAGCCGCGGCATTTCGCAGGTCGAGCGCAGCCTGCAGCAGGAGCTCGTCGAACTGCGCGAGCGCTACCTGGCCGTGATCGACGCCTTCAACTGGAACAAGCTCATCTACGAGGCGCAGTTCGGCTTTGAACCGGTGATCGGGGCCACCTACCACCTCTACGAGGTCGGCGGCCGCCACCAGCTGAGCATGATCGAGCCGGAATCCTGGCACCAGCGCTGGATCGGCAGCTTCCGCCTCAATGCCGACGGCCGCTGGCAGGTGAACCAACTCGCCGAAGACTTCGATCTGCGCGCCTGGATCGAGGGCAGCCGCGCGGATTCCGCGTGATTCCCCGGCATTCCCGGCTAAGGAATCGGCGCCGCTGAGACGGCGTCCTTCCCGCCATGAACGCCTTCTCCACCCTTGGCCAGCGCCTCGCCGGCCCGTGCGGCATCCAGGAACTCATGGACGACCTGGGCGCGGCCCTGTCCGAAAATCCCGGCATGCGCATGCTCGGCGGCGGCCAGCCGGCGGCGATCCCGCAGGTGCAGGCGCTCTGGCGCGAACGCCTGCGCGCCCTCGCGGCGGACGAACCCGCCCTGGACCGCATGCTGCTCAACTACGATCCGCCGGCGGGCAATCCGGCCTTCCGCGAGGCCTTCGCCGCCTTTCTCCGGCGCGAATGCGGCTGGGACGTCGGCCGCGAAAACCTGGTGGTGCTGCCAAGCAGCCAGAACGCCTTCTTCCTGCTGTTCAACCTGCTGGCCGGCGACACGCCGCAGGGCCGCCGCCGCATCCTGTTCCCGCTGGTGCCCGACTACATCGGCTACGCGAACCAGGCCCTTGCCGAGGGCCAGTTCACCGCCCGCCGGCCGCTCATCGAAACCCGCGGCGCGCACGAATTCCAGTACCGGGTGGACTTTGAACGGCTTCATCTCACGCCCGACATCGCGGCGATGTGCCTGTCCTGCCCGACCAACCCGACCGGCAACGTGCTCAGCCGCGAGGAGTTCGGCCGCCTGCGCGACCTGGCCCGGCAGCACGGCATCCCGCTGCTCATCGACAACGCCTACGGCCACCCGTTCCCGGATGTCATCCACACCGACTTCCG
>CAYYJK010000166.1:5944-8258 GCA_964472185.1 uncultured Prosthecobacter sp.
GTCCCCTGGTCCCTGCACGCCCAGGAGGGCGCCTTCTTCCTCTGGCTCTGGCTCAAGGACCTGCCGGTGACGGCCGCCGAACTCTACCAGCGCCTCAAGGCCCGCAACGTCCTCGTCATTCCCGGCCACTACTTCGCCTTCGGTCTGGACGAGCCCTGGCGGCACCCGCAGGAGTGCCTGCGCCTGACCTTCAGCCAGCCGCAGGCGGCGGTGCAGGAGGGGCTGGAAATCCTCGCCGACGAAGTCCGGCGGCTCTGGCGCTGAGCCGCCTCAGGCCTCCAGCTCCACCCGGTAGCGCGGCAGGCTCGGATCCACCTCGCGGCTGTAGGCGTCGATGCCGCCGGCGAGGCATTTGGCCTCGCTGAAACCGTGACCGATGAAGTAGGCCACCGCATCCAGGGCCCGCGAACCGGTGTGGTCGTACAGGACCAGGGGCGTGTCCTTCGCCCAGCTGGCAAAGGCTTCCTGGACCAGCTCCTGGGTCATCAGCTGCGAACCGGGCAGGCGCACGGCCTCGTGCTCCTCGCGGGTGCGCACGTCGAGCAGCCGCAGCGCGGCGCCGGCCTGGAGCAGCCCGGCCAGCTCGGCCGGCGACAGCTGCAGGCGGACGTCGCCGGCGTGGCTGTCCCGGATGTGCTGAATGACCTCGTCGACCGGCAGCTGGTCGTTGCGGGCGCACAGCTGGGCCAGGGTCTCCTGGGGGCTGAAGGCGCAGCTGCGGCAACCGCCGATGTGGTAGCGGGAGAACAGGGCGCGCTGGGCGCCGGGGTAGAGCCGGAGCACCTCGGTGAGGGTCGTCTCCGGGGTCAGCGGGGGCAGGTCGGCGTCGGGCATGGCCACAGGTAGCGCGGCCCGCCGGTGACGAAACTGCAAAGTTCAGGTGGGCAAGCGCCGCAGGCGCGCTAGGTTGCCTCCTTCCATGCTCGAACGCGAACCACGCATCTACGTGCTGCCCACGATGATGACGGCCGGGAACATCCTGTCCGGCTTCGTTGCCGTGCTGCAGATTTTCAAGGGCCGCGAGGGACTGGTCACCGAGCACTACTACTGGGCCATCATCGCCATCCTGGCCGCCTGCCTGTTCGACGTGCTCGACGGCCGGGTCGCCCGCCTGGGCGGCCAGGAGTCCCCGTTCGGTCGCGAACTGGATTCCATCGCCGACATCGTCTCGTTCGGGGTCGCCCCCGCCCTGCTGGTGCATGACATCGTGCTGTCGAGCATCGAAAAGCCGGCCGGCCTGGGCTGGCTGATCGCCTCGGCCTACCTGGTCTGCGGGGCGATGCGCCTGGCCCGCTTCAACTGCCTGGCCGCCTGCGACGACAAGACCAGCAGCAAGCACTTCCGCGGCTGCCCGATTCCCGCCGCGGCCGGCGTCATCGCCTCGCTCACCCTGCTCATGCTCTGGCTCGACGAGGGCAACAAGGAGATCGGCCCGTGGAAGTACGGCCTGGCCGTGCTGATGGTGCTGCTCTCCTACCTGATGATGAGCAACCTGGAGTACCCGAGCTTCAAGTCGGTGAACTGGCGGACCCGGCGCTCCCCGGCCTGGGTGCTCATCTCGATCATCGTGGTCGCCTTCGCGGTGCGCAACTGGCAGTGGATGCCCTCCGTCCTGTTCGTCAGCTACCTGCTTTACGGCCTGGTGCGGCCCTGGGTCTCGCGCCGCTGGCGCCAGGAGATCGAGATTGAATGCGAGGCCGCCGACACGCCGGACGATCCGGCGCCCGCCGGCAGCACGCCCAGCAACGGCAACGGCGACCCCGCCGCCCAAATTTAACAACCCGCACAGCGACACGCAGTTGCCCCACCAGGATGGCGGATTTTTACCAGCACGCACAGCTCCCGACCCTGCACCACCTCGCCACTCCGGACGCCACCGAACGCGACCGCGAGCTCGCTCAACTGACCGCCCGGCGCCCCGTCGCCCTGCTGCTGCCCGCCCTTTTCGCTGAAACCCGCCGGCCCGCCCTGCCAGCCATCCTGCATCAGGTCGCGCAGGTTCCCTACATTTCCGACGTCGTGCTCAGCATGAACGCCATGGCGCCGGACCAGGTGGGCGCCGCGCTGGACCTGGTCCGGGAGGCGGCGGCCGGCAAGACCGTGCACCTGCTGTGGAACGACGGCCCGGAGCTCCAGGCGGCGCACCACCGGCTGGCCGAGGCCGGCTGGGACGGCGGCCGGCATTCCGGCAAGGGCGCAAACATCTGGATGGGGCTGACCTACCTGCTGGCCCGCGGCGAATCCGAAATCGTCATCAGTCACGACACGGACATCCTCAACTACAGCCCGTCGATGCTGGCCAAGCTCTGCTACC
>CAYYJK010000167.1:0-2236 GCA_964472185.1 uncultured Prosthecobacter sp.
AGCGACTCCCTTCGGCGGCATGACCCGCAATCAGGTTCGGAGGGTTCCTTCCGGGCGAACGGAAAGTCTCAGTCCCTGCGGCGGGACGCCCCTGTCGGTTACGCGCCGACCATCGGGACGGGAGGCCCGAACGTCAAAGCGATTTTCAGGGGGGGCGGGGCGGATTCCGTCTGGCAACACCCAGACGGCCTGAAGGCCGAACGACGTACGTCCCCCTACCCCGGCAACCGGAACACGCGCTTCGAGTTCTCAAACAGGATCTTGCGGGCGACGGCGGGGCTGGGGGCGAGCTTGCGGATCATCGCCAGGGTCTGGGCGCCCTGGCAGCCGGGGCCGCGGCCGAAGTGGTCAGCGCAGTCGCTGCCGTAGAGGATCTTGTCCTGGTGGCGCCCGAAAAACGCGGTGGTGTGGGCCTCGTCGCGGGTCAGGGCAAGCAGGCCGGAACCGGCGGACATGTCGGCGTACAGGTTCGGGTAGTCGGCCAGGTAGCGGTCGGTCAGGCCGCCGGGCGTGACCTTGCCCTTGGGGTAGAGCACCTTTTGGTCGTGGGCCTGGTCGATGTTGCCCCAAAAGGTCTGCGCGTGGCCGATGAAGACCGTCTTGGGGTACTTCGCCAGCATCGTGTGGAAGCGCTCGTAGCCGCGGTTGTAGGTCTGGTGCTGGAAGTGCAGCAGGATCGGCACGTTGTAAGCACTCGCGAGCTCGTACAGCTTCTGGCTGTGGGCCGAGTCGCATTCGACGTCGAACTTCTGCTCGCCGATGATGCAGGCGCCGAGCTTGAGCCACTTCTCGATCTCGGCGGCGGCGTTGTCGACGTCGGTGACCTCGTTGGCGCCCCAGAGGAAGAGGTCGGGGTGCGCCTGGGCCAGGCGGCGGGCGTCGTCGGTGCCGAAGCACTTGGCCGCCAGGCCGTTCGACTTGCCGTGGTGGGTCGAGGGCCGGTCGAGGGGCGTGCCGGCCGGCAGCAGGATGCTTTGGCTGACGCCCATGGCCTTCTGGTGGGCGATCAGGTGGGCGTCCTCGCGGTTGTGGTAGTGGGTGTGCTGGTGGATGTCGAACACCCGTTCCGGAGCGGCGTTTTGGGCCTGGGTGAAACCGGCGGCGAGGGAGGACAGGCTGGTGCCAAGGAAGGCGCGGCGGGTGGGCATGCGACCACTACGGAGCGGGCGGCGGCGATTTAGCGGGCCGCGTGCGCTTCCTCGCCGACCCAGCGGCGCAGCCAGGGCACAAGCAGGACGCTGCCGATGATCAGGCCGGCGCCGGCGTAGAAGCCGCCGCTCATGCGCTCCTGGACGCCGAAGACCAGGATGGCGAGGACGATGCCGTAGACCGGCTCGAGGTTGTAGATGACGTTGACCGTGAACACCGACAGCCGGCGCAGGACGAGCATGTAGCCGGCGTAGGCGCCGACGGTGCAGACGCTGGCGAGCACGGCCAGCCAGAGCAGGTCGCCAGCGCCGGGCGCAGTGAGCCGGCCCGGGGTCAGCAGCAGCCAGCCGAGCAGGCTGACCAGGAAGGCGCCGAGCATCTGCCAGGACCCCATGACCGCGTAGTGGCAGCGGGCGACGAGCTGCTTGTTGAGCACCGCGAAGATGGCGGCCAGCAGGGCGGCGGCGATGCCGACGGTGAAGCCGAGCCAGTAGCGCAGCTCGACCTCGTAGATCATCCAGACCGCGCCGACCATGACCAGGCCGACCAGCAGCTCGAGCGGGCGCCAGCGGCGGCTGCCGTCGATCCAGGGCTCGATGAGCGAGCACCAGAGCATGGCGGTGGGCAGCGCGGCGAGGCTGACCGAGGCGGTGGCGAGGCGGGCGGAGAGGAAGAACAGGATCCAGTGCAGGCCGAGCAGGGCGCCAACGGCGAGCTGGCGGCGGGCGTCCGCGGCGGGCACGCGCAGGCTGCGGCCGAGGCCGCGCGCGAGCAGGGCGAAGCCGAGCGCGGCGAGGGCGGTGCGCCAGAGCACGACCTCGACCGGCGGCAGGGCGATCAGCTTGCCCAGGATGGCAGTGAAGCCCCAGGCCAGGATCACCAGATGCAGCAGCAGGTAGTCACGCACCCGGGACCGCTACGCGCGCGCCCCGGCCCTGCAACTCCGGCCTTCAACTTCCCTGCACTTCCGGCAGCTCCGGCACCTCGCCGGGCGGCGGTTCGGCGGCGGCGATGAAGGGCTGCAGCGGCGCGCAGGGCTCCTGGTGCGGCGCGAGCAGGAAGCCGGGGATGGGCGGCACGATCGGCG
>CAYYJK010000167.1:2336-8202 GCA_964472185.1 uncultured Prosthecobacter sp.
CCGCAGGCGGCGCGGACGGGGTCAGCAGGCGCTTGGCCAGGCAGAAGGCGCCGGTGAGGCGCAGGACGTTGCCCAGGCCGAGGCGGCGGGCCAGCCAGAGGCCGCCCAGGGTGGCGAGGGCGAGCTCCGCCAGACGCGGACCGGATTCGGAAGACGACGACCGCACGGGACCTGCATTCATGCCGCCAGTCTAACCGCAGGCGGCCGGCGCGACAAGCGCCACGGTTCAGGCCGCGGCGGATTCGGCGGCCAGCGGCAGGCGGATGGTGAAGCAGGTCTCCACGCCCGGCTGGCTGGTCAGGTCGATGGTGCCGCCGTGGGCTTCGACCGTGCGGCGGACGATGCTCAGGCCGAGGCCGGTGCCCTTGATCTCGGGCGAGTGGTGCTTGTGGCCGCGGAAGAAGCGCTTGAAGACGAAGGGCAGGTCGTGGGCCGGGATGCCGATGCCGTTGTCGGCCACCTTGAGCAGGCAGTGGTCGGCGAACCACTGGCCGCTGACGCGGATCACCAGGCCGGGGCCGGGATTCTCCTTGAGGGAGTTCTCCAGCAGGTTGGTGAAGACCTGGTCCCAGTAGAAGCGGTCGCCGAGCAGCGGCCCGCCGTCGGCCGGGAAATCGAGCTCGATGCGCGCGTCGCGCCCCTCCAGCATGGGCGCCAGGTGGTCGAGCGCGTCCTGGACGCAGGAGCGGACGAGGAAGGGCTCGACGTTGAGCGCGGTGGTGCCGTTTTCCAGGCGCGAGATGGTGAGCAGGTCCTCGATGATGCGGATGATGCGCTTGCCGTGCTTCTCCATGACGTCGAGGCAGCGGCGCATGGCGGCCTCGTCCTTGATCAGGCCGCTCTGCAGGGTCTCGATGTAGCCGTTGATCAGGGTCAGCGGCGTGCGCAGCTCGTGCGAGGCGTTGGCGACGAAGTCCCGGCGCACCTGGTCGGCGAGCGTCTGTTCGGTGATGTCGTGGACCATCAGCCAGGCGCCGCGCTCGGCGGTGGCGGGCAGCGGCGCGGCCTCGACCAGGTAGTGGCGGCTGCTGACCGCGCCGCCGGCGGCCCTGTTGAACTCGATCTCGCGCACCGTGCGGCGCTGGGTCTGCAGGGCGGTCTGGACGAGGTCGTGGATCTGGTGGTCGGCGAGCTCCTCGAGCAGGGTGCGGCCGCGCTGGAGCGCCGGCTTGTAGTAGAGCTGGCCGAGGGTGCGGTTGCAGAACTTCAGGCGCAGCTGGTCGTCGACGATGGCGACGCCCTGGCGGATCTCGTTGAGCAGGGCCTCGAACAGGCGGCGCAGGTACTCCTCCTTGGTCAGAGCCGCCTCGGTCTCGAGCAGGCCGCGGATGCGGGCGGCGAGCTTGTCGGCCTCGAAGGTTTTCAGGCCGGCGGCGCGGGTGACGGCCTCGACCCGCCGCCGCCAGGCGCGCTCGCGCCGGCGCAGGACCGCGAGCAGGACGAGCACTGCGGCGCCGAGCAGCCAGAGCAGCAGATCGTCGTCCGCTTCCAGCGCGATGGCCAGCAGCAGGGGGTCGAGAAGCGGCAGCCAGGTCATTTCAAGCGGCGGATGCGTCGACCAGGTCGGTGACAAACTGGTAGCCGGTGCCGCGCACGGTGACGATGTGCCGGCCGGCGTCACCCAGTTTTTCGCGCAGGCGCTTGATGTGGGTGTCGAGGGTGCGGGTGGCGACGTCGTCGGAATAGCCCCAGACCTCGCGCAGGAGCTCGCTGCGGGTGTGCACCGCGGCGGTGTTTTCCATGAGCACGGCGAGCAGCTTGAACTCGGTGGTGGTCAGGTCGACCGGCTGGCCGTGGTGGAAGAACTTCATGTTCTTGCGGTCGAGCAGGAAGGCGCCGGCCTTGACCTCGGAGACGTGGGTGATCTTCTTGGTGCGGCGCAGGATGGCGGTGATGCGCAGGGACAGCTCGCGCGGCGAGAAGGGCTTGGTGAGGTAGTCGTCGGCGCCGAGTTCGAGGCCGTTGATCTTGTCGGTGACCTGGGCGCGGGCGGTGAGCATGATGACCGGCACGCTGCGGGTGCGGCTGTCGGCGCGCAGCCGCTTGAACACGCTGACGCCGTCCATGCCGGGCAGCATGAGGTCGAGGACCACGAGGTCGGGCTCGTGGTCGATGACCGCGTTGAAGACCTGCAGACCGTTGGTGATGCAGAGGCACTCGTGGCCTTCGCGGGTCAGGTGCAGGCTAATCAGTTCCGAAATGTCCGGCTCGTCGTCAACCACCAGGATCTTGCTCATGTCGGTTGCGGATTACACAGAGGGAGGCCGAGGGGCCAAACGTTACTTGGTGACGTCTCCGTCACATGTGACAGTTTGCGCGGTGAAATCAACCGTCCGCGTGACACATTCGTCACCAAAGCGCGCTTTGTCGGCGCGGTGAATCTGCTCTGTTCCATTCCGTCCGCCCTGGTCTCATGAGGGTCCTGCTGATCACCGACACCTACCCGCCCGACATCAACGGCGTGGCGCGGACGCTTGCCACCCTGGCCCGCGGCCTGCAACGGCGCGGTCACGCGGTCGAAATCGTCACCACGCTCGACGCCGCCGCGGACGAGGATACCGGGGCGCCGCGCCGCCAGCGGGTGCGCGCCCTGCCCCTGCCCGGCTACCCCGGCCTGCGCTTCGGCCTGGCCGGCGTCCGGCAGATGCAGGCCCGGTTCGAGGCCTTCCGGCCGGACGTCCTGTACGTGGCCACCGAGACGCCGCTCGGAATCGCCAGCATCCGCGCCGCGCGCCGGCTCGGCCTGCCGGTGGTCTCCGGTTTCCACACCAACTTCCAGAGCTACCTGGAAAAGTACGCCCTGCCCGGCCTGGAATCGGTCGCCCGCAGCCTGCTGCGCGGACTGCACAACCGCACCGCGCGCACCCTGACGCCGAGCGCCGACACCGCCGGCATGCTCGAGGCCTGGGGCATCCGCAACGTCGGCGTGCTCGGCCGCGGCGTCGACACCGGCCTGTTCAGCCCGGCCCGGCGCTGCCCGGAACTGCGCGCCGGCTGGGGCGCGGACGCGGCCACGCCGGTGGCCCTGTACGTCGGCCGCGTGGCCGCGGAAAAGAACCTCGACCTGCTGGTGCGCAGCTTCGCCGCCTTCCGGGCGGTGCATCCGCAGGCGCCCTGCGTGGTGGTCGGCGACGGCCCGCGGCTGAAGGCCCTGCAGGCCGAGCACCCGGGCTTTCACTACGCCGGCGCGCGCACCGGCGAGGCCCTGGCCGAGCACTACGCCAGCGCCGACGTCTTCCTGTTCCCGAGCGTCACCGAGACCTTCGGCAACGTCGTGCTCGAGGCCTTGGCCTCGGGCCTGCACACGGTGGCCTACGACTACGCCGGGCCGCGCCTGCTGATCCGCGACGGCGACAACGGCTGGCTGGCGCCGTTCGACGACGCCGCGGCCTTCCTCGAGCGCACCCGCCGGGCCGCGCAGGCCTGGACCGACCCGGCGCTGCGCGCCGCCGCCCGCCGCGCCGCCGAGGAACTCGGCTGGCAGCGGGTGGTCGAGCAGTTCGAGCAGGAACTGCGGGCGGTGCTGCCCGGCGCGAAAGAGCCCGCTTGACCTGCCCCCCGTTCACCCCGTTCACTTGTCCCCTCCGCATGTCCGACGATCCCGATGACCTTGCCGACGCTCCGCTGCACCCGGAGAAGTCGAAGACCAAGCTGCGCGCGCGCACGGTCTTCATTTCGGACGTCCACCTCGGCATGCCGGACTGCAAGGCCGCCCAGGCCTCGCACTTCCTGCGCAACACCCTCTGCGACAAGCTGGTGCTCAACGGCGACATCATCGACGCCTGGCACCTGAAGCGGCTGGGCGGCTGGAACAAGGCGCACACCCACTTCATCCGCACCGTGCTGCGCAAGATGGAGAAGGAGAACACCGAGATCATCTACCTGCGCGGCAACCACGACGACATCCTCGACCGGTTCATCCCGATCAAGCTCGACAACTTCCTGATCACCGACGAGCACATCCACCGCGGCCGCGACGGCGACTACCTGGTCGTGCACGGCGACGGCTTCGACCACGTCACCACCAACCACCCCTGGATCGCCAAGCTCGGCGGCATCGGCTACAACCTGCTGCTGCGGGTCAACCGCCTGTACAACTGGTACCGGCGGGTGCGCGGCAAGGAGAGCTTCTCGCTCAGCCGCTGGGTCAAGCTCAAGGTCAAGTCGGCGGTCAGCTTCGTCGGCCGCTACGAGGAGCAGCTGCAGGAGCTGGCGCGCACCAAGGGCTGCCTGGGCATCATCTGCGGCCACATCCACAGCCCGGCCAACAAGGTCATCGGCACCACCCACTACCTCAACTCCGGCGACTGGGTCGAGTCGCTGACCGCGATCCTCGAGCACGACAGCGGCGAGTTCGAGGTGATCACCTACGACCAGTTCTGCGAGCGCACCAACCGCGACCCGAAAGGCGACGCCGTGGTCGCCACGGTGGCGACCTCCCCAAAAAACGGTGTCGAAACCGTCACGGTCGCGATGTAGCCTCAGCCCGAGTCCACGCCAGACATGCAAGAGCACATTTTGTCCACCTTCGACCATTCCCTCAACCGCCTGCGCGAGCAGGTGCTCACCATGGCCAGCATCGCCCGGCGCAACCTGGCCAGCGCCATGCGCGGCCTGCTCGAGCGCGACACGGACCTGTGCAACGCGGCGATCGCGGCGGACCAGGACGTCAACGACCTGGAGAAGAACATCGACCAGCTGGGCATGCAGATCCTGCTCAAGTTCCAGCCCACGGCCCACGACCTGCGCCAGGTGATGGGCACCATCCGCGTTGCCAACAATCTGGAACGCATCTCCGACCAGGCCAGCAGCATCGCCAAGCGCGCCCGCGCCATCAATCAGCTGCCGGAAATGCCGGAGCTGACGCGGATCCAGCCCGTCTACCACCTCTGCGCCCGCAACCTGGAGGCCAGCATCCAGGCCTTCACCGACGCCAACCCCGAGGCCGCCGCCCAGTCCCGCCTGCTCGATAAGGAGCTCGACGCCGCGGAAAAGTCCCTCGACCAGGCCCTGCTGCAGGTCATGGAGTCGCGCCAGTCGCCCCTCGAAGGCTACCTGCACCTGATCTTCGTGGCCCGCTTCCTCGAGCGCGTCGGCGACCACGCCAAGAACATCTGCGAGGACACGATCTTCATCGAGAAGGCGGAGGACATCCGCTTCGACAAGAACAAGCGCCAGCCGGAAAACCCGGCCTGAGCCCGGCTCAGTCGGCGATCAGCGCCTCAAGGTCCGTCTCGCGCAGGCCGCTCATCAGCGGCGATTCGTCGTCGAGTGCCGCCTCGACCAGCCCGCGCTTCTTCGCCTGCAGGGCCAGGATGCGCTCCTCGACCGTGCCGCGCACGGCCAGGCGGTAGGCGGTGACCACGCGCTGCTGGCCGATGCGGTGGGCGCGGTCGACGGCCTGCGCCTCGACCGCCGGATTCCACCAGGGATCGAGCAGGATGACGTGGTCGGCGGCGGTCAGGTTGAGGCCGTAGCCACCGGCCTTGAGGCTGATCAGGAACACCCGCCGCGCCGGATCGGTCTGGAAGGCCCGGACCTGGGCGTCGCGGTCCTGGCTGCTGCCGTCGAGGTAGCCGTAGGCCTCCTTCTGGCCGTCCAGCCAGTCACGCACCAGGCGCAGGTACTGGACGAACTGGCTGAAGACCAGAACCTTGCCGCCGCCGGCCAGGATGGCTTCGAGGCGCTCCTGCAGCATCGGCCACTTGCCCGACAGATCCTCCGGCTCGAGACCCTTGAGGGTGTCGCCGCCCAGGCCGGTGAGGCGCAGGTCGCAACAGGCCTGGCGCAGGCGCAGCAGCACCGTGAACATGGTCATCTTGGCGCCGCCCTGGCCGGAGCGCTTGCGCGCCGCCTGGATCTCCGC
>CAYYJK010000168.1:0-8186 GCA_964472185.1 uncultured Prosthecobacter sp.
TTCACCCGGGCGCTGCAGCACTGGCAGAAGCTGGCGGCGCTGCAGCCGGGCGACGAGACCATCCAGCAGGGGCTGGCCTGGGTGCAGGACCGCCTGAGCCGGCTCAAATGACGCGCAGTTGCGCGCCGGCGCCGTCTCGGGAGAGTGCTGCGCCATGTCCGTCTCCGCCTACGACCAGCTCTGCGCCCTGATGCGCGAGATCGCCCTGCTGACCTCCACCGAAGCGACGCTGTCCTGGGACCAGGAGACCTTTATGCCGGCCAGAGCCTTGGCGCACCGCGCCCAGCAGATGGCCTACCTGAACGGCAAGGCGCACGCCCTGGCCACCGGCACGCTGTTCCGCAAGCTGCTCGACAAGGCCGAGTCGGAGGCACCGCGCGACGAGCGGATGGCTGCCAACCTGCGCGAGATCCGCCGCGACACCAACCGCGCGGTCCGCCTGCCGCAGAAGCTGGTCATGGAGGAGAGCGAGATCTGCGCCCACGCCAAGGCGGCCTGGGCCGAGGCGCGGGCGAAGTCCGATTTCGCGCGCTTCGCGCCGCACCTGGAGAAGCTCGTCGCCCTGGCCCGGCGCAAGGCCGACCTCTGGGGGTACGCCGACGAGCCGTACGACGCCCTGCTCGAGACCTACGAGCGCGGGGCGCGCACCCGCGAGGTGGCAGCGCTGTTCGAGCGGCTCAAGCCGGACCTCACAGAGATCGCCCGGGCGGCGGTGGAGCGCAGCGCGGCGGTGAAGCCCAACCTCCTGCACGGCCGTTACCCGGTCGAGAAGCAGCAGATCCTCAACGCCGAGATCGCGGCCAGCCTGGGCTTCGATTTCGACGGCGGCCGCATCGACACCACGGCCCACCCGTTCTGCACCACGCTTGGGCCGGCCGACATCCGCCTGACCACGCGGTACGACGAGTCGGACTTCACCTCCTCGCTGTTCGGCGTGATGCACGAGGCCGGGCACGGCCTCTACGAGCAGGGACTGCCGGCGGCCGATTTCGGCCTGCCTTCCGGCCGCGCCTGTTCGCTCGGCATCCACGAATCGCAGAGCCGGCTCTGGGAAAACCACGTCGGCCGGTCGCGCCCCTTCTGGGAACGCTGGCTGCCGCGCGCCGCGGAGCTCTTCCCGCACCTGCGCAAGATCCGCATCGAGACCTTCCTGCGCGCCATCCACCGCGCCGAGTACTCTTTCATCCGGGTCGAGGCCGACGAGGCGACCTACGACCTGCACATCCTGCTGCGGTTCGGCCTGGAGCGCCGGCTGATTCGCGGCGACCTGCCCGTGGCGGGCGTGCCCGCCGCCTGGAACGAGGAGTTCCGCAGCCTGTTCGGCCTGACCCCGCCGGACGACGCCCGCGGCTGCCTGCAGGACATCCATTGGAGCATGGGCGGTCTCGGCTACTTCGCGACGTACACGCTCGGCAACCTCAACGCCGCCCAGCTGTTCGCCAGCGCGCGCCGGCAGAAACGCGTGGCCGAAGCGGTCGACCGCGCCGACTACGCGCCGCTGCTGGCCTGGCTGCGCCGCAAGGTGCATGCCGCGGGCGGCGCGGCGCTGCCGGAGGACATCATGGTGGCGGCGACGGGCCGCGCCACCGACGCCAAGTGGCACCTCAAGCACCTGCGCGAGCGTTTCGTCGAAGGCTGAGCCGGCTCAGACCCGGCCGCGCTTGCTGAACAGGCCGTAGCGCGGGCTGCAGATGTAGGCGAGCAGGAACAGGGCGCCGAGCACGACGATGATGCTGGCGCTGACTGACCAGCCGAGCGGGTAGCTCAGCAGGAAGGCCGCGGCCGAGCCGAAGGCGCCGATCAGCCCGCCGCCCCAGAACAGGGCGCGGGCGTTGTCGGTCAGCAGGTAGACCGTGGCCGCCGGCGCCACCAGCAGGCCGACGCTGAGGATGCAGCCGACCGCCTGCAGCGAGGAGATCAGCACCAGGATGGTGATGGCGAAGGTGGCGTAGTTGAGGAAGCGCACCGGCACGCCCAGGCTGGCGGCGATGTTTGGCTCGAACAGGTAGATGAGCAGGGGCCGCTGCAGCGCGGTCAGGGCGATCACCGCGACGGCGCTGATGCCGAAGGCGATCCAGAGGTCGCTGTCGGCCATGCCGACGATGCTGCCGAACAGCCACTCGTCGAGCTTCTGGCGCACGTTGAGCTGGGTGAGGATCAGGTAGCCGCCGGCAAAGGCCGTGGTGTACAGGATGCCCATCGAGGTGTCCTGGTCGAGGCGCGAGGTCCGCGACAGGAAGATCGAACCCAGGCCGACGATGAGCGCGGCGAACAGGGCGCCGGCCAGCGCGCTCCACTGGGTCAGGCCGACCAGCAGCACCGCCAGGGCGATGCCGGGGAGCAGGGCGTGCGAAAGCGTGCCGATCTTCAGGGCGGATTTGCGCAGCACGACGAAGGCGCTGACGAAGCCGTTGGCGAAGCCGATCATCAGGCAGGCCAGCAGCGCCCGCCGGGCGATCGGCTCGGCCAGGAAGTCGGACAGGGAGGGCAGGTCGGCGGGCATGGAATCAGGGCGCCTGTTCGTAGGCCAGGGCGATGGTTTCGGGCGTGAAGGCGCTGGCCACTTCGCCGAAGGCGATCTGCCGGCGCTTGATCAGCAGGACGTCGTCAAAGTTGCCCTTCACGGTCTGCAGGTCGTGGTGGCTGGCGATGAGCAGGCGGCCTTCCGCGGTGAGTTCGCGGAACAGCCGCGACAGGTTGTCCTGGGCAGGCTTGTCGAGGCCGGTGAACGGTTCGTCGAGCAGCAGCACGTGCGCTTCCTGGGCCAGGGCGCGGGCGATGAAGGTGCGCTGCTGCTGGCCGCCGGACAGCGCGCTGATCTGGCGATCCTGCAGGTCGAGCAGATCCATCGTGCTCAGGGCGCGCTCGACGATGTCGGCGTCGTGCTTCGAGTACTGGCGCCACCAGCCCAGGTTCGGATAACGGCCCATTTCGACCAGCCCGCGCACGGTGATCGGGAAATTCCAGTCGACGTCGCCACGCTGCGGCAGGTAGGCGATCTCGTGGCTGCTGCGCGTCAGCGCTTGGCCGCGCCAGATCAGGCTGCCGCTGTCGTACGGCAGCAGGCCGGCCAGGGTCTTCAGCAGGGTGCTTTTGCCGGCGCCGTTCGGGCCGATCAGCGCGATGCTGCGCCCGCATTCGCTGCTGAAGCGGATGCCGTCGAGCGCCAGCACCTCCTGGTAGCTGACCCGCAGGTCGCGGACTTCCAGGCGGTGGTGCTGCGTGTGGGCGGCGCCGCCGCCCCAGCAGACGTGGTCCTGGCAGGTGGGGGCGGGCTTTACCATTGGAAGGCGATCACTTCGTTGAGCTCGGCCCCGGAGGACCAGCGCGTTTCGCTGCGGGTTTCAAAACCGTCCGGTTCGATCTCGACCGTGACCGCCGTGTCCGGCGTGCCCTCCGGCCAGGTCGCAGCGAGCAGCATCTCGTTGCCGTCATGGCTGATCTCGAGTTCCGCCTCGACTTCGACCGGCGAGGCGCCGAGGTCGGGCCGCTTCAGCAGTTCGCGGCCTTCCTGCTTCAGGCTCAGGGTCAGCGGCCGGTGGGCAAAGCGCAGCCGCAGTACTGAGGCGACCTGGACGTGCTTGTGCTCCGCCTCCGGATGTTCGGCGCCGCCCTGAACTTCCGCCTGGGGGCCGGTTGCGGACGCGCGCCCGGCCGGCGCCCGGTTGCCGGTCAGCTGCGCCAGCGGAAAGGCGAACAGGCTGAAGGCGAGGCAGAGCAGGAAGATCTGGATGGGGGGAAAACCGCGCATGGGTTGGCAACCACTCGGAGCGGGCGGGCGCGCCGTCAACCGCGCCCGGCCGGACTCACGGTTTCAGGGCCGCGACGATCACCCGCACGTTGTGGGCGAACATGGTTTCGAAGGTGTGCGCGTTCTTGGCCGTGCCGTCGGCCATCAGGGCCTCGCCCATCTTGACGCCGGTGCTGCGCACGATTTCGCCCAGCACTTTCGGATTGGCCTGGTCCTCGGGGAAGACGGCGCGGATTTTGTGTTCGCGGATCGCCTGGATCGTCTGGGCGATGTACTGCGCCGAGATGTCGTCGCTGCGGCCGATGCCGAGCACGGGGATGGTCTTGAAGCCGTATTCCTTGCAGAAGTAGCCGAAGGCCGCGTGCGCAGTCACCAGCTTGCGGTCGCTGCGCGGGATGGCGGCGATCTCCTGCTGCGCCCACTTCTTCAGCTCCATGAAGCGTGCGCCTGCGGCTTTGGCGCCGGCTTCGTAGGCGGCCTCGTTGGCCGGATCCAGCGCCGCCAGCTCCTGGCCGATGATGCGCGCGGCGCGCTTCATGTTCTCGGCGCTGTGCCACCAGTGCGGATCGATGCTGCTCTTGGCGTGCGCCGGGCAGCAGACGAAGATCTCCTGGCTGGGGTCGAGTTGCAGCGAGGGGATGAGCCGGCCGACTTCGACCACCCTGACACCGCTGCCGACGCTGTCGCGCAGCTTGTCCAGGTAGGTCTCCAGATGCTTGCCGCAGGCCAGGATGACCGGGGCGCCGCGCATGGCGGCGATGTCCTTGGCCGAGGGTTCAAAATGGTGGACGTCGCCGCCCGCCTTGAGCACCTCCACGATCTCGACGTGGCTGCCGCCGACCTGGCGGGCGACGTCGGCAAGGATGGGGTGCAGCGTGGCGACTTTGACGGCCGCCGGGGCGGTGACCGCCAGGGCGAGGGAACTCAGGCAGGCGAGAAGCGTTTTCATGACGGCGAATGGGGGAAGTCTGGCACAGGTGCCGGGGAAAAGAAACGTCTCAGAAGGGCCCAAAGCATCAGCGAACCTCGGGGCCGCCCCAGGTGAAGCTCACCTGCGCCCAGAGCGCGTGGTCGGTACCGCGCAGGTTCGAGTGGTCGCAGTTGTATTGGAGGCGGAAGCGCAGCGTGCGGGCCGTGTTGGCATACCAGGTCAGGCCGGGGCTGATGCGGAAACGCGCATCGCGTTCGGTGTCGGCGTTGCCGGCGACATACTCGCCGCGCAGGCCGAGTTCCAGATTGTTGCGCAGGCCGTACAGCAGGCTCAGGTAGGCGCCGAAATCCTGCTGGCTGTCGGGCTGGCGGCCTTCGTCGATCTCGTCCTCGACCTGGAAGCGGTTGAACATCGCCTCCGAACGCACGCGGAAGTAGCGGCCGCCCGGATCGAAGCCGTTTTCGCGCCACTGATACTCGAAGTGCGCCCCGTAGACGCTGCTGCGGTAGCCGGACTGGTTGTCTCCCCAGGCGCCCGAAATCCCGCCACGGAACTGGTGGAAATCGTTGTAGTTGTAGACGTTCGTCCAGTTGGCGGTGAGCAGAAATTCGCCCTCTGCAAAGTGGGCCTCCTCCGGGTTGTAGCGCACCGCGTGCTCCTCCTCCTCATGGCCGTGCGCGTGGCCGTGGTCCTCATGCTCCGGGCCGACGCCGAGGCCGACGTCGAACTGCGAAGTCCAGGGCAGGGGCGCCAGCCAAGTGATTTCCGCACCGATGGTGGTCAGCGAGTCCTCGCCGAGCATGCGCGTGTTCACCAGGTACTGGTCGATCCAGTCAAAGCCGTGCGGGTGGTAGCTGTTCTGGATGCCGAAGCGGTTGTACACGCGGCCGCCGCGCAGCTCGAAGCCGCCGGGCAGGTCCTTGAACTTCCAGAACACTTCCTCGAAGATCGGATCGATGCGGTCGTCCTCGCCGACGGCGCCGGCATAGGTGATGAAAAACTCGTTGTGTTCGTCCAGCCGGCCGGACAGCGAGAATTCGACATTCTGCAAGGTGACGCCGTCGCGGCGCACCGGGTCGTGGTGGCCGGTGCGGAGTTCATCTTGCGATCGCGAGGCGGTGCCGAAAGCCGTGTCGAGGTGGACGTGCGGGAAGATCTTGTCCGCCAGGCTGACGTCCAGCCCGGTGAGCCAGTCCGGCTTGCCGTCGTAGGGCAGCACCACCGGCGAGGCCATCGCACTGAAGGTCGAGTAGGCGTATTTCTGTTCCTGCTGGGCGGCGAACTGGGCCGAGGTCCGGGCCTGGGCGGCCGCGCCCGTCAGCAGCCAAGCCAGCAGGGCGGCGGGCGCAGCGAAGGTGGAGGAGGGGACACGAAAGTTCATGCGGACTCATAAAAGCAACTTGGTTGCATTCATGTCAATCACAGAGGCAAGTTTTTTGCATTAATGAACGCGACCATGGCTTCCGCCGGCGCGCCTTTCGATTTTGGCACAGTTTGCCCTGAAGCTCGGCCGCCGGCACGCGTTGAAGTTCATCCCATGCTGCCCGCCTACCCACTTGCCGATGCCCGCTTGTCCCGCCGCCGCTTTCTCCTGGCCGGTTCCACCTCGCTGGCCTTCGCCGCGCTGAGCCGCGAGTCCAGCTCGGGCGCGGTGGCGCAGCAGCCCCGTTTTTCCAGCCATCCGTTCACGCTCGGCGTGGCCTCCGGCGATCCGGCGCCGGACGGCTTTGTGCTCTGGACGCGCCTGGCACCGCAGCCGCTGCTGCCGGGCGGTGGGTTGCCGCCGCAGCCGATCGCGGTGGATTGGCAGGTCGCGGAGGATGAGGGCATGACGCGCGTCGTGGCGAAGGGCCGGGCCACGGCAACGCCGGAGTGGGGGCATTCGGTGCATGTCGAGGTCGAGGGCCTGAAGCCCGACCGCTGGTACTGGTACCAGTTCCGCGCGGGTTCCGAGGTCAGTCCCAAGGGCCGCACGCGCACCTTTCCGGCGGCGGCCGCGCTGCCGGAGCGGCTGCGCTTCGCCTTCGCCTCCTGCCAGCACTGGGAGACCGGCCTGTTCACCGCCTACGAACACATGGTGAAGGAGGATCTCGACCTCGTCGTGCACCTCGGCGATTACATCTATGAGGGCGCGGGCCGCGAGAAACAGATCCGCCGGCACGAGGGGCCGGAGATCACGGCGCTCGACGACTACCGCCGCCGCCACGCCCAGTACAAGACCGATCCCGCGCTGCAGGCCATGCACGCGGCGGCGCCTTGGTTGGTGACCTGGGACGACCATGAGTTCGACAACAACTGCGCGGGCGACGTTTCCGAGGAACCCGGCGTGGCGCGCGCGGACTTTCTGAAACGCCGCGCCGCCGCCTACCAGGCCTACTACGAGCACATGCCGCTGCGCCGGCGGGCCCTGCCCAAGGGACCGGACATGCTGCTGTATCGCCGCGTCGGCTTCGGCCGACTCGCCGACTTCCACGTGCTCGACACCCGCCAGTACCGCACCGACCAGCCCTGCGGCGACGGCAACCAGCCGCCCTGCGCGGAATCGCTGCATCCCGATCGCAGCCTGCTCGGCGGCACGCAGCGCGACTGGCTGTTCGAGGGCCTGGGCAACTCCGCCGCCGGCTGGAACGTCCTGGCGCAGCAGGTCATGATGGCGCGTGTCGACCGCAAGGCGGGCGCGGAGATCGCCCACAGCATGGACCAGTGGCCGGGCGCCGAAGCGGAACGCCGCCGCGTGCTGAAGTTCCTGCGCGAGCAGCAGGTGGCCAATCCGGTGGTGCTCACCGGCGACATCCACAGCAACTGGGCCAACGATCTCGTCGCCGACTTCGACAACCTGGAGTCGCGCGTGGTGGCGGCCGAGTTCGTCGGCACTTCGATCAGCTCCGGCGGCGATGGCGCACTCCTGCCGAAGACGCTTGATGCGACCTATGCTGAGAATCCCTTCGTGAAATTCCACAGCGCCGAGCGCGGCTACGTCAGCTGCGAGGTGACGCCGAAGACCTGGCTGACGCGTTATCAGGCGGTGGAGTTTGTCAGCCGGCCCGGCGCGCCGCTGCACACCCGCGCCGCCTTTGCGCTGGAAGCCGGCCGGCCGGGGCTGCAAAAGGCCTGAATCAGGGGGCCGTCTCCGCCCGCGCCGGGCTGGCGCCAAATCCGGCGGGGCTGCCGTTGAGGATCAGGTCGTCGGCCGTGAACAGGTTCCGGTCCGGCCCGGCCGAACGGATCTCCACCTGGGTGGCCGCGTTGGCATGGAACCAGTAGGGCGTGTTCCAGCGGTCCATCAGCCGGCCGTCGCGCAGGCGCGGTGACTGGCGCGGCCACCAGACGCCTTCCGGCGCCTCGCCGACGAGGGCGCGCACGACATCGCTGTTGTCGCCGTAGGCGGCGCCGCCCGTGGCGCGTTGCTGCAGACTCAGCAGTTCCTGCAGCAGTTCCAGCTCGCGCTCCGGCGGCGTGGCCGGTGCGGTCAGTTCGTCGTGCATGGCGCGAACGCCGGGGTCC
>CAYYJK010000169.1:0-8135 GCA_964472185.1 uncultured Prosthecobacter sp.
TTCGGTTCGGTGGCCGCGCTGGCGACCAACGCGGCTGGCGAAGTGGCGGCGCCGTCGAGCGCGGCGATGACGTCGCTCAGGCTGACTTCGTTGTAGTGCTGGACCGCCTGGATGACGCCCAGCTCGAAATGCAGTTTCTTGTTGGTGGCCCAGCGCATGCGGGCGTCGACCTCGGCCAGGCCGTCGACCACGCGCAGCAGCTGCTCGGTGCTGGCGGCCTGGGCCTGCTCGCGGATCTGGGCGGCGATCTCGGGCTCCAGGTCTTCGGCGGCGGCCTCCGGATCGGTCTGCGAGACCAGCAGCGTGCGGAAGTGCTGGATCAGGTCGCCGAGCAGGCGACCGAGGTCCTTGCCGGCCTCGCTCTGGTCGTGGACCACGCGCAGGGCACCGACGGTGTCGCTCGACAGGATGTGCCGGGCCAGGTTGCAGACGGCCTCGACGGCGGTGAAGCCGAAGATGTCGAGCACATCCTGCTCCTCGATGCGGTTGCCGCAGAAGGCGACGAGCTGGTCGAGCATCGACTGGGCGTCGCGCATGCCGCCTTCGGCGCCCTTGCCGATGGCGTAGGCGGCCTTCTCGTCGAGGTCGACACCCTCCTGCGCGGCGATGTGCAGCAGGTGCTTGGCGATGATCGTGTTGGGGATGCGGCGCAGGTCGAAGCGCTGGCAGCGGCTGATGATGGTCGGCAGGATCTTGTTCGCCTCGGTGGTGGCGAAGATGAACTTCACGTGCGGCGGCGGCTCCTCGAGCGTCTTCAGCAGGGCGTTGAAGGCCGCGGTGGACAGCATGTGCACCTCGTCGATGTAGTAGATCTTGAAGCGGCAGCGCGCGGGGGCGAATTTGACGCTTTCACGCAGCTCGCGCACCTGGTCGACGCCGTTGTTTGAGGCCCCGTCGATCTCGAGGACGTCGAGGCTGCGGCCTTCGGCGATCTCGCGGCAGATCTCATCCTCGGGGTCGAAGTCGATGCTCGGGCCGTTCGGGCAGTTCAGGGCCTTGGCGAAGATGCGCGCCGTCGAGGTTTTGCCGGTGCCGCGCGGGCCGACGAAGAGGTAGGCGTGGGCCAGCCGGTTCTGGGCGATGGCGTTGCGCAGCGTGCGCACGACGTGCTCCTGGCCGAGGACGTCGGCGAAGGTTTTGGGGCGGTACTTGCGGGCGAAAACCTGATAACTCACGCTGCATGCTAACGCGCGGGGAGGGCGAGGCGAACGGTTTTTGCACGGGCGCTTTCACCGGAATCCGCGCGACCGCTCCGAGGGGCGCCATATCGTCTTGTTTTCACCGGCCGGCGGCGCTTAGGATGCGCCATGCGTTTTTTCTGCAGCCTCTTCCTCGGCCTGCTGCTCGCTGGCTGCAGCCTGGCAAAGCGCGACCGCCCCAAGCCGGCGCCCGCCGGCACGCGCACGACGCTTGTCGGCATCGTCGAAATGGTGAATCCGGAGCAGAACTACGTGCTGATCCGCTGCGATCAGGTGCCGGTCCTGGCGGCCGGCACCCCTCTGGTCGCGCTTGATGCCAGCGGCGCCGAGGCAGCGCTGACGCTGAGCCCTGAACGCAAGGGGCGCTACCTGACGGCCGACATCCGCTCCGGCCAGCCGCAGGTGTCCAACTTGGTGCTGCACCGCACCAGCGCCAGTCCGGAGCCGGCCTCAGCACCGGCTGCCAGTCCGGAGAGCGCTGTCCCCCCGCCCACTGCCGTTCCGCCGTCGCCGTCGCCGTCGCCGTCGCCGCCCGTGGCGCCGATGCCCCTGGAACCGCCGGCCGATCCCGCGCCGGCACCGCCTTCCGTGCCCGCCCCTGGAGCCCCATGATTTCCGAAACCGAAGCCCGCCAACGCATTCTTGACTCCATCGCGCCCGGACCGCTTCAGGAACGGCCGCTGCTGGAGGCCCTGGGGGGCTTTGCCGCCCGCCGGGTTTGGGCCGGAGTGGCGCTGCCGGGTTTCGACAACTCGATGATGGACGGGTACGCCCTGCGTGCCGCCGACAGCGCCGGCGGCCTGTCCCTGCACGTGGTCGCCGAGCAGCCGGCCGGCCCCGACCGCGGCCTGCACTGCGGGCCGGGGCAGGCCGTGCGCATCTTCACCGGCGCGCCGATGCCGGCCGGGGCCGATGCGGTGATCATGCAGGAGGACGTCGAGCGCCGCGGCGACGAGCTGTTCTGCCGCGAACCGGTCGTGCCGGGGGAGAACGTGCGGTGCGCCGGCGCCGACCTGTGCGCCGGCCAGCTGGTGCTCGAGTGTGGCGATCGCATCACGGCCGGGCGCCTGGGGGTGCTGGCTGCACAGGGCTTGCAGACCGTCGCCGTGCATGCACCGCCGCGCGTGGCGGTGCTGAGCACGGGCGACGAACTGGTGCCGCCCGGCCAGCCCCTGCAGCCGGGGCAGATCTACAACAGCAACGGCCTCATGCTTCAGGGACTGCTGGCCGAACTCGGCATCCGCGACAGCAGCGCACACCATTGCTCCGACGACCTGGAGGCGACCAAAACGCTGCTGCGGCGGCTGCTCGACACGCACGATGTGGTGCTGCTCAGCGGCGGCGTTTCGGTGGGCGACCACGACCAGATCAAGCCGGCGCTGCGCGCCCTCGGCCTGGAGCCCGATCTCTGGCGCGTCCGGGTGAAACCCGGCAAACCCTTCCTGTTTGCCGGCAGTGCGGGCAAGTGGGTGTTCGGCCTGCCCGGCAATCCGGTGTCCAGCCTGGTGACGTTCCAGCTGTTCGTACGGCCGGCCCTGGAACGCTGGCTGGGCGCGCCTCAGCCCGGTCCCGAGCGCCTGCAGGCGGTCAGTGCCGGCGCCCTGCACAACGACGGCGACCGGCCGCATTACCTGCGCGGCGTGCTCGAGCACGGACGGTTTCTGGTGCAGGGACTGCAGCAGAGCCATGCGCTGTTCGGGCTCAGCCAGGCCAACGCCCTGCTGCGCCTCGAGCCCGGCCAGCGGGTCGAGGCGGGTGGCCTGGCCGAAGTGCTGCGCTTGTGACAGGGGGCTTGGCGGTCGCGACTTGGCCGCCATTCGCCCTTGCCGTGCAGGCGGTTTCGGCCATGCTGAAATTCCCATGCGCGTCCTGCTCACCACCACCAGCTATCAAGACACCCCCGGCGATCATCATGCCCTGCTCGAAGCCCAGGGTTTCGACATCCATCGCGAGCGCGGGCCGCTGCCGGAGAGTCGCATGCTCGAACTGGCCGGCGATTTCGACGCCTTCCTCTGCGGCGATGACGAGATCACCAAGGCCGTGCTCGACAAGGCTCTGCCGCGCCTGCGTGTGATCAGCAAGTACGGCATCGGACTGGACAAGATCGACGTCGCCGAATGCACGGCGCGCAAGCTGCCGGTGCTGTTCACCCCCGGCGTCAACCACACCACGGTCGCCGAGCACACCTTCTGCCTGCTGCTCGCCCTGGTGCGCAACCTGGTCGACAGCGCCAACGCCGTCCGCAACGGCCAGTGGAAGCGCGTCACCGGCCACGAAATCTGGAACAAGAAGATCGGCATCGTCGGCCTCGGCCGCATCGGCCAGGAGGTCGCCAAGCGCGCCATCGCCTTTGGCATGGAGGTTCACGGCATGGACATCTACTGGCCGGAGGCCTTCGCGAAGGAGCACGGCGTCACGCGCCATGAAAGCATCGAAAGCCTGATCGGCACTGTCGACGTGCTGAGCCTGCACGCCAATCTGAGCGAGAGCACCCGCCATCTGGTGCGTGCCGACCGCATCGCCCTGGCCAAGCCGGGCCTGCTGGTGGTCAACACCTCGCGGGCCGAGCTGGTGTACATGCCCGACATGATCGACGCCCTCAACGCGGGCAGCGTTGGCGGCTATGCCACCGACGTGCTCGATGAGGAGCCGCCGCCTGCCGACCACCCGCTGCTGCGCCATCCGAAAGCGCTGATCACTCCGCACATCGGTTCGCGCACCTATGAAAGCGTGCCGCGTCAGGCCATGCGTTCGACCTTGAATCTGGTGAACTACCTCAAGGGCGAGGCCGACGTCATTCAGGCCAACAAATTCTGAACTGCGGTTTTTGGGCGGGTTGAGCTTGGTTAAGAATATTTTCATTTCAAACTAAGTTAAACCCAACTTTTTAATCTGGATTTTACCTATGGCGTTTGATTGTATCAAGCGTCATGACGCGTGTGCTCTGCCTGATCTTGGCTGCCGCTGGGTTCAGCACGGCGGCCGCCCAGATCAGCTACACCGGTGGCCTGATTTTTCAGGATTTTGACAGCCTGCCGGTCTCCGGCGGGTTCAGTTTCACCGGCAAAGGACCGCAGGAGTTGGATCAGCCGCCCGTGTCGGCGGCTGGTCTGGCGGGCTGGAGCATCTACGCCCGTGTTGGCTCGCCGCTGCGCTTTCTGGTCGATGCCGGTTCACTGGGCACCGCGTCCGTGTACTCCTACGGCCTGGTCGGAGAGGCGGACCGCGCCCTGGGGTCGCTGGGCGGCGCGCATGTGGCCAACCTGGGCCTGCGCCTGGTCAATGCGACAGGCCAGACCCTGACGGGTTTTCATCTGGTCTTCAGCGGCGAGCAGTGGCGGCGCGGCAGCAACAGCACCGCCAACGTTCTCAATTTTGGCTACCGGATTCAGGCGACGCCGTTTAATGTTGACAGCGGCGCCACCTTCACGGCGGTGCCCAGCCTCAGCTTCGCCACGCCGACTGCGATCGGGGTGGCGAGCGAACTCAATGGCAACCTTCCGTCCAACCGCGGCGAGCGGCAGGCGACGGTCAGCGGTTTGTCCTGGCCGGCAGGCAGCACGCTGGTGCTGCGGTGGACCGATCTTGACGAGGCTGGGTCCGATGACGGCCTGGCGGTGGACGACGTCGCCTTTTACGCGCCGACCGTCGTCGCGGCGCCGCAGGTGGCGCGCGTGCGTCCGGCTGCGGGCGCGGTGGATGTGCCGGCGAACAGCCGTCTGGAGGTGTGGTTCGACCAGCCCGTCAGCGCCCCGGCGGACGCGTTTCAACTCGCCGGAGCCTCTGCGGCTCCGCTGGCGCTGGCCGTCAGCGGCGGTCCGCTGCGCTACACGCTGGTGCCCGAACAGCCGCTTCCAGCCGGTGAACCCGTGACGCTGACCGTCCTGGCCGAGCGGGTCGGCAACGTCCAGGCGCTGCCGATGGCTGACAACGCGGTGATCCGCTTCACCACGCGCGCGGCGGCGCCGAACCTGCAGCCGATGGCGGCGGTGCAGGGCACGGGCCCTTCCACGCCCTTTCTCGGCCAGATCCTGAGCGTGCGCGGCGTCGTCACCGCCGATTATCAGGGGGCGCCGCCGGCCTTTGGCGGGTTTCACCTGCAGTCGCTGCCGGCAGACGCCGACGCCTTTGCGACCAGCTCGGAAGGGCTGTGGGTGCGGGATTTCAACTCGCCCGGCGCGGCGGACGTGGCGGTGGGCGAAGTGGTTTACGTCACCGGCACCGTCGGCGAGAGTTTCGGTCTGACGCACCTGGCGCAAATCCTGTCGGTGACGCGCCTGGGCACCGCAGCCCTGCCGCCGCCGGTGGCCATCACGCTGCCGCCGCCGGCGGGAGCCACGCTGGAGCCTTTCGAAGGCATGCGCGTGCAGCTGCCGCAGGTGCTGCACGTGACCGGCAACAGCGGCGACGGCGGTTTCACCGACCTCTATGCGCGGGAAGGCCGGCTGGTGCTCGCCGCCGACGCTCCGCTGCTGCAGCCGACCGAGCGGCTGGATCCGAACGACGATCCGGCTTCCGGGCTGAGCAGCAGCGGCAGCAGCCAGGTGGCGGCGATCACCGCCCTGGCCGAGCAGCAGGAACGCCGGCTGCTGGTGCTCGACGACGGCACCGATCAGGTCAATCCGGACCCGACGCCCTACCTCAACGCCCAGGGCACCCGCCGCATTGGCGACACCGTCACCGGGCTGACCGGCGTGCTTGGCTACACGCTCGGCCGGTTCTGCCTGCAGCCGGACACGGCGGTGGCCTTTGCCGACGCCAATCCGCGGCCGTTGCAGCCGCCTGCGCGCGCGGGCCGGCTCCGGGTGGCGGCGATGAACGTGCTCAACTACTTCACCACCTTCGGCCAGCGCGGGGCGGACAATGCGGCGGAGTTTCAACGCCAGAAGGACAAGCTGGTGCCCGCACTCGTCGCCCTCGATGCCGACGTGCTGGGCCTGCTGGAAATCGAAAACCAGCCGGCCGCGCGTGACGATCTCCTGGCGGCCCTCAACGCGGCGGCGGTCGACGACCCCTATGCCGCCGTGCCGGACCCGGCGGGCGGGGCGGGGGCCGATGCCGTGCGCCTGGCCTTTCTGTACCGGCCCTCCCGGGTCGGGCTGCATGGCGCCTGCCTGACCGACACCCATGCCGTCTGGAACACGCCGAACCCGCTGCGGCCGCCGCTGGTCCAGCGGTTTCGCGAGCGCGATACCGGCGAAGGCTTCCTGGTCTGCCTCAACCATTTCAAGTCGAAATCCGCCAGCGGCGCCAGCGGCAGCAACCTCGATCAGGGCGACGGGCAGGGGGCTTGGAACGATCTGCGCCGCCAGCAGGCGGCGCGGCTGGCGGAGTTCCTGGCCGGGGTGTGCGACGCCACCGGCGAACCGGAGGTCCTGATTCTCGGCGATCTCAACGCCTATGGCGAGGAGGATCCGGTCGACCTGCTGCGCGGCCTCGGCTACGCCGATCAGACCGTACGGTTGGGCGGCTCACCCTACAGCTACCGGTTTGGCATGCTGCGCGGGCGTCTCGATCACGCCCTGGCCAATCCGCCGATGGCCGCCCAGGTGGTCGCGGCGTCCCACTGGCACATCAACGCCGACGAGCCGATGTTCTACGACTACAATCTGGAGGGCAAGACCGCCGCCCAGCAGCAGGTGAACACCGGCACGCCGTTCCGCAGCAGCGACCATGATCCGATCCTCGTCGATCTGTCGCCGGTCCTGCAGCCGGCGAACTTTGGCCAGTGGGCGGAGGCGCAGGCCTGGGCGGCCGGCGCGGATGCCTCCGCGGCTGGAGACCCCGACGGCGACGGTCTGGTGAATCTGGCGGAGTTTGCCATGGGCACAAACCCTCAGCGGGCCGACTCCGGCGCACGGCCCCGGCTGGTGCGCTCGGGGGATGCCGTTCGTCTGGAATATCGCCACCGCCTCAGCGCCCTTTGGGTGCAGCTGCAACCGCAGTGGTCGGCAGACCTGGAGCAGTGGCAGGACATGGCCGATGGCGGCAGCCTGGGGCTGCTGAGTCCGGGTATCGAGCAGCGTTTCGGCACCGTGCCGTTGGCCGGTCTGGACCGGCTGTTCACCCGGCTGCGTTTGGTCTGGCCCTAGCTGTGCGCGCGGGTCGAGCGAGCCGGGCTGAACGAAACCTTGTCGCTCTTGCTGGCCTTGCGGACTTTGTTCTTCACCACCGGCTGCGGCGCGGCCGTCTGCAGCTTGGCGGGCTCGGCCGGAGCCGGGTTCGGGGCCTGCGCGGCCGGAGTTTCCACCTTGCGGCTGAAGAGGGCCAGGGCGGACTGCGGCCAGCCCTTCTTGGCGGGTTCGGCCTGGGCTGGGGCTGCCGCCACCAGGACCGGCTCGGGGGCGGGAGTGACCGGTTCGACCCGCTCCGGTTCATCCGCTTTCCTGCCGCCCGGCAGGGAGTCGCGGGTGATCACCACCTTGGCGCCGATGTTCAGGTTCTCAAAGGCATCCACCACGTCCTGCATGCCCATGCGGATGCAGCCGTAGCTGGCCGGCTGGCCCAGGCGGGTCTCTTCGGGCGTGCCGTGAATGTAGATGAACCGCTTCATGGCGTTGCGGTTGCTGCTCTCGAGACCGCGCAGCCAGAGGATGCGGGAGACGATGGGATCGCGACCGGGGGCGTTGGGTTTCAAAACCTCGCCGTTCCAGGACCGGCTCTTGAGCACGGCACCGGGAGGCAGTCCGTGGCCGATCTTGGCGATGATCTCATGCTTGCCCAGCGGGGTGCAGTAGCTGTTCGGCCGGTCGCCGATGCCGAATTTCGAAGTCGAAATCGCATACTGCTTGGTCAGCACACCTTCCGAATACAGCCCCATGCGCTGGTCCTTGACGCTGACCACGACTTCAGATTTGGGCGTACTGCAACTGGTGATCAGGGCGCCGCTCGCCAGCAACGCTCCGCACTTCACCGCCCGGTGCAGGCGGGAAAAAA
>CAYYJK010000170.1:0-8132 GCA_964472185.1 uncultured Prosthecobacter sp.
CCACCATGCGCTTCCCTTCCGCCCCCAGCCAACGCCTCGCCCTCCTCCTCGCCTGCCTGCTGACGCCCCTGGCGGCCCAGGAACCGCCCCAGCCCGTTCAAGGCACCTGGAGCCGCAACGGCAGCGGCAACTGGAGCGACACCAGCAGCTGGAATGGCGGCATCGTCCCCGGCCTGAACACCAATCCGACGCTCGGCATCGGCGACACTGCCAACATCACCAACGGCATCAGCGCCAACACGACGATCACCATCAACAGCGGCGTCCCCGGCAGCAACGTCATCCTGGGCACCCTCAACATCGGCGATCTCAGCGGCGGCCAGTCCTTCACCATCACCGGCGGCACCCTCACCTTCGACGTCGCCAGCGGCAGCGCCCATCTCAACAAGATCAACGACGGCGGCAACGACACCCTCAACTCCGCCATCGTCCTCAACGACCGGCTCGACATCCGCGTCGAGGATCCGACCAGCAACCAGGGCCTCATCCTCTCCGGCCTCATCAGCGGCGGCGCCGCTCCGGGCGGCGTGGCCATGACCTTCAGCGACCCCACCGCCGACGCCAGCCTGAACTGGCTGCTGATCAACAACTCCAACACCTTCACCGGCCAGCTGCGCGTCGAATCCGGCCTGCTGCGCTACGAGGGCAGCAACACCGCCGCCGGCGCCGTCGGCCCGGGCAACGAAACGGTCGTCGACGGCGGCCGCGCCGACCTGCGCGACCGCGATTTCAACGTCCAGGGCGACGCCACCGAGATTTTCATCATCCGCGGAGCCGGACCGAACGGCCTGGGTGCCCTGGTCAACACGTCCGGCACGGCGACCCTGTCGCACCTGGTCCTCGACGGCGCCGCGACCGTCGGCGGCCAGGGCGCCACCGAACTGCGCCGCTACCGCAACACCGCCAACGACGCGGACATCGCCGCCATCCTCGACCTCGGCGGCCAGGCCTTCACCAAACTGGGCTCTTCCGACGTGCGCATCGAGAACGCGGACCTCCGCAACACCGCCGGCGCGGTCTTCAACATCCACGAGGGCGCGCTGCAGTTCCAGAACCGCGGCGCCCTGCTGGGCGGCGGGCTGATCGGCGGCACGGCCGCCGGCAACCGCGTCGACGGCATGACATTCAACGTGCATTACGTGCCCGGCACCTTCGACGGCGCCGACCCGCTCAACGGCAGCCGCACGTCGGATCCGTTCAATCCCAACCGCACAGCGAGCGAACTCGCCGGCAACAGCGTGATCGCCGCCCGGCTCAGTTTCCGCACCGACTGGGGCGGCACCGCCACCCACGCCGCGAACACCCGGGTCACCGAGCTGCGCGACGGCCTCACCGTCAACCTCAACTACGGCGCCTTCCAGCGCGAGGGCAACACGGAAACCGGGCGCACCTTCGACCACATCTTCGGTCCAAACACCCGCATCAACCTGCTCGGCGGCGGCCCGCGCGAAAACGTCTTCAATCTGACCGGCGGCTCATCCAACTTCAATGCGGCCACCGGCGTCTACGACCATCCCGGGGTGACCGAGCTCCAGGGGCGGATCGACAACACTTCGCCGGGCCATGCCGGCACCGGATTCACCGCACGCGGCAACCGCGAGCTGCGCCTGACGGGCGCGAACGCCGAGTTCAAGGGCGATGCGCTGATCAAGCAGAACACCGGCCGGTTCCTGGCCCCCAACTACAGCAACACCACGGGCGCCGCGGAATCGCAGTTCTTCAACCTGTCCCTGGCCGGCGCTGCCGGCGGGCTCAACCAGGCCGAGTCGATCACGCTCACGCGCTGGGGATCCCTGGCCCTGCTCAACAACGCCGCCAACCCCGTCTACGCCAGCGCCAACCACAACGACCGCCTGAACGACCAGGGTTTCCTCAACCTGCGCAACGGCATCCTGCTCCTCGAAACCGACACGGTGGCGAAGAACACCGAAAACTTCGGCCGCGTCACCGCCGACCTGGGCACCAACTACCTCTACCTCGACACGCGCGCCGGCGGCCAGTTCGACGGCGCCTTCCAGTCCTTCAGCCGCAGCAACGGCGGCGTGCTCAAGATCGTCAACCTCAACGGCGGCCACGCCTGGGGCTCGGGCGCCGGCGACGACCGGCTCGCCGTCCTGGACGCCTCCGGCATTGAGCTGGCCGGCCTCAACGCGCCAGGCACCGCCGCCCAGCAGGTTGCCCTCGGCCTGTTCGGCGGCCTCGTGCCGTCGGGCTTCGCCGCGCGCACCGGCGCCGCCGTCACGCGCAGCGACTACACCATGCAGAACGCCTACGCCTACGGCGGCTCCGGCATCGGCCTGATGACGCTCGACAACGGCTACCTGCGCCCCCTGACCGCCGCGGAGTACCACAGCTCCGGCAGCCCGCTGGCCGGCGCCAACTGGCGCGTCGACCGTTACCTGGGCGCCGCCGGCACCGGCGACCGCGGCAACTACGCCGATCGCAACGTCACCGCCGACCTCAGCGTCAACTCGCTGACCGTCCAGTTTGACGCGGCCAGCTCGGGCCAGGCCGTGCCGACCGCCGCCCGCGACTACGTGCTGATCGAGACCGGCCGGACGCTGACCATCCAGTCCGGCATTCTCAACTACGCCTCCTACGCCGAAGCCGCCTCGGCGAACCTGGAAGCCATCATCCGCGGCGGCAGCCTCGACATGAACGGCCGCCCCGCCATCATCAACTCCGCGCTGTCCTGGGGGGACACCGACACCAACAGCGGCACCTGGTCCACCTTCATCGCCGGCAACAACGTCCTGGTGCGCAGCCACATCGTCAACGCCGCCGGCCTCGTCAAAACCGGCCGCAACAACCTCTACCTCGACACCTGGAACGAGATCGGCGGCAACATCCACGTCAGCGAGCAGAGCTCGCTCATCGCCCGGCACTCCGGCGCCCTCGGTGCGGGCGCCCCGGGACGCGAGGTGGTGGTCGGCGGCGCCGGCAACTTCATCATCGACTTCGGCGCGACCATCCTGGGCATCGACCTGCGGGCGACCGACTCCTTCGACACCAACCGCGTGCTGCTGCGCGCCGACGGCGCCTACCACAGCGTCTGGGGCGGCAACGTCATCCTCGACGTCGCCGACGGCCAGGGCACCTCGGAATTCCAGAGCTACACGGTCGGAACCGGCTCGAGCAACGGCACGCTGACCCTCCTGGGCAACCTCCACACCGCAAACAACGACCGCCTGACCGACAACGACACCTGGGCGGACCCGCCGCTGGTCACCACCAGCACGGGTGCGGCCGGAACCCTCAACCTGCGCGGCCAGGTCCGCGACCTCGCCGGCGGCAATCTGGCCAACCCCATCGACGGCAATCCGGCCATCACCTCGGTGTTCCGCACCGGCGACTCCGCCACCCGCCTCGACGCCAATCACGCCCTGCGCTTCCAGATGAGCGGCCACGACGAGATGAACGTCAACGTCTTCCAGCCCTGGGACGCCACCGGCCGCCTCGACCTTCGCCAGGGCTACTTCCGCGCCCTGCACGATCCCGCGCTCGCCCCCGGTTTCCTGACCGAAACGGCGGCCGCCCTGCGCACCGCCAACGACTACTTCACCCGCCTGGTTCTGGGGGCCGACGGCACCAGCACCAGCAGCAACTACCACGCCCACCTGCTGCTGACGAAGCCGGAGCAGGTGCTGAACGCCCCCTTCATCTACGCCTACAACGACAACCGCCAGGGCACGCTCACCATCGGCGGCGAGAACGACAGCGGCAGCGTGTACTACGGCAGCCGCTACAACGACGCCAACTTCAGCCTGCAGTATGCGAACCAGAACTCCGTCCGCGATGTGCGCTTCCTGCAGGTGCGCGGCGGCACCCTGGTGTTCAACGGCCGGCTGAACGACGAAAACACCACGGCGGACAGCTTCAACGCCGTCGTCTCCGTCGTCGGCCCGGGCACCGTCGTGTTCAACCGCAACGCCATCGGCAATTCGAACGTCGACCGCTGGAACTTCCTCGGCGGCGAGACGCGCTGGGACAGCATGACCGGCAACAACCAGTTCGCCCGCACCCGCGGCACGGGCACCAATCCGATCGCCTCGATCTCCACCTGGGGCGGCGGCGGCCTGATGCTGGTGGCCCAGCCGGCCGCGCGCACGCAGACTCTGGACGGCGACATCTACCTGCTCAGCGGCGCCAGCTACGTCAACGCCCAGCCCAACACCACCTTCACGATGGGCGCCGCCTCGCCCGCGCGCACCCTGACCCGGCGCTCCGGCGCCTCGCTGGCCTTCCTGGAGGACGGCAACGGCGCTGTCAACCTGACCGCAGCCGGCCTGCCGGCCACTGCCGGCGCCTTCCTCGGCGGCTGGGCCGTCCATGGCAGCGCGGGCGGCGGCGTCACCCACTGGGCGGCCCGGCAGAGCACCACCGGCGTCCAGGCCTTCACGGGCTACACCGTCGACAACCTCGGCCCCGGCGCGCACGCCGACCTGCGCAACGACTTCACGATGACCTTTGACTGGGAAGCGGAGACCGTGCGCTTCGGCGGCGCGCACACCTTGAGCCTCGGCAGCAGCCTCCTGGTGCTGAACCAGGGCGGGCTGCTGGTTCCGGCGGGAGAGGCGGCGGATCTGCTCGTCACCGGCGGCCGCCTGACCAGCGGCTGGACGGACGGCAGCAGCGACCTGATGATTCACCACCACGGCCAGGGCGTGCTGAGCCTGCTCAGCGAAATCGCCGACCACGACGGCGCCAAGGTCAACCTGGTCCACAACGGTCCCGGCACCACGGTGCTGGCCTACGACAACAGCTTCACCGGCGACCTGTACCTGAACAGCGGCGTGGTGCAGATCTCCAGCGAATCCCAGCTCGGCCGGGTCAACGGCGGCATCGCCGCCCTCGCCCGCGTCAACAACGGCGGCAACTCCACCTCCACCAGCAGCAGCGCCTACACGGCCGGCACGAACGTCCCCCTCGTCTTCACCACCGCGGTCGCGCCGGCGACCGGGGCCAGCGGCACCTTCAACTCGGCCAGCACGACGATCACCTCGACCACCCTGCTCGCCGGCGGGGCCGGTTACACCGCCGGCATCTACGTCGACGCCGACGATCCGAACCGGACCACGGAGAACAAGGCCGGCGTCTGGGCGATTCTCGACAGCGGCAACCTGCGCTTCAACGGCGGCACCCTGCGCGTCACCGAGGACGTCTCGCTCAACGGCGCGCGCACCCTGTTCCTGGGCGCCAACGGCGGCAGGCTGAGCGTGGCTCCGGGCAAAACCCTCACCATCAACGGCTACATCAGCAGCGAGCAAAGCCACGTCAGCGCCGCCAACGGCTACAACCTCATCAGCCACCTCGGCACCGCCGACGAGCAGGCCAGCAACCGCAATCCGGACATCGGCGACCTGATCGTCGAGGGCGGCGGCACCGTCAGCCTGACCGGTGCGCCGGACGGCGTCGTGCGCGCCAACCTCCACAACAGCTACGGCGGCATCACCTGGATCCAGGACGGCGTCCTGCGCCTCGAAACCTCGGGCTCGAGCGCGGCGGCCAGCCTGGGCACCCACCGCTCCTGGATCGACGGCACCGTCATCGGCGCCAACGGCACCCTCGAACTCGCCACCGCCTCCGACCCCAACCTGTCCGAGTGGCTGACCGTCCGCGGCACCGGCCATCTCGGCGGCGGCAGCCTGCGCACGGTCGGCACCTCGCGCTCCTACAGCCTCAGCGGCGCGATCCAACTGGAAAGCGACCTGTACCTGAACCTGACCAACAGCAGCAACCTCTACGTCGGCAACGGCGGCGGCGACCTCGCCGGCACCGGCGACATCATCCGCAAGGGCGGCGGCGAACTGCGCTTTTACGGCAACAGCCCCTTCTGGAACGGCGCCCTGCTCAACGCCGGCGGCACGCTGGCCATCTATGACTCCGCGCGCCTGCCCGGGCTGACCGGACTGACGCTCACGCGCAACAGCATCTATTTTTCCAACGCCGACAGCACCGGCCAGGACGAGTTCATCGACCGCCTGCCCGACGGCCTGCCCATCCGCGCGGACGGCTACATCCGCCTGCGCCTGGACGCCACCAGCGGCGTCCATTCCGGCTCGGAAAAGGCCGGCACCCTCGCCGTCCTCGAAGGCGTCACCGGCCTCGAGTTCAACCTGGGGGCCGACCTGCTCGCGGGGGCGCCGCGGCTGACCGGCGACCACGCGGTCTGGCACTTCGACGCCATCGTGCGCGCCCCGGGCAGCAGCGTGGCGCTGCGCAACCTCGACGC
The DNA here is from genome assembly GCA_964472185.1 of uncultured Prosthecobacter sp. Lineage (GTDB taxonomy): Bacteria > Verrucomicrobiota > Verrucomicrobiia > Verrucomicrobiales > Verrucomicrobiaceae > Prosthecobacter. The sequence continues at coordinate 6,233 of CAYYJK010000170.1, forward strand.
CGGCACAGGCTTCGGCGGCGCCGGCTTCGGCGTCTCCGACTTCACCAACCTCGCCGCCGTCCGCGTCGAGACCGCACCCGCCCTGCTCGGCCCGGGCGCCGGAACCGACGGCGACCGGCCGGTGGCCCCCGGCTTTTTCGGCGGCACCCGGCCGGCCTGGACCAACCTGGCCGGCACCAGCAACCCCTACAGCGAGGACTACACCGCCAACCGGCTGGTGACGGTTGACGTCAACGCCCTGGGCCACAAGTTCCTGAGACCGCTGCTGGATTCGGAATACAAGGTGGTGGCGCACCCCAACGCCGCCGTGACGCAGGCGCTGTCCTGGAGCGAGGCGGGCGTGGGCGCCAGCCAGAACCTGAAGATCGTCGGCGTCACCTCGGACACCGGCATCGGCGCCGGGGAGTTCACCGACCGCCGCAACTCCATCCTGTTCCTGGGCGGCAGCCGGACGGCGAATTCCGTCACCTTCGAAAGCGAAAGCTTCATCCTCGACGACCGCGCCGCCAACACCAGCTCCTTCGGCGGCGGCCGCGGCAACTTCACGGCGCTCAGTCTGGCGCCGACCGATGAACTGACCCTGCACTCCGGCATGATCGTGCTCGCCAACACCGCCGTGCAGAACGTCGGCGGCAAGGCGCTCAACACGAACTGGAACGCCGACATCCGCAGCGCCATCCAGGGCGGCCGCGTCAACTTCAACGGCCAGGAGGCGCACTTCAACATCGCCGGCCTGTGGGCGCACTACAACTCCAGCGACGCCGCCAACGCCTACCGTGCCACCGACGGCGACAACGGCTACCTGTGGATGGCCTCGAGCATCACCAACGCCACGAACATCGTCAAAACCGGCGGCAACGGCCTGTACCTGACGGCGCCCAACCACAACAGCGGCGACGTCTTCATCAACCAGGGCTTCCTCTACGCCCGGCACGACGGCTCGCTCGGCGGCGCGAGCCGGGTCCAGATCTCGGGCCTGGGCAACTTCGCCCCCGGCTACGGCGCCCGGATCGAAGGCGTTGATCTCGTGGTCAACACGCTCGGCGGCGTGCAGTCGGTGCTGCAGCTCGACGAGGGCGCCTACTGGGGCGGCAACGTCATCCTCAACAACCTGGACGCCGCCCAGAGCGGCGGCAGCTACCTGCGCAACTACGCCCCGCGCATCTTCGGCAACTTCAGCGGCCTGAACACGCTGGCCGGCGACATCGTCGGCGGCGGCACGGCGCCGACGCGCGGCGAGCCCCGGCTGTTCAGCACCTACACCGGCGCCGCCGGCCTGTTCGACCTCCTGGGCACGGTGCGTGACACCGCCGGCGGCGCCGTGACCGGTCCGCTCACGGAGGCAAACGTCCTGAAGCTGCTGCGCATGGAGGTGGTGGCCACCACCCATGAAATGACCGTCCAGCTCGCCCAGCGCTACGACGCGGCCGGCCGAATCCACCTCCTGCAGGGCATCCTGCGCTACAACGGCACCGGCAACTTCTACACCGACGCCGCCGCCGCGACCGCCAATTCGAACCCGCTGCACCCCATGGTCGGCCTGCAGATGGGCGGCCGCGCGATCGTGGCCGGCGGCCAGGGCGACGGCGCCGACGATCTCGCCTTCTTCCTGGCCAACCCGGGCAGCACCTTCAACCTGAGCAGCTGGCAGGTCGGCGTCGACACCGGCGATGCGCAAAACCACAGCGGCAACGACAACTTCAACCGCGGCAACCTCACCGGCAACAGCACCCTCGGCGGCGAGAACCGCAGCGGCACCGTCACCTTCGGCACCGGCGACGGCAGCGTCATCTTCACCAACATGACGCGCACCGGCACCGGCTTCGGCAGTTATGCCCGCGACCTGCTCCTGCACGCCGCCGAAGGCGGCACCGTCGATCTGCGCGCCAACCTCGTCGAC
>CAYYJK010000171.1:0-8104 GCA_964472185.1 uncultured Prosthecobacter sp.
CAGCGCGCGCATCCTGCGCACCTACCAGAGCCTGCTCGACGGCCGCCGCGGCGGCGAGGACATCTGGCGCGAGCTGAAGGCCCAGTCGCAGCTGGGCGTGACGCGCGGCACCATGGCCGAACTGAATCCGCTGCGTCAGGGCACCACTTCGCCCGAGCCGGTGTAGATCCACTTCTCGACCTTGCCGCCCTTGATCTGGGCCTGGGCCTCGGTGTCGAACTTGCCGAACATGGTCTGGGTCTCGTACTTCACGATCACGGTCCAGGCGCCGTCCACCATCTGCGGCTCGCCCCACTCCTTGATGTTCTCGGGCTTGATCTCCGTGACCTGGCCGGACTTCATGCTGGCCAGCAGCAGCGGGTAGGTGCCGTCGGCGTCGCGCGTCGGCTTGACGTTGCCGGCCGAGGCCGTGGTGGCCGCGGCGGCCGGGGCGTTCTTGGCGCGCTCGGCGGCGGCGAGCTTGAACTCTTGCGCCCGGCGCAGCGTGTCCGCGCGCGCCACCTTCCAGCGCTCATACACCGCTGTCAGGATCTCCTTCAAATCCGTGTCATCGATGCTGATCTGTCCGCGCATCGGCGAGGTCTCCGTCGGCGACACCACCAGATTCGTACCCTCCTGGCCCACGGCGATGATGCTGCCGCCGGCTTTGACCTGCGTGGCCGCGGTCGAGGCGCCGATCTTCATCTTCAAATCGATGTCGCGCTTGAGCTTCACCTGGCGCGGGAAGGCGCTCTTCGGAATCGCCGTCCAGTTCTGCACCACCACCTCAATCGGCGGAAATTCGTCCGACTTGGGTTTCGGCGGCGCCGGCTTCGGCGGCTCCGGCACGGGCACCGGCTTCATTTCCGGCTTGGGCTGCGGCTTGGGCGCCTCCATCACCGGCTTCGGCGGCTCCACCACCATGATCTCCTGCTTCGGCTTCGGCGCGGCGGCCACGGCGACCTGCGGCGTCGCCTCCTGATGGCGCTCAAATTTCAGCGTCTCATTGAGCACCGGGTAGAGGTACTGGTAGGCCACGTAGCCGACGGCGGCGGCGAGAATCAGGACAAGGAGACCTTTCATAATCGGGGAGATTAAAACCGAAGCGCAGGGAATTCAACGGGCAGGCTTCACTTCTGGTAACGCCTGCTGCCGGTGAATCTTGGGGGCGATGCTCAAACTGCGCCAGTTTTCACCCGGCAGCCAGCCCCCCTCGCGCTGGACGACGCCGCGCAGTTCCGCCGGCACGCCTTGGCCGAGGAAGACGTCGGCGCGCCGCAACCCGAGGGTCAGCGAGCCGTCGGCGCCGACGGTCTGGACCTGGGGCTCGTCGCTGTTGATCCAGCCGTCCTCGGTGAAAAACAGCACCCGCTCGCCCGCTTGGAACGGCCGGGCGCCGGCACGCGGCGTCAGCCGCAGGGTCATTTGCAGCCCGGCCTCCTCGGCACGGGCCTGCCAGGCCGCACTCGGCCGCGCGTACGCCTGCCGCTCGCGCTCGAAGCGCGGCTGCCACTCCGGATCGGGACGGGACTCGCTCGCCACCGGCAGCCGCAGCGCCAGTTCCAGACTCGCCGGATGGCAGGTGTTGCCGCAGCACATCCAGGACGCCCGCCCCTTGAGCAGGACGCTCTGGCCGGGCGTCAGGGACGCGGGCGGAGTGATCACCGTCTGCAGCAGCACGTCGCGCTCGTAGCCCTGGGCCTTGATGCGGAACATCAGCACGCTTTCCGGCTCCGGGTACTCGAGCTCGCCGGCGCGGAAACCCTCCGGCAGCGCCCAGACCATCTGCGTGGGCACGCCGACGATGCCCGGCTGCCGCCAGTAGGTGTGCCAGCCGGGATCGTGCTGCAGAAACAGCCCGACCCGGAACGGCTGGCCGGGCACGATGGCACTCGTCTCCGGCACCAGGCGGATCTTCAGGCCCGTCTGGCCCAAGCAGGCCGTCTGACCGGCCCAGAACAGCAGGCCGGCCGCGAGCAGGCGGCGGAGGAATCGAACGGAAGTCATGGCATCAATACGCCGCATGTCCCGGCGTGCGGGCAAAGGGAATCACGTCGCGGATATTGCTCACGCCGGTGACGAACATGAGCAGGCGCTCGAACCCCATGCCGTAGCCGGCATGCGGCACGCTGCCGTAACGCCGCAGGTCCACGTACCAGGCGTAGTCCTCCTCCTTCAGCCCCTGTCGGTGCATCGCCTCGGTCAGAACATCGAGCCGCTCCTCGCGCTGGCTGCCGCCGACGATCTCGCCAATGCCGGGCACCAGCAGGTCCATCGCCGCCACCGTGCGCCCGTCGTCGTTCTGGCGCATGTAGAACGGCTTGATCGCCTTCGGGTAGTTGTAGATGGTCACCGGACCGCGCACATGCTCCTCGGCCAGCCAGCGCTCGTGTTCGGTCTGCAGCCCCTCGCCCCAGACCACCGGATGCTCGAAGCTCCGGCCCGACTTGAGCAGGAGCTCGACCGCCTCGGTGTAGCTGATCCGCTCGAACGGCCGCGCCAGCGTCTGCTGCAGCCGGCCGGCCAAGTCCTTGTCGACAAAGCGTCCGAAAAACTCCAACTCCTCCGCGCATTCGCCCAGCATCGCGTCGACGAGGTAGCGGACATTCTCCTCCGCCAGGGTCATGTCACCCGTCAGATCGCAGAAGGCCATTTCCGGTTCGATCATCCAGAACTCGGCAGCGTGCCGCGCGGTGTTGCTGTTCTCGGCGCGGAAGGTCGGTCCGAAGGTGTAGATGTTGCCCAGCGCGCAGGCGAAGGCCTCCCCCTGCAGCTGGCCGCTGACGGTCAGGTAGGTGGGCTGGCCGAAGAAGTCCTCCTCCGGCTTCTGCCCGGGCTTGAGGGTGGTCACCCGGAACATCTCGCCGGCGCCCTCGCAGTCGCTCGCCGTGATGATCGGCGTGTGGACGTGGAAGAAGCCGCGCTCCTGGAAGAAGCGGTGCACCGCGAAACTCATCCGGCTGCGGACGCGGAAGACGTTGCCGAACAGGTTGGTGCGCGGGCGCAGGTGGGCGATGGTGCGCAGGAACTCCGGCGTGTGGCCCTTTTTCTGCAGCGGATAGCCGGCGTCGGCTTCGCCGAGCAGGCGCAGTTCGCGCGCCTGCAGCTCCCAGCGCTGGCCGGCCGCCGGCGAGGCGACCAGATCGCCGAGAACCTCCACTGCGGCGCCGGTGAGGATGCGCGGCAGCACATCCGCCGTCGCCAGCGCCGCGTCGACCACGACCTGCAGGCCTCGGAAACAGGAACCGTCGGTGATCTCCAGAAAGGCGCAGGATTTCGACTCGCGCTTGGTGCGCACCCAGCCGCGAACGGTGAGCGCGGCCTGCGGGTGTTCCGAATTCAGAAGATGGCGCAGCGTGTCAGGCATGCGCCATCATGAACGCGGGAGGCGGCGCGGGCAAATGCTTGCCGCCGGGATCATGCCGGCCCGCCGTCGACCAGGATCAGCGCCCGGGAAAAATCGGCGACCGTGAGCCGGGCCGGAACCTGCTCGCCGGCCGCCAGTTCCAGGGGAGCGGCGTCCTCGGGGCGGAAGGCGATCACGGGCCGGCCATTGGGCAGCGTGGCCTGCCAGGTGCGCAGCGTGTGCGGCCGGACGATGGTGACCAAGGTGTCGACGGTTTCGGGAATCATGGTTTGCCGGAAGGAGGGGGTGGAGAGGCCGCGCCGGAGCGGGTGGCGGTGCCCAGATGCCGCGAGGCCTCGAGCAGGTCGACCGCCCGCTGCAGCACGCGATCCTGCAGCGCCGGCCGGTCGTCCTGTTCCGGCTGCCCGAGGCTGCGCCGCACGTAGGAGTCCAGTTCGGGATGACGGCGCGCGATCAAAGCAGCTTCATTGTAGCGCGGCCGGGCGCGCTCGGTGATCGAAGCCTTCAGCGCCGGAGCGGCAAACAGCGGTCGCTTCACCGCCAGCGGCAGGTCGACCGGAAAATCCGGCTTCACCCCCTCGCGGAACAGCGAGCGGCCATCGCGCAGCAGCATCTCGGCGCGCGCGAAGCGCAGCCGCCAATGCGCATCCAGCGGCAGGGTCTCGTAGCGCACGGTCGCCCCGCGCGTGCGGGCGCCGACCACCAGCGCCTGGCCGCGCGCCTGGAGCACGGCGGCGACGGTCTCGCCGAGATTGCCGGTCTCGGCATCGACGAGCACCAGCAGGGGCCGGGTCCACAGCGGCTCGCCGCCGGCGATGAAGAGCTCCGCCTCCTCACGTCCCACCTGCTTGAGCTGGAACAGCAGTTCCCCGCGCGGCACAAACCGCTCCAGCAGGGCGGCGGCCGTCTGCGGCTCGCCCTGGGCCGCCGGGCTGCGCAGGTCGAGGATCAGGTGCGGCACCTCCGCCTTACCCCAGTCGCGCAGATGCCGGTCGACAAGCTCGAGCTCGGCCGCCGTCCAGTCCCCGGGGCGCAGGCAGGCGATGGTGGGCGTCAGCCGTTCGGCGACCAGCCCGCCGGCTGCGGCCGGCGCAGCAGCGGCGACCGGCACCAGCTCCGCGCCCAGATCCAAACGCGCCAGCAGCCCCTGCAGGGCGGCGCGGTTGAGTTCGTCCAGCGTCAGATCCGCGCCACGGATGTACTCGCTCTGCAGGATCTGGAACGCCGCTTGCAGCGCCGGCTGCGACAGCTCATCCACGGCCGGCGGCTGCGCCGCCGCCTGGCCGGCCAGTGCCAGCAGCAGCATGCCGGTGCGGATTCGACGGTTCATGAGTCGCTCTGGTGAAGGTGGTTGAGGGCATGCACCGTGCCGGCCGGCGTCTGCCAGGAGAAATGGCCGGCGATGGCCCGGCTGACATAGTGCTTGGCATCGCCGACGGCGTCCAGCAGCGATCGCCCCTTGGCCAGCCCCACGGCGATGCTGGCCGAGTAGGTGCAGCCGGTGCCGTGCGTCTGCACCCGCGGGATCCGCGCCGTTTCCAGCCAGTCCAGGCCCTCGGCGGAGCACAAAACGTCCGCCGCCGCGTCCCCTTCCAGATGGCCGCCTTTGACCAGCACCGCGGTGCCGAACCGCCCCGCCAGCGCCTCGGCGCAGGCCGCCATCGCGGCGCGCGTCGTCACCGGCCGCCCCCACAGCACCGCCGCCTCGTCCATGTTGGGCGTGATCAGCGTCGCCAGCGGCAGCAGGCGCCGGCAGATGGCCTCGACCGCCGGCTCCTCCAGCAGCCGGCCGCCGCCGGTGGCGACCATGACCGGATCGACGACCAGCGGCAGCCGCCCGGCGGCGAGTTCGGTCCAGACCGAGGCCACGACCTCCACCTGCTCGACACCGCCGAGCATGCCGGTTTTGGCCGCCGCCACCGGGAACCCCTGGAACAGCACGCGCAGCTGGTCGGCGATGAACTCCGCATCCAGCAGCCGCAGCTGCGACACCCGCCCGGGCGTCTCGGACACGACGCTGGTCAGCACGTTGAGCGCATATCCGCCTTGGGCGGAGATCGCCTTGAGATCGGCCTGAACTCCGGCGCCGCAGGAGGAGTCGGAGCCGGCGATGCTGATGACGGGGGGCAGCTGCATGCCGGAACCTAGGCCGGGTTCGCCGGCTGGCAAGACGCCGCCCGCCCTGCCGGCGGCATTCCCTTGCCGATCCCCGGCCGCCGGCTATGCTGGCGCATGCCCGTGCACTTCGAGTACCTCGACGGCCTGTCCGTCACCGTGGACGAAGTCCAGTACGATCCCACCCGACCGGCACCGGCCGACCGGCCGCACCCGTTTGTCTACCACGTCTCCATCCACAACGACTCCGAGGAGACGGTGAACATCTTCGGCCGCAAGTGGATCGTGCGTGACAGCGACGGCGACACCCTCGTCGTCGAGGGCGACGGCGTGGTCGGTCAGTTCCCGCGCCTCGAGCCCGGCCAGAGTTTCAGCTACAACTCCTACCACGTCATCAAGGCAGAGAGCACCGCCAGCGGCTCGTTCTTCGGCAAGACCGGCGCGGGCCGCCCGGTGTGCGCGCGCATCCCGGGTTTTGAAATGCATCCGCCGCTTCTGGCCTGAAGCCTCTCCCCAAACAAACGCCGCAGCCCCGGAGGGACAGCGGCGTTCGGGCGCTGGAACCGCTTACTTGGCGATCACCTGCACGGCATCGAGGTGAACGTTGCCCCGGGCGCCGTCGGTGCGGAAGATCACCGCGGCTTCCTCGCCGGCGTTGAACTGGAACACGCCCAGGCTGTGCGCGCCGTTCTTGCCGGAGGCGGGTTTGGTCTGGTCCAGCGTCAGCGACTTCTCGCCGTCGGCGCTGAGCACGGTGACCGGCACCGACTGGCCGCGGTTGGCGTGCGGCTGCCAGTAGGCAAACACCTCGTAGCGGCCGGCCTGCTTGACCGCGAAGGCGAAGCGGGCGCTGGCGCCCTTGGCCTGGCCGTAGCTGTAGAAGTCGCCGACGTAGGGTTTCAAACCTTCACCGCGCGTCCACGGGCCGGTGAGCTCAGCGTCCTCGTCGTCGATCACCAGGCCGTCGAGCTTCTTCGGATCGATCGAATCGCTGACGATCTCCGGCAGCTTCCTGGCATTCGCGGGCAGGTACAGCTCGCCTTCCAGGCTGTCGCGGCGCATGGCGCCCGGCTTGCTCATGAGGTCCTTGAGGATGTCGAGGTACTGCTCGTAGACGCCGCGCGGCGTGGTGTGGTGGCGCACGCTGATCCAGGCGGCCTTGCCGACCACCTCGCCCATCATGCCGCAGGTGCGCATCACGCGCGTGCTGCCCAGCGCCCAGCGATCGACGCTGATGTTGCGACCAGCCATGAACAGGTTCGACACGTCCTTCGAGTAGAAGCAGCGGTAGGGTACCGGGTAGCCGTTCTTGCGGTCGGTGTGCTTGCCGAACTCGGCGCGCGAGATGAACGGGTTGTCCGGGAACTTCACCGCGTACTGCTCTTTCGGGTAGTGCAGATCCTGGTCCCAGGTGGTCGGCACGCAGGCGTCCGGCTGCACGACGCCCTTGACCATGTCCTCGCCCTTGAGCAGGAAGTCGCCGACGATGCGGCGCGACTCGCGCGTGCCGCCGACGTAAGCCAGCCAGGTCATGTCGTAGTTGCCGTAGGTCTCCGGCGCGTGCTTCTTCAGCGCGCTCACCGCGCCGTACACCGCGCGGAAGTTCCAGTCGCGGATGCGTTCCAGGCCGTGGATGGGATCCTGGTCAAAGCCGCTCTCCCAGAACCATTCGCCATGCAGGAAGTCCTCGGCGTTCGACACCGGCGCGTAGCCCGGTTCGTAGCCGGTGAGGTTGCTCTTGTTCTTCACGCCGTAGGGCTCCATCGGCTTCGGCGCCGGAAAATCCTCGGGCTTCAGGTCCAGCGCCCAGGGCGTGGCCGGCCAGGGCTTCGGCTGGGCGACCTTCTTGAGCACCCACATGTTGCTCATGCCCATGCGGCCTTTTTCCTCCTGCAGGATCGTGGCGCCCGCCAGGAAGCCGACGCTGCCGTGGCCGGTGCAGTCGCTGAAGAACTTGCCGCGGAAGCGGGTTTCCTTGCCGGTGCGCGTGTCCAGACCGGTGACGCTGCGAATCGTTTTGTCCGCGCCGGGTTGCATCTCGACGGCGTAAACGTGGGTGTTGAGGAAGAGGTCCATCGACTTCTCCGCACGCACCACCTGCTCCTTGAGCGCGTCATTGAACTCCTCCGGCGAGGCCGCCGGACTGTTGCTGGCGCGGTCGGCGAACTCCTCGACGATCTCGCCCAGGTGCGGATACAAACCGCGGCGCGTGCCGCCCATGGCCCAGACCTGAACCTCGCCCGAGCCGTTGCCGCCGAGCACCGGGCGGTTCTGGATGAAGGCCACCTTCAGGCCCTGACGTGCGCCAGAAATCGCCGCGCCCATGCCGGAGTAGCCCCCGCCGACCACGACGAGATCGTACTCCTCGGTTTCCGGCGCCACTTCGGGCAGCCCCAGCAGCTTTTTGCGCAGTTGGTTGGTCGCGGCGAAATCCGCGGGCGGCGTGAAACCGGCGTCCTTGCTCAGGACGACAGCATCGACGCGGCCGTCGAAACCGGTGCGATCGTGCAGGGCGATTTTCGCCGTGCCTTTCAATTCAACACTGCCCGCTTCTTCCCAAAGCCAGTCCTTCCCCTGCGTGCCCAGTTCCTTGGCCAGCACCTGGCCGTTCACGCTCACCTGGAACTTGCCCGGCGCGCCGGG
>CAYYJK010000172.1:0-4886 GCA_964472185.1 uncultured Prosthecobacter sp.
CGCAACGAGGGCGGCACGCTCTGGTTCCGCGTTGCCGGCGGCGGCGGCGTGAAGGCGAAGTACGTTGTGCAGAACTACCCGCGCACCGGCACGATCCACAAGGCCGTCGAACTCAAGGAGCCCAAGGACGGCCAGCTCGGCTGGCGCTCGCTCGATCTCGGATTCTGGAAGGGCGACGAGATCTTCCTGCAGCTTGCCACCGTGGCCGACCTGCCGGCCGAGTACAAGGACCAGCGCTCCTGGTTCGGCTTGACCGACGCGGTGATCACCCGCGAGGCGACGCCGCCGCCCGCGCCGCCGGTGGCGCGCGACGCGCCGGAAGTCCTGGTGGCGGCCTGGCAGGCGGACCGCCTGACCGACGCCCAGGCCGAGGCGCTGCAGCGGCTGCTCGACACCGGCCGGCTGCCCAACCGCCTGGCCGACCTGCCGGAGGTGGCCGCGCTGGTGCGGCGCTACCGAGATCTCGAAGCCCGCCTGCCGGCGCCGACGCGCGTGCCGGGCGTCGTCGAGGCCGACGCCCGGGACGCCGCGCTGTTCGTCCGCGGCGACCACAAGCAGCCCGCCGATCCGGTGCCGCGCCGCTTTCTCGACGCCCTCGACCCGGCGCCGTTCCGGACCGCCGGCAGCGGCCGCCTGGAGCTGGCGGAGCGCATCGCCGACCTGGAGACCAACCCGCTGACTGCGCGCGTCATCGTCAACCGCCTCTGGCACCACGTCTTCGGCCGCGGCCTGGTCGCCACGCCCGACAACTTCGGCAAGCTCGGCGCCGCGCCGACGCATCCGGAACTGCTCGACCTGCTGGCGCGGCGCTTCATCGACAGCGGTGGTTCGATCAAGGTCCTGCTGCGCCTGCTGCTCACCAGCGAGGCCTTCCAGCGCCAGGCCGGCAGCAGCGCGGCGGATCCGGAGAACAAGCTGCTCGGCCACTGGCGCGTGCGCCGGCTTGAGGCCGAGGCGATCCGCGATGCCATCCTGAGCGTTTCGGGCCGCCTGGATCCGCGCCTGTACGGCGAGCCGGTCGGCGGTGGCGAGGCCCGGCGCAGCGTCTACGTCAAGGTGGTGCGCAACGCGCTGGATCCGTTCCTGACGACCTTCGATGCGCCGGTGCCGTTCAGCAGCCGCGGCAGCCGCGATGTCACCAATGTGCCGGCGCAGTCGCTGACCCTGCTCAACGATCCGAACGTCCTGCGCTGGTCGCGCGACTGGGCGCAGCGGGTGCTGAAGACCGGGCCCGAGGACGAGGGCGTGCGCCGGATGTTCCGCGAGGCCTTTGCCCGCGAGGCCGGCGCCGGGGAGGTGCAGCAGAGTCTCGCCTACCTGGCCAGCCTGCGCGGGCAGGTCGAGCAGACCGCCCGCGAACTGGCGGACACCGAGCGCCGGCTCGCTGAACTCGACCGCCGCATCGGCGCGCAGCTCGATCCCGTTCGCGCCCGGCTGCAGGCCGGGCGTCCGCTGGCCGCGCCGGCGGACCTGCCCGAACCGCTGGCCGAGTGGACCTTTGACCGCGACGCAAGCGAGGCGCGCGGGCGGCTGGACCTGACGCTGACCGGCGCCGCACGCGTCGAGCACGGCGCGCTGGTCGTCGACGGCCAGTCGATGGCCCGGTCGGCGCCGCTGCCGCAGGCCCTGCAGGCGAAGACGCTGGAGGCCTGGGTTCAGCTCGACGACCTGCGCCAGCAGGGCGGCGGTGTGCTGACGGTGCAGGGCCGGGACGGTGTGCTGTTCGACTCCCTGGTGTTTGCCGAAAAGACGCCGGCGCACTGGGTGGCGGGCAGCAACTACTTCGAGCGCAGCGAGCTGTTTGACGGTCCGCCCGAAACCGAGGCGGCCTCGCGACCGGTGCATGTGGCGGTGGTTTATCAGGACGACGGCACGGTCACCGGCTACCGCGACGGCCAGCCCTACGGCCGCACCTACCGCAAGGCGCCCGGCGCGCGTTTCGAGGCCGGCATCAGCGAGGTGCTGCTCGGCTGCCGGCACGGCGCGCCGGGCGGCAACCGCGGCCTGCGCGGGCGCATCTTCCGCGCCCGCCTCTACGACCGCGCGCTCAGCGCCGCCGAACTGGCCCGCACCGCGCGCCTGGAAGGCGCGGTCATCACCGAGGCCGACCTGCTCGGCGCGCTCGATCCGGAGGTGCGCCGAACGGTCGCGCGTCTGCAGGCCGAGCGCGAGCAGCGCCGCCGCGAGCTCGATGCGGTCCGCGCCGCGGCTGGCACCGACGACCCGCAACTGCAGGCCTGGACCAGCCTGGCGCAGTCGCTCATCAACCTGAAGGAATTCATTTATCTGCGATGACCACCGCCCCCAACCCCGTTTCCGCCGCGGCCGGCGGCCGCCCGCTGCTGTCCCGGCGCGATCTTCTGGCCCGGGCCTCCACCGGCTTCGGCCTTGCCGCGCTGGCGGGCCTGATGCAGGACGAGGCGCGCGCCGAAGCGGTGACCCACGCCGCCAAGCGCTTCGCGCCGCGGGCGCGCAGCGTCATCTTCTGCTACATGAGCGGCGGCGTCTCGCACGTCGACTCCTTCGATCCGAAACCGCTGCTGCAGAAGTACGCCGGGCAGCCGATGCCGGGCGAGGTCAAGAAGACCCAGTTCAACAACAACGGCACCGTCCAGCCCTCGCACTGGGGCTTCAAGCGTTGCGGGCAGTCCGGTCTGGAAGTCAGCGACCTGTTTCCGCACCTGGGCGGCGTCGCCGACGAACTCTGCGTCATCCGCAGCATGACCGCGAAGTTCAGCGAGCATGCGCAGGGCAATTTCTTCATGCACACCGGCTTCCCGTTCCTCGGCTACCCGAGCGCCGGGGCCTGGACCAGCTACGGCCTGGGCACGGAGTCGCGCGACCTGCCGGGTTACGTTGTCCTGCAGAGCGGCGGCGCGTCGATCCCGCACGGCGGCGTCGGCCTGTTCAGCAACGGCTTCCTGCCCGCCCAGCACCAGGCCAGCATCGTCCGCGCCGACGAGGCGGAGGCCGTGGCCAACATCCGGCCGCGCCAGCCGCAGGAGCGCCAGCGCCGGCAGCTCGACTTCATCGGTGCGCTCGACCGCCGCTTTGTCAGCACGCAGGCCCGGGACCCGCACGTCGAGGCGGCGATCGCCAACTACGAGATGGCCTGGCGCATGCAGGCCGCCGTGCCCGAACTCTGCGAGATCCGCGGCGAGTCCGCGGCGACGCGCGCGCTGTACGGCCTCGACGATCCCGAGCCGAAGCAGGCTGCGTACGCGCGCCAGTGCCTGCTGGCGCGCCGCCTGGTCGAGCGCGGCGTCCGCTTCATCGAGCTGAGCACGCTGGCCTACAACGTCGGCGGCGGCAATGGCGCCAATCCCTGGGACCACCACGGCCAGCTCAAGGATGGGCACGGCAGGATGGCGCGGCAGACCGACCAGCCGATTGCGGCGCTGATCCGCGACCTGCGCGCGCGCGGCCTGCTCGACAGTACGCTGGTGATCTGGGCGGGCGAATTCGGCCGCACGCCCTTCGCCCAAGGCAGCAACGGCCGCGACCACAACCCCTACGGTTTCACCGTCTGGATGGCCGGCGGCGGCGTCAAGGGTGGCCACGTCCACGGCGCGACCGACGATTTCGGCTACAACGCCGTCGACCAGGTTGTCGGCGTGTACGATCTCTGGGCGACGGTGCTTTACCTGCTCGGCATCGACCACGAGCGGCTCACGCACCTGTTCAGCGGCCGCAACCTGCGGCTCACCGACGTCCATGGCCACGTCATGAAGGGCATCCTGGCCTGAGCGGCTCGGGGTTTCCTTTAGGACTGCCTAAAAAAGCGGGTTTTGGGTGAATCGGCGGGGGAAGCGTCTAAGTTGGACGCCCCCCAACCATGAAAAAAACCGTCTTGAACGCGTTTGCGGACTGTCGTGCCCGGACGCTGCCCTGTCTTTTCGGCCTGCTGCTGGCCGCGCTGCCGCTGCCTGCGCAGACGCTGCAGTGGGACGCCAACGGCACCGCTGCCGGCGTTGCCGACGGCGGGGGGGCGTGGAACACCAGCGAACTCAAGTGGTGGGACGGCGCCGGCAACGTCAGCTGGAACAATGCCCTCAACGCCGTCGCCGTTTTCGGCAACGGCGGAGTCGCGGGCACGACGGCGAGCGCGGCGACGATCACGGTCAGCGGCACGGTCCAGGCGGGCGGCCTGGAGTTCGGCGCCGTCAATCTGGCGGCGGCGGAGAACCGCGCCTACGTCTTTTCCGGCGGCACCGTCGCGCTTGCCGACGGCGCCTTCATCCGGTTGGGCAACGGCACCTCGAACGTCGGCAACGCCCGCCTGACGATCAATTCGGCCCTCGCCGGCCGGGACCTCACGATCGCCAAGACCGGTGCCGATCTGGCGCTGCTGCACCTGGGCGGCGCCAACATCTGGACCGGCCGCCTGACGGTCAGCGCCGAGGCCGGTTCCGCCGGCGTTTTCCTCAACGTCACCAACCAGGCGGCGCTTGCTTCGCTGGACAGCGTGCGCGTCCTGGCCGGCAACTCGGTCATCCTCGGCTACACGCCCGCGGGGGCGACGGCGGTGGCCTTCGAAATCGCCGGCAACGGCAACAGCGCGCGCGGTGCGATCCGCTTCGACCAGTCGGGCACGCTGTCGGGGCCGGTCACACTCCTGGATCACGCCGGCATCTCGGCGAACACGGCCGCGCCGCCGACCGGCACCTTGGCGGGCAGCATCGGTGAAACCGGCGGCAGCCGGACGCTGACACTCAATCCCAACGGCAGCGCCGGCACGATTGTCTTGGCCGCCGCCAACCGCTTCACCGGCGGGCTGGTGCTCAACAGCGGCACGCTGCGCATCGGTCATGCCGGCGCGCTCAACGCCGATGCGCCCAACCTGCTGACCTTCGCCGCCAACATGAACGCCAAGACCGTCAGCCTGA
>CAYYJK010000172.1:4986-8083 GCA_964472185.1 uncultured Prosthecobacter sp.
GCGCCCAACCTGCTGACCTTCGCCGCCAACATGAACGCCAAGACCGTCAGCCTGAACGGCTTTTCCATCCGCGTCGCCGGCCTGTCCACCCTTGGCAGCAGCGACGTGGTGACGGTGCAGAACGCCCAGGCCAGTGCCGCCAGCCTGACCGTCAGCGGTGCGGGCAGCCAGACCTTTGCCGGCATCCTGGCTGACGGCGCCGGCGGCGGCGCCCTGGCGCTGGTGAAGTCCGGCAGCGGCACGCAGGTCCTCAGCGGCACTGCCAGCACCTACACGGGTGGCACGGCGCTACACGAGGGCATCCTGCGCATTGCTGGCGACCGCAGTCTCGGCGCGGTGCCCGCCGCGGTGGAGGCGGCCAACGTCAGCTTCAACGGCGGCACCCTGCAGTTCGCGGCCGGCGGCTCCGCACTGGCGCCTTCACTGGCGGCCACGCGCGGCCTGACGGTGAACGCCGGCGGCGGCACGTTGGACACCCTGGCCAACACGGTCTGGCTGGCTGCGCCGGTTCACGGCGCCGGCCCGCTGGTGAAGACCGGCAGCGGCCGGCTGGTGCTGGCGGCGGCCGGCACGCACAGCGGCGAGCTGCTGGTCCAGCAGGGGGCTCTGGAAGTGCGCCACGCGCAGGCGCTGGGCAGCACCGACGGCCGGACGCGGCTGGTCAGCGGCACGCGGCTGGACTTGGCCGGCGGCGTCACGGTGGCGGACGAATGGCTGATCGCACCCTACCTGGCCGGTGTTGAGGGCGTCAACACCTGGGCCGGGCTGGTGCAGGCGGCAGCCGATGCGACGCTGACCCTTGAGGCGGGCGCGGGCGCCGAACTGCGGGTCAGCGGCGAGGTCAACGCGACGGACATCGCCGGCACGGCGCACTCGCTCATTCTGAGCGGCGCCGGCACCGGCACGGTCAGCGGGACGATTCAGAATTCGCTCACGGTCTCGAAAGTGGATTCCGGTACCTGGACGCTGAGCGGCAGCAACCGTTTTGCCAACGGGTTCACCCTGACCCAGGGCCGGGTGATTCTGGGCAGCGCCGGCGCCCTCAACGCCGCGGCGCCCAACGTCGTCACCTTCACCAACAACGCCAACAGCAAGCTGCTGTCGCTGGCCGGCACCTCGTCCCAGGCGGGCGGCCTGAGCGCCGCCGGCAGCACGGGCGTGATCACCGAAAACGGCGGGGCGACCGATGCCACGCTGACGCTGCGCAACGCCGCCGGCCAAACGCACACCTACCTTGGCACTCTGGCCGACGGCAGCGGCGGCGGCCGGCTGGCGCTGACCAAGGCCGGAGCGGGCACGCAGGTGCTCGGCGCCGCCAGCACCTACACCGGCGCGACGACCGTCGCCCAAGGCAGCCTGCGTCTGAATTTCGCAGCAGCCGGAGCGCCGGCGACCAACCTGCTGAGCGCCAGCTCGCCCCTGGTCTTGAACGGCGGCACCCTGGAGCTGGCCGGGTCCGCGGCAGCGGCGAGCGGCCAGACCGTCAATGGCCTGACAGTGGCGGCCGGCAGCTCGACGGTCCTGCTGGCAGCGCATGCGACCACGCCGCAGGATCTGCTGCTCGACCTGGGCGCCATCAGCCTGTCGGGCGGCGGCTCGGTCAACTTTGTTCTGCCGGCCGGCACGCCGGGGGCTGTGCACGGTGTACGCACGACGGCGGTGAACACCGCCGCCGGCATCCTGGGCGGCTGGGCGACGGTCAACGGCAGCGACTGGGCGGCGGTGTCGAATGGCAACATCGTGGCCTACAGCGGCGGTTACGCCGAGGTCACGCGCTTCAGCACGGGCACCGGGGCGCAGGGACCGATTCCCAACAGCGCCACCGCCAACGTCAAGATCGTCAACGGCGGCAGCTCGGGCAATGTCGCTCTTGGCAATGCCGGCGGCATCACGGACATCCACACGCTGCTGCACGCGGCCGGCGACGCGGTGATCGGCAGCGTTGCGGCGGACATCCTGCGCCTGGGCGTTTCGGGCGGCATTCTGCTGGCTTCGGGAGCGGGCAACCTGACCCTTGGCAGCGCTGCCGGCAACGGCGGCACGCTCACCGCCGGCGGTCCGGTGGCCGGCACCGCGGGCGAACTGCTGTTCCTGGACCAGACCGCGGGCCAGACGACCACGGTGCATGCGCTGGTGCGCAACAACGGCGCCGGCGCGGTGAGCCTGGTCAAGAGCGGCCCCGGCACGCTCGTGCTCACCGGCACGACGAGCGACTACAGCGGTGGCAGCTTTTTCAATGGCGGCATTGTCCGCATCGCCGCCGACCGCAGCCTGGGGGCCGTGCCCGCCAGCGCGCAGGCCGGCAGCCTGACCTTCAACGGCGGCACGCTCCAGTGGGGCGCGTCGCTGACCCTCAACGCCAACCGCGGCATCAGCCTGCTGGCCGGCGGCGGGGTTCTGGACGTGCAGGCGCAGAGCACGACCTACGGCGGCCGCATCGCCGGGCCGGGCGCCCTGACCAAGGCCGGCTCGGGCACACTGACCCTTTCCGGCTCAAACAGCCACGACGGGGAAACCGTCGTCAGCGCCGGTGTCCTGGCCGTGACCCACAACCAGGCGCTGGGCGGCACGCTCGGCGGCACCCTGGTGGTCAGCGGCAGCCTCCTGCAGCTGGGCAACGGCGTCACCGTCACCGGCGAGCTGATCACTCTCAACGGCAACGGCGGCAACAACAACGGTGCCCTGCAGGCGGCGACCGGCGCCACCGCCACCTGGGCGGGCGACATCCTGCTCGGTTCCAACCTGGCGCGCGTCGGTGGCCAGTCGAACTCGCTGCTGACGGTCAGCGGCGTCATCCAGAACGGTTCGTCGGCCGCCAACAGCCTGGCCATCTCGACCGCGGGCAACAACGGCGTCGTCCTGCTCAGCGGCGCCAACACCTACACCGGCGCCACTCAGATTGTCCGCGGCACGCTCCGGCTCGGGCGCACCAACAGCCTGCCGACAGGCACGGTGCTGACGGTGTACACGGCGGGCACGGTGACCGAGACGACGCAGTTCGACCTCAATGGTTACGACCAGACCCTGGCCGGCCTCGCCAGCGTGCTGCCCAGCGGTTCCAACGACGTCGTCAGCGTTCACAACTCCGCCGCCGGCC
>CAYYJK010000173.1:0-8017 GCA_964472185.1 uncultured Prosthecobacter sp.
GGCGGCCCGGGCCGCCCCCGCAAAGACGGGGGAGGTCAGCAATTGCACCCGGTGGCCGTGCTGTCGGAGCTGGCGGCCCAGCCAGATGAAGGGCAGCACGTCGCCGGCACTGCCGAACGGGAACAGGGTGAATTGGAGTGGTGACGGCATGCGTGCAGGGCTTACGAGAACGGCGGATGCGGGGCGGACGCATTCAGAACGACTCCGGGGAGGCGCATGCGCTGACTTTCTCAATGCAGACCGGCATCGGCGGGTGTATGGTACTTTTTGCAGCATGGGCGCATTCGGCCCCGTTTTCCCATTTTAATCGTGAATAATCCCCCGCCTTTTTTGGAGTCCAGCCTGACCCTGCCCGGACAGGCTCAGTCGCAGAACCTGACCCGCATCCACGAGACGTCGGCCAAGTTCCAGCGCTATCGCCTGCTGTTCAGCCGGCGCTGGTGGTTCCTGCTGCTGACCGCCAGCATCGGCGTCTGCATCCAGGCCCTGCTGATCATGGGCCGGCCGGTGAACTACACCTCGCTGGCCAAGCTGGTCGCCGGCGGGCGCATGGTGGCCCAGGGGGACCTGAACTGGCAGGAGACCATGCAGGACTTCTACGGCACCATCATCGAGACGCTGGAGAGCGCCGAGATGAAAAAGCGGGCGCTGTCGCGCATGCAGGGGCTGCATCCCGACATGAAGGATTCGGAGGTCGACATCCGCGTCACGCAGACCCGAGGTTCCGCCATTTTCAACGTCTTCGCCGTCGGCGCGGAGCAGAAGTACACCGAGCTCTTCCTTGAGGCCATGCTCGACGAGTTTGTCGCCTTCCGTCAGCAGATTCGCGAGCAGGGGTTGGAGCGCGCGCTCAACACCTTCACCGAGACCGTGGTCAAGAAAAGCAAGGAGCTCCAGGAGTGCGGGGAGCGTCTGGAGGCCTTCCGCAAGGCCAACAACATCGTCACCCTGACCAACGGCAACAACGAGGCCGCCGCCTTCCTGATCAACCTCAAGGTCAAGCGCGACTCCCTGCAGACCGAACTCAACGACATCACCCTCGCCCTGCAGGACGTGGACGCGGCGATGATCAACCGCGAGCGCGTGCTGTCTTCGGCTCCGCCCGGCACCGTGCCGGCGCCCGCGCCGACGGCGGCGGACACTGCGGCGCCGAAGGTGGAGACGGCCCGCGCCAATCTCGGCCTCACCTCGGCCGAGCGCGACTATCTGGAGACCAAGAAGGACATCCTGCGCATGCAGAATGAGAAGGCCAAGCTGCTCAAGTCGTTCAAGGCGCAGCATCCGTCGGTGGTTGACGTGGAGGAGCAGATCGAGTCCGCCAAGGCGCTGCTGGTCAATTTCCAGGAGGAGATCGTCAAGGAGATGCGCGGCCAGCAGGCGGACCTCGAACGCCGGCTGCGCGGCCTCGACCAGCAGATCGAAGCCAAGCAGAAGGAGGCGATCGAGCTGGGCGGCAAGCTGGCCGAGCACGAGCGCCTGGAGGAGGAGTTCAAGGCGACCAAGCTGGCGCACGACCGCATGTTTGAGCGCGTTCAGGAGTTCCAGCAGCTGCAGAACGTGCAGACCGACTACGTCGCGGTCCAGGAGCACGCCTCGCTGGCGGTGAAGGCGGATCCGGAATGGGTCAAGCCGCTGCTGGTCGGTTTCGCCGTCGGCCTCGGCGCCGGCCTGATCATCCTGCTGCTGTTTGACCGCCTGGACGACCGCATGAACTCGTTCAGCGAGTTCCAGGCCCTGTTCCCCGGCGAGGCCGTGCTCGGCCAGATTCCGGAGCTGCGCCAGCGCGGCGATGTCGCCCTGCTGCGTCCGAACGACGACCGCCATCTCTACGCCGAGGCTTTCCGCAACGTGCGCTCCTCGATCCTGTTCAAGAACTGGCAGGGCAAGCCGCCGAAGACCATCCTGGTCACCAGCGCGGTGCCCAACGAGGGCAAGACCACCACCACTTCGAATCTGGCGATCACGCTGGCGCTGGCCGGCTCGCGCGTGCTGCTGGCCGACTGCGACCTGCGCCGCGGCGGGGTCAGCGAACTGTTCAAGCTGCCCAACCAACCCGGTCTGAGCGAGGTGCTGATGGGCAAGGCTCACTGGCGCGACGCCGTCCAGGAGACCGGCACGCGCAACCTGCACCTGCTCGCCCGCGGCGAGTGCATCGACCAGACCTCGGAGATGCTGCTGTCCAAGACCACGGACGAGATGCTGCGCGAGATGGAGCAGGAGTACGATTACGTGGTGTTTGACAGCGCGCCGGTGCTGGTGGCCGACGACACGGCCAGCTTTGCGCCGAAACTCGACGTGGTCTTCTTCGTCGTGCGCCTGTCGTCGACCATGGCCCGCCTGACCGGCAAGGCGCTGGACGCGCTGTACGAGCGCCAGGTCAACGTCGGCGGCATCATCCTGAACCGCGCTTCGACCAGCCTGAAGGAGTACACCTACTACAACTACGCCAGCTACTACTACGCCCCCAACAAACCGGTCCGCCCGGCGGCGGAAGCCTGAGCTGCGGCTCAGATGCGGCCGGCGGCCTTGAGGTCGAGGTAGCGGTTGGCGAGCGCGACCGGCAGGCGCTGCGCGGTTTCGTCGAGGGTGAGGATGCGGCTGGCGTTCAGGCTGCCGAGCAGTTGCGCGCGCTGCTGCTCGTAGCCGCACAGGGCGCCGTAGGCGAGCGCTTCCTGCAGGCTGCCCACCGGCCGGGCGGCGCGGGTCTCCATCTCCGCTTCGCGCAGCGTGGCCACCAGCACCAGATGGCGGCGCTGCAGCAGGCGCACGGCGGTCATCAGGTGGGAGGCGTCCTCGGTCCGCAGGTTGGTCATCAGGATGACCAAGGCGCGGCGCTTTTGCAGGCCCATGACGCGCTCCGCCGCCTCGATGAAATCGCTGGGCTCGGTGGTGGTTTCGTAGTCGTAAAGGTGGTTGAGCAGGGCGGGCATCGCCGGCAGCCCCCGGACCGGCTTGAGCCAGCGGGGGATGCCGCCAAACCCCGCGACGCCGACTTCGTCGCCCTGGCGCAGCGCGATGTAGGCGATCAGCAGCATGGCGTTGAGGCAGTGGTCGAACTGGCTCAGTTCGCCGTCCAGCGCACGCATGCGGCGGCCGCAGTCGGGCACGAGAATCACGCTTTGGTTGCGCTGCTCGGCGTAGTCGCGGCTGACCAGGGTCTGGCGGCGCGAAGTCGCTTTCCAGTCGATCCGCGAGAGGATGTCGCCGTCCTGGTATTCGCGCAGCTGGTGGAAGTCGAGCGAGGCGCCGCTGCGGCGGCGGGTGACGATGCCCATCTGCTCCTCGCGGTTGGCCGTCGCCAGCAGGGCGAAGCGGACCACGGGTTCGTAGTTGGGGTAGCAGCGCGCCTCGCCGGCGCCGCCGAGGCGGTGCAGGCGCCGCCAGAGTCCGAGCCGCGAGGCGACCAGGACGTGCGCGTCGTCAAAGCGGTGCAGGCCGCGGCGGGTGAAGTGGGCGCTGTATTCGAGTTCGATCCGCTCGCGCGGTGGCAGCGTGCCGGACCAGGGCAGGCCGTCGGCGACCGCCGCGCCCGGCAGGCCGTCATGCACGCTGAGCCGCAGCGGCCGCGGCAGCTGATGGTGCAGGCTCAGGGTGACCGGCGAGCGCACGCCGAGGGCGAAGCGTCCGGGCAGGCGGCGGCTGACCTGCAAGTCGCGTCGCCGCGGCAGGGTCAGCGCGTCGCCGGCTGCGGCGGTCAGCAGCAGCAGGCCGCCCCCCAGCCAGAACGGATGCAGGCCGGCCCACACCGACGCCGCCAGGCCGCCGAGGGTCCAGGCGGCGGTCAGGCGCAGAAGCTGGGCGGAGGGACGCATGGGCAGATCAGGCGCGCGGCGCTTCGACGCCACGGATGACGGTTTCCAGAACGGCGTCGACGCTTTGGCCGCTGATGGCGACTTCCGGCGCGAGGCTGATCCGGTGCCGCAGCACCGGCAGGGCGGCGCGCTTGACGTCGCCCGGCGTCAGGTAGTCGCGGCCCTGCATGAGGGCATAGGCTTTGGCGACCCGGACCAGGCTGATGGCGCCGCGGGTTCCGGCGCCGAGGGCGATGGCGCCATGCTGGCGGGTGGCGCGGGTGAGCTGCACGGCGTAGTGGACGACGCTTTCCACGGCCTCGACGGCGGCGGTCTCGCTCTGGGCCTGCAGGATGTCGCCCGGGGTGCACACCGGCTCGATCTGTTCGACGCTCAGCCCGCGTCCGCCTGCGGCCGAAGCGACGGCTTTGACAATCTGCGCCTCCTCGGCCACGGCGGGGTAGTCGATGAGCACCTTGAGCAGGAAGCGGTCGAGCTGGGCCTCGGGCAGGGGGTAGGTGCCTTCCTGCTCGATGGGATTTTGCGTGGCGAAGGTCATGAACGGAGGGGGCAGGCCGTGGGTTTCGCCGTCGATGGTGACCTGCGCCTCCTGCATCACCTCCAGCAGCGCCGACTGGGTCTTGGCGGGCGCGCGGTTGATCTCGTCGGCGAGCAGGAGTTGGGTGAACACCGGGCCGTGGCGCACGCGGAAGCTCTGGCTGCCCAGGTCGTACAGCGTGTGGCCGGTGACGTCGGAGGGCATCAGGTCCGGCGTGAACTGGATGCGGCGGAAGCTCGCCCCGAAGGTGCGCGCCAAAGCGAGCACGAGGTGGGTCTTGCCCAGCCCGGGTTTGCCCTCCAGCAGCACGTGACCGCCGGCAAGCAGCGCCGCGAGCACCTGATGGACCACTTCCTCCTGGCCGACAAACACCCGGCTGACGGCGGAGCGGATGTCGCCCATGAGCCGGGCGGAGCGCGGCAGGTCGCCGGTCGGCGGCTCGGCGGCGGAATCGGGCGGAGCGAAGGCGCTGGCGGGAGGTGGGGTGTCGTTCATGGCGTCGAAGAAGGTTCAGGTCAGGGATTGGCGCAGGCTTTGCAGGTCCTGCAGGCGCTGGACGAGGTCGTGCGGGCTGGTGCCGGCGGTGCTCGACAGGGCCCGCTGGATGCGTTCGGCGGACAGTGAACTGCTCCGGCTCAGGTGCTCAATGAGGGCCTCGTCGCCGGGCGCACTGCGCAGTTGCGGATGCCTCTGCAGAGCCAGGGCGCGCACGGATTCGGCCGCTGCACCCAGCAGGACGTCGTCCCGGCGCAGGCGGTGGAAAAACTGGCCGAGCGAGGCGATGTGATCGGCAAAGTGGCGGGTTTCGTAGAGCTCGACGCGGCGCAGCGGTCCGAAGCGGGGCAGGTTGCGCCACAGCCAGAGCAGGACGATGGCCGCCAGGCCGATCAGCGGCATCCAGGCCCGCTCCCAGAGCAGGCTCCAGAAATTGCGCTGAACGGTGAGGATGAACTCCACCTGCCGCGGCTCGGGGCCGACGAGTTCCGCCAGCCAGCGCGCGTGATCCTGCTCGTCGAGGTAGCGGTTGCGCAGGGGGCGGGCATGACTCAGCACGGTGATGCGGCCGGCGCCGTGGCGCAGGCTCAGCGCTCCGGCCTTGGTCGGCGTTCCCAGGGCGAATTCGTCGGCGCGCAGCGGCCGTGCCAAGGCCAGGGTGGTCTGGCTGGGCAGTTCGATCTGGAAAACGCGCTTCCGCCACTCGAGCCGGGTGCGTTGGGTGCGCACATCCTCGGGCTCCTCCCGGCGGCTGCCCTGGGCCGGCGCCGGCTTCGGTTGGTCGCGCTTTTTTGGGGGCGTTTCCGGAGTCCAGGGCCGGCTTTCGCGTCGCACGGCCAAGGCGGCCAGCACCGGGTCGCGGCGGTTGCTGTCAACGGGCGGGCTCAGGCTGCTGAACATGCTCCAGTCATTGTAGGGAGTGCCGCCGGCCAGCGCATAGATGAGGTGGCCGCCGTTGCGGGTCCATTGCAGCAGTTGGCGCGACCGTGCTTCGGGCAGGCCGGCTTCGGCGGAGAGCAGCAGCACGCCGTCCTGCGGGGACGGCCAGGATATCAGCGCGGGCTGCAGACGGGTTTCGTGCCCCAGTTCGGCGAGCAGCATTTGGGCGGCGAGGAACGGATCGCTGCGGGCCTTGCCACGGTAACCCTGCGGGAGCTGCACCTCTTCCCAGTGACCCTTGCAGCCGGCAAGAACGGGCAGCAGCAGGCACAGGGCGACGGTGCCGCTCCATCGGGGCGCCGGCCGCGGCGCGGCGGTGGAGTCAAACGGCCAGTCGCGGCACAGCTGGTGGAACTCCTCCTCGGAGGCCGTGCGGCCGGCGTAGGCGGTGCCAACCCAGACGCGGGTCAGCCGGGTGAAGAAGGCGCAGGTGCCGGCGTCGCCACTCTGGCCGACCCGGGTCAGGCAGTCGTCCTCGGTGTCGCTGTCGCGAATCGTCAACCGCTGCTGTTCGACCAGCCGGCCAAGCGAACCGCGATAGAGCAGGCTCAGCGCTTCGCGGGTCCGTCCCTGCCGCCAGGCCTCAGCGGCCGCACCGGGAATGTCGGCGGGAAGGCTGGCGGGGTCGATCTCCAGGCCCATGACGATTCCCGGCGCCGTCTCGGGCGCGGGCGGGTGTGCCGGGCCGGGCCGGCGGCGCAGCAGGTGCCGGTTGCGCACCAGCCAGTAGACCAGCAGTCCGGCCAGCAGAGCCACGATGGCGTAGCCCAGCGCCTGCAGCAGGGGCGCCAGATAGGGCAGTTCGGTCCGGTCCGGTCGGGAGGAGCACTGGCGCACCCAGACGCGCTGGGTGCGCCAGTGCTCCTCGAATTCCGGCCGCTTCACCACCTCGGCAATGACTTCCTTGGGGTCGCTCGGTGTCTCGGCCAGGCCGGCCAGGGGCAGCATCAGCGCCAGCAGCACCAGCCCGGCCGCGGGACGCAGGCGCTCGGCCAGCCGCCGGAACGTCAGTTCGATGTCCCAGCCTTCGAGCTTGGTGCGGGAGTTCAAATACAGCCCGAACCCCGCACCGACGTAGAACGGTTCGATGAGCGTCATCGCCGCGAGGTAGAGCAGGTTGCCGTGCCATTGCGCGGCGGGGCTGACCTGCATCCAGATGTCCGGATTCTGCAGCCATTCGCGCCAGTCGGGCAGGCTGGCTTCGGGCGTGACCGTGCTGACCAGCGCGCTCAGCCCCAGCCAGACGGCCAGCTCCAGTTTGACGAACACCCAGGTGACCGAGGCGCCGCTGCTGCCGCCGTCGAGGGCCAGGGCACGGATGCGCGCCCGGGCCTTGCGGCCGTGCTGGCCCTCCAGCAGCAGCACCGGCATGGCGAAGCTGCGGATCAGCGACAAGCGCCGCCAGAGCAGGCTGGGCAGCCCGTGGCGCCACCACAGGCGCGGCCATTCCCGCAGGGCCTGGCGCAGCGTCGGCCGGCTGCCAAAGGCGGCCCGGCTCAAGTGGTGCAGCAGCAGCCGGCCATACAGCGGCTTCAGCCACCAGGCCGCGAGGCCGAACCCCAGCGGCCAGCGCCAGAACAGCGCCGCCAGCAGCAGCCAGACGGGCGTGGCCGAGAGCAGCCAGAGCCCGAGCAGGCGCCCGTAGTCGCGCCGCACCAGGGCGCAGCCGAGGTCGGCGGCCTCCCAGGTTTGGCGCGGCCGCAGGGCGATGGTCAGGTCTTCAAGCCGCATGCCGCTCCTTTCCAGACCAGGCCAGGTAAGCCAGCGTCAGCAGCCACATCAGCGCGCCAAAGCTGTACTTGATCGGCGGTGCCAGCGGGCTGGCCGACCAGAAGCCCTCGATCACCGCGGCCAGGGCGGTGAGCAGGGCCGCGCCGGTGATCAGAACCAGGGCGCGCCGGCCGCCGAGCACCAGGGCGGTGCGCCGGTCGAGGTCGCCCGGCCTGACCAGCGACAGGCCGAGCCGCATCCCGGCCATGCCGGAGATGACCACGCCCATCAGCTCCGGCGCGGAGTGGCCGGCCACGAAGCTGTAAAATGTCTCCGGATTGCAGGCGTGGTGCACGTAGCCGGCGGCGGCGCCGAGATAGGCGCCGTTGAAGAGCATGATGGCGATGGAGCCGATGCCGCCGAGCAGGCCGCCGGCGAAGGTGCGCAGGTCGATGCCGACGTTGTTCCAGATGTAGAAGGCGAACATGCCGAAGTTGGAGCCGAACTCCTCGCGCATGTAGCT
>CAYYJK010000174.1:0-8009 GCA_964472185.1 uncultured Prosthecobacter sp.
GCTCAGATCGTGCGCCGGCGGCGCTTGACGTGCAGCTGGGCGGTGCTGCGCTGGATGATGGCCATGACTGCGGCCACCTCTTCCTGCTGCTCGCCGTGCTTGAGGCTTTCCAGGGCGTGCTTGGCGCGCTCCAGGGCCTCTTCGACCGCCTTTTCATCGATGTCCTCGGCGCCGATGGCCATGTCAGTCAGCACCCGGGTCGTGGTGCCGGTGACTTCCACCAGGCCCTCGCCGACGGCGAGTTCGGTGGTCTTGCCGGACTTGCTGTAGCGCAGTTCGCCGGGCTGGAGCGTGGTCACCAGCGGAGCGTGCGCGGGCAGAACGCCCATTTCGCCCTCGAAACCCGGGAGGACGACGGTGTCCACCTCATCCGAGAAGATGCGGGCTTCGGGAGTGACGATTTCGAGTTTGAGAGGCATGGCAATGGTGGGCACGGGGAGCGGTGGCCGGGCTGGAGGGCGGGAGTCCCCTGCCCTTCAGCCGGTCGCGGAAACTTAGGCCTTGGGCACGGTGTCGATGCCGCCCTTCATGTAGAAGTTGGCTTCCGGCACGTCGTCGTGCTTGCCGTCGAGGATTTCAGCGAAGCCCTTGACGGTGTCCTTGACGGACACGTACTGGCCGGGCGTGCCGGTGAAGATTTCGGCGACGTGGAACGGCTGGCTGAGGAAGCGCTGCAGCTTGCGGGCGCGGAAAACGGTCAGCTTGTCTTCGTCGGAGAGTTCGTCCATGCCCAGGATGGCGATAATGTCCTGGAGGTCCTTGTAGCGCTGCAGCACGCGCTGCACGCCGCGGGCGACGCGGTAGTGCTCCTCGCCGACGATTTCCGGAGCCAGCGCTTTGGACACCGAGGCGAGCGGGTCAACGGCCGGATAGATGCCGAGTTCGGCGAGCGAGCGCTCAAGCACGACGGTGGAGTCGAGGTGGGCGAAGGTGTTGGCGGGGGCCGGGTCGGTCAAGTCGTCCGCCGGCACGTACACGGCCTGGAAGGAGGTGATCGAACCGCTCTTGGTCGAGGTGATGCGCTCCTGCATGGCGCCCATTTCGGCGGCCAGGGTGGGCTGGTAACCCACGGCGGAGGGCGTGCGGCCGAGAAGGGCGGACACTTCGGAACCGGCCTGGGAGAAACGGAAGACGTTGTCGACGAACAGCAGCACGTCCTGGTTCTTCTCGTCGCGGAAGTATTCCGCCATCGACAGGGCGCTGAGGGCGACGCGCAGACGGGCGCCCGGGGGCTCGTTCATCTGGCCGTACACCAGGGCCACCTTCGAGCCGGGCTCGCAGATGTAGCCGCCCTGCGGATTGCGCACGATGTCGTGGCCGTCCTTCTTCACCTTGATGACGTCCGACTCGATCATTTCATGATAGAGGTCGTTGCCCTCGCGGGTGCGCTCACCGACGCCGGCAAACACGGAGTAGCCGCCGTGGCCCTTGGCAATGTTGTTGATGAGCTCCATGATGACGACGGTCTTACCGACGCCGGCACCGCCGAAGGCGCCCACCTTGCCGCCCTTGGTGAACGGGCAGATCAGGTCGATGACCTTGATGCCGGTTTCGAGAATCTGCGCGGACGGGTCCTGGTCGACCAGGGCCGGAGCCGCGCGGTGAATCGGGTAGCGCTTCTGCACGACCGGCGCAGGCTGGTCGTCAATGGCGTCGCCAGTGACGTTGAAGATGCGGCCGAGCACTTCCTCGCCGACCGGCACGGTGATCGGGGCGCCGGTGTCGGTGACGTTCATGCCGCGCTTGAGGCCTTCGGTGGAGGACATGGCCACGGAGCGGACCCAGCCGTCGCCCAGGTGCTGCTGCACCTCGCAGACGAGGCGGGAGGCCTTGCCCCCGAGGTCGTAGCTGATCTCCAGGGCGTTGTAGATTTCGGGCAGTTTGCCGGTGGCGGAGAAATCCACGTCGACCACGGGGCCGATGACTTGAACGATGTTGCCGATGTTGCTCATACTGGAAAAAGGATTGGAGGGTGTGGGTTGGCGGAGGCAGCAGCGGCCTTATTCGAGGGCCATCTTGGCGGTGGTGATTTCGAGGAGTTCGTTGGTGATCGCAGCCTGGCGCAGCTTGTTGTACTCGAGGCTGAGGTCCTTGAGCATCTGCTTGGCGTTGTCCGTGGCGTTCTTCATCGCCACCATGCGGCTGGAGTGTTCGGAGGCGCGGGCTTCCAGAAGCATCTGGTAGAGCGTGCCGTTGACGTATTGCGGCAGGATGGTCTGGAACACCGTCGCCGCGCTGGGCTCGAAGGCGTACTGCGGCAGGTCGGCGGCGTTGATCTCGCTGGCCGTCTCCTCAAAGCCGCGCTTGCCGCCGAGGGTCACCGGATTGACCGGCAGCAGCTGCTCGATCGAGGGCACCTGCGAGACGGTGTTGATGAAATTGTTGAAGGCCACCAGCACGGTCTTGTACTCGCCGCTCAGGAACTTCTCCTGGAGGAACTTGCCGACCGAGCGTACTTCCGGGAACTTGGCGGGATCCTTGATCGGGAAGTCCGCCACCAGGTTTTTGCGCAGGCGGCTCAGCGACTGCGTGGCCTTGCGGCCGATGGTGACGAATTCCGCCTCGCCCTCGAACTGGGTGCTGACGATTTTCTTCAGCAGGTTGGTGTTGAGGGCGCCGCACAGGCCCTTGTCGGTGGCGATGACGAGCACCAGCACCTTGTCGCCCTTGCCCGCGCTGAAGTAGGGGTGGACCCCATCCTCGGCGCTCTCCTTGAGGCTGACCAGGATCTTGTTCATCAGCTCGGCGTAGGCGCGGCCGTTGGCGGCCTGGTCCTGCGCCTTCTTCATCTTCGCAGCCGCGACGAGCTGCATGGCCTTGGTGATCTGGGCCGTGTTTTTGACCGACTTGATGCGGCGGCGGATGTCGCGGGTGGAGGGCATTGGAGCGAGAGTTACTTTTTAACCACGAGGGCGCTGACCGGGGGAGCGCGGGGGTGAGAGAGGATCCTGGGTCAGCGGGATGCCGGATTCAACGGGGGTTACTTCCAGGCGGACTTGAAGTCGTCGAGGGCGGTCTTGATGTCGCCTTCGACATTGTCGAGGGCCTTCTCGTTGGCCAGCTTCTCGAGCAGGGCGCTCTTGCGCTCCTCCAGGTAGGTTTCCAGCTTGCTCTGGAACTCCTTGACGCGGTCGACGGCGACGGTGTCGAAGTAGCCCTTCTGCATCGCGTAGAGGCTGATGACCATGATCGGCAGGCTCTTCGGCTGATACTGCTGCTGCTTGAACAGCTCGACGATGCGCGCACCGCGGTCGAGCTTGGCCTTGGTGGCGGCGTCGAGGTCGGAACCGAACTGGGCGAAGGCCGCGAGCTCGCGGAACTGGGCGAGATCGAGCTTGGTCGTGCCGGAGACCTTCTTGATGGCCTTGGTCTGGGCGGCGGAACCGACGCGGGACACCGACAGACCGACCGAGATGGCAGGGCGGATGCCCTGGTAGAACAGGTCGGTTTCCAGGAAGATCTGACCGTCGGTGATCGAGATCACGTTGGTCGGAATGTAGGCGGACACGTCACCGGCCTGGGTTTCGATGATCGGCAGCGCGGTCAGCGAGCCGCCGCCGTAGTTCTCGTTGACGCGGGCGGAGCGCTCGAGCAGGCGGGAGTGCAGGTAGAACACGTCGCCCGGGTAGGCTTCGCGGCCGGAGGGGCGCTTGAGCACCAGGGACACCTGGCGGTAGGCGACGGCCTGCTTGGAGAGGTCGTCGAAGACGATCAGGGCGTCCATGCCCTGGTCCATGAACCATTCGCCGATGGCGCAGCCGGTGTAGGGGGCGAGGTACTGGTTGACCGCGCTGTCGGAGGCGGAGGCGTTGACGACGACGGTGTACTCCATCGCACCGGCCTCCTCAAGGGTCTTGACGACGCGGGCGACGTTCGACTGCTTCTGGCCGATGGCGACGTAGATGCAGTAGAGGGGCTTGTGGCCGGCCAGCTTGCCCTGCTCCGCCGCCTTGTTCTGCTTGGCCTGCGAAATGATGGTGTCGACGGCGATGGTGGTCTTGCCGGTGGAGCGGTCGCCGATGATCAGCTCGCGCTGGCCGCGGCCGATCGGAATCATGGCGTCGATCGGCATGATGCCGGTCTGCACCGGCACGGAGACGGACTTGCGGGTGATGATGCCCGGCGCGATTTTTTCGACCGGATACTGGGCGTCGCCCTTGATCGGCCCCTTGCCGTCGACCGCCTCGCCGAGGGTGTTGACAACGCGGCCGAGCAGGCTCCGGCCGACCGGCACGGAGAGCAGGCGGCCGGTGGTGCGCACTTCGTCGCCCGCCTTGATGTGTTCACCGGAGCCGAGCAGCACGCAGCCGACTTCGGTCTCTTCGAGGTTGAGGGCCAGGCCGAAGAGGCCGCCCGGGAACTCGATCATCTCGTTGAGCATGACATCGCTCAGGCCTTCGATCTTGGCGGCGCCGTCACCGATCTCGCGGACGATGCCAACGTTGGACTTGGTGACCGCCGTCTTGAGTCCGGCGATTTGGGATTCGATCTCCTGGAGGATGTTGCTCATAACTTCGTTGCGTTGGAAATGGGGTGGGGGCCGGAGCGGCGTTGGATCAGGCGAGTTGGGCTTTCAGGGCTTCGAGGCGGGCTTTGACGGAACCGTCCCAGACGTCGCTGCCGACCTTGACGCGGATGCCGCCGAGGAGCTCGGGCTTGACGTGGAATTCCAGGGACAGCTCGCGGCCGTACTTCTGGGACAGGCTGGATTTCAGGCTGGACTGCAGGTCGGCGGTCAGCTCGGTGGCGCTTTCGACCACGGCGCGCTGGCGCTCGATCTCACCGCGCACCAGCTGGCTGAAGGCTTCCAGGATGGACAGGAAGCCGCGCGGCTTGGCGGCGGAAACCTTTTCCACCACCTGGCGCACGCGCGCCTCGTCAATCCGGCCGTCGGTGAGGCAGGCGCGGAAAAGCTGGCGGGAGCTGCGGCGGACTTCCTTGCTGATTTTCATGGTGAAAAAGGGGCGGCCGGGTCAGAAACTCAGTGCGAAACCTGGGCGGTGGTTTCCTGGTTGATGCGGCTCTGGTCGTCGCTGTTGAGCACCTTGCCGGTGACGCGCGAGGTGGCGTCGGCCACCATGCGGCCGAACTGGCTCTTCAGCTGCGCCATGAGCTGGTCGTGCTCAAGCTGGGCGGCGTCGCGGGCCTTGGCAAGAATCTGGCCGGCCTCCTGGATGGCCTCCTGCTGGCGCTTCTCGGCCAGGCTGCGGGCGCTCTCGCCGGCTTCCTTGACCAGGCGGTTGGCGTCGTCATTGGCCTTGTCGACGATGGCCTTGGCGTTTTTCTCGGCCTCGGCGAGGTCGCGGGCGATTTTCTCAAGCTTGGATTCGCCGTCGGCGATGCGCTGGCGGCGCTGCTCGAGCATGGCCAGGATCGGACCGAACGCTTTGCTCTTCAGCACCTTGAAGACTACGAGGAAAATCAGAACCTGCGCAATCAGCTTGGGCGCTTCAAGGCCAAACTGGGAGGCGATGTCGGAGGCGGCAAAAAAGGTCGTGATCATGGCGTGAAGAGGATGGGGGAAACAAAGGCGGCGGATTCCGGCGGAATCCGCCGCCCGGAGGGGATTAACGGCCCTGGAAGGCGATGATCAGGGCGTAAATGGCGACGGCTTCCGCCAGCGCCATGCCGATGATCGCCAGGGTCTGGATGCTGCCAGCGGCGCCCGGGTTGCGGCCCACGGCTTCCACGGCCTTGCCACCGATCATGCCAATGCCGACAGCGGCGCCGGCACCGGCGAGACCCAGGGTGAGGCTGCCGGAAACGCCGGCGGCGGGGGCAGCGGCAGCAGCGTCAGCCGCCATCGTCATGAGTTCCATCATCATAGTGTTCGTTCTTTCTGTGTTTTGGTTGTCCTGACCGCCGCCCACGCTCGGAGGCATGGTCCCGGCGGCCAAAGGGGTCAGTGGTGATCGTGGCCGTGCTCTTCACCATGATGCTCGTCATGGGTGGTGGAGAGCTGGATGTAGACGGCGCAAAGCAGGGTGAAGACGGTGGCCTGCAGCAGGCCGACCAGGAGCTCCATGAAGTAGAACGGGATCGGCGCCAGCGTGGCGATGATGAACTTGCCGACGCCGCCCAAGCCGAACATTTCGCCCAGCGTCATCATGGTGTGCAGCAGCGTCTCGCCGGCGTAGATGTTGCCGAACAGTCGCAGCGACAGCGAACCGGGGCGGAACAGGATGGAAACGACCTCGATCGCGCCGACCAGCAGGAAGACCAGGGCGATGAAGACCCCCATCAGGCCCTTGGCGCCGCCTTTCGGGCCGAAGGTATGGACAATGAAGCCCCAGACGCCGAGTTCGCGGATGGTCAGGTAGAGCCAGACCAGCATGAAGCAGAGGGCCATGCCCAGCGTCATGTTCAAGTCGGCGGTGGCCGGGCGCAGCAGCGGTTTGGTGATGTGCTCCAGGTTGGCCGCGCTCCCGCCGGTGCCCCAGCCGATGGTGCCGACGCCGGGCAGCAGGCCGAAGTAGTTCGAGACCAGGATGAAAATGAACAGGGTGGCCAGCAGCGGGAAGGCGCGCGGCGCCTGCTTCGGGCCAACGATGGCCTCGACCTGCTTGTACACCGCCTCAATCAGCGACTCGAAAAAGTTCTGCCAGGGGTGCGGGATCAGCGACATGTTCTTGGTCGCCTTGCCGGCCAGCCAGACGATGATCAGCGTCACCACGCCGGCCACGAAGCAGGAGTTGGTGACAAACGACCAGAAACTTTCTTCACCCACCAGGGAGACAGCGGATCGGCTCACTTCGGCGAGCACGACGGAGGTTGGGTGAAAGGAAAAGGTTGCGTCCATAGCAGATTGCGGCCCGAGTTCGGCCGGGCCCTTGTTTTACGCGGAGGCTTTGGAGAGGCAAGCCTTATTTGTGAAATTTTTCACAAAGTCCGCGGAGCCCTGTAAAATCAAGGCTCCGGCGCTTTTTCGAGGCTCGTCGCGGCTGCCGCCGCGACGGGCTCCATGCCGGCCTCACCAGGCGGTCCAGCCGCCGTCCACCGGCAAGTCGATGCCGGTGACATAACCGGAAGCGCGGCTGAGCAGAAAAGCCACCGCGCCCGCCATCTCCGGCGGGCTGCCAACACGCCCCAGCGGCACCTTGGCCGACAGGCGTTGGAGAAACTCCGGTTGGGCCGCCTGCACGGCCGGATTGGGGAAAGGTCCGGGCGAGACGGAGTTGCAGCGGACGCCGCGCGGGCCGTAGTGCATGGCCAGGTAGCGGGCCATCTGGCGGATGCCCGCCTTGTTGACGCCGTATTCCAGCGGATTCGGGTTCATGGGCTCCTGGTAGATGCCGGGATCCGGGGCAACGCCTCCGTACATGCTGGAAAACAGCACCAGGCTCCCCCGCCCTGCACCGGCCATGGCCTCAGCCACGGCGCGGGACAGCACGAAGGTGGCGGTGAGGTTGCCGTGGTTGACGCGGTCGAAATCCTCGGCGCTCAGGTCGTCCAGGCGCTTGGCGGTCGAGGCGTAGGTCAGGTTGACCAGACCATGGGGGGTGCCCAAGTCTTCCAAATGCCGCTTCACGAAGCCGGCAATGGCGCCGGTGTCGTGGGCATCCAGGTCCGCCGCCAGGATGTCGCCCGGAGGCTTGGCCTCGGCGAGAAAAGCCGCGCTGCGGCCGGGCAGATCGGCGCAGAGCACGCGTGCGCCCAGTTGCGCCAGGCAGGCCACCGTCGCCTGGCCCAGCCAGCCGGCGCCGCCGACAACCCACACGCAGTGTCCGGACAGATCGAAGGGGGAGCTGGGGGTGTTCATGAAGACGGACCTTCACAACGCCGTTCCGGCCTGCGGATATTTCAGGCGTCGGCGATTTCCGCACGCCCTCAGCCTTGCTGAAAACCATCCCTCGCTTGTCATTGCGGGCGGGCCGGTTAAGAATCCCCCTTCGCGGGGCGTCTCCAGCCCTGCATGCTTTCCGACCCCCACCTGCACATGAGCGCCGCCCAGCCCCCCATCGAACACACCGAAGCCGTCAACGCCCGCATCCTGGCGGTGAGCGAGGACC
>CAYYJK010000175.1:0-1214 GCA_964472185.1 uncultured Prosthecobacter sp.
TGGCCTTGCGCTCGGCCCGGGTCTTCATGCGGATGTTGAGCATCTCGACGAGCACCGAGAAGGCCATGGCGAAGTAGACGTAGCCCTTCTGGAAGTGGACGTGGAAGCCCTCGGCGATCAGCGTGGTGCCGATCAGCAGCAGGAAGGACAGGGCCAGCATTTTGACCGTCGGGTGGCGGCTGATGAAGTCGCTGACGGTGCCGGCGAAGATCATCATGAAGCCGACCGCAACCATGACGGCGATGACCATGACCATGATGTGGTCGACCATGCCGACGGCGGTGATGACGGAGTCGAGCGAGAAGACGATGTCGAGGATGCCGATCTGCACGAGGATAGTGCCGAGGGCGGCCTTGCCCTTGCCGGTGTCGTGGCCGGCTTCCTCGTGGCCTTCGACCTTGTGGTGGATTTCCTTGGTGCTTTTCCAGAGCAGGAACAGGCCGCCGAGGATGAGGATGAGGTCCTTGCCGGAGATCTCGTGGCCGAACAGCGCGAACATCGGGTCCTTGAGCTGCATGACCCAGGTGATGCAGAGCAGCAGCAGGATGCGCGTGATCATGGCGAAGCCCAGGCCGAGGAAGCGCGCGCGCGGCCGCTGTTCGACCGGCAGCTTGTCGACCAGGATCGAGATGAAGACGATGTTGTCGATGCCGAGCACGATCTCCATCACGGTCAGCGTGAGCAGGGCGACCCAGGCCTCGGGACTGGCGACCCAGGACATGTCGAAGACGTTGGCGGCAAGAAGCGGGGTGAGTTCCATGGAGGCGCGGATGCTAGCCGGGGTTTCGCGTCCGGCAACGGGCGGCCGCGTGGAATCTCGATAGGCGCCGGTGGGCGGCGGGCGGAAGGCGGCCCGGGTTCCGGCGTTTCCTGGGCATGTGGCGCCGCCTTTTCCTGATCTGCCTGCTGCCTGCCCTGGCTTCCGCCGCCAGCCGGCCCAACGTCCTGCTGATTGCGGTCGACGACCTGAAGCCCGTGCTGGGCGCGTACGGCGATCCGCTGGCGAAAACGCCGCACCTGGACCGGCTGGCGGCGCGCGGCCTGCGCTTTGAGCGCGCCTACGTCAACCAGGCGGTCTGCGCCGCCTCGCGCCACCACCTCATGCTCGGGCGCCGCTCGACCAGCACCGGCCTGTACGATTTGGGCGCGCCGATGCGCGCCGCCCTGCCGGCGGCGGTGACCCTGACCCAGCACTTCATGCGCCACGGCTGGCG
>CAYYJK010000175.1:1314-8006 GCA_964472185.1 uncultured Prosthecobacter sp.
CCGCCCTGCCGGCGGCGGTGACCCTGACCCAGCACTTCATGCGCCACGGCTGGCGGGCCGAGGGGTTGGGCAAAATCCTGCACATCGGCCACGGCAACACCGGCGATCCGGCGTCGTGGAGCGTGCCGATGTTTCACGACCGGGTGGTCGAGTACCTCCTGCCGGAGAACACCGCACCGGGCCTGACGCGCGAGGAGGCGCTGTTTTCCAACCGCGAGCTGGGGCGCATCCGCCAGCTGCCGCGCGGCGCCGCCTGGGAGGCTGCGGACGTGCCGGATGAAGCCTACGCCGACGGCCGGGTCGCCGCCGAGGCGGTGCGCCGGCTGCAGGCGGCGGCGCAGCGGCCGGACCAGCCGTTTTTTCTGGCGGTCGGTTTCGTGCGCCCGCACCTGCCCTTCTGCGCGCCCCAGCGCTACTGGGACCTGCACGACCGCGCGGCCTTTCCGCTGGCCGGGCGCACGACGCCGCCTGCGGGCGCGCCGCCCTACGCGGGCAAGACCCTGGGCGAGATCGATCAGTTCACCCCCGTGCCCGAGCAGCCGCCGCTGCCCGAAGCGCTGCAGCGGACGCTGATCCACGGCTACTATGCGAGCGTCAGCTACATGGACGCGCAGGCGGGCCGGGTGCTGCAGGCGCTCGAGGAGCTGCGGCTGGCCGAGCGCACGATCGTCGTGCTCTGGGGCGACCACGGCTGGCATCTGGGCGATCACGGCATGTGGACCAAGCACACCAACTACGAGCAGGCCGTGCGCATTCCCCTGGTCATCGCGGCGCCGGGCGTCACCGCGCCGGGATCCCGCACGCAGGCCCTGGCGGAAACGGTGGACCTGTATCCGACGCTCAGTGAGCTGGCCGGGTTGCCGGTGCCCGACGGGCTGGACGGCCGCAGCCTGCTGCCGGTGCTGCGCGATCCGCAGGCGGCAGTCAAGGACCACGCCTACCACGCCTTCCCGCGCCAGCGCCGCGGCGAACCGGTGATCGGCCGCGCCATCCGCACCGCCCGCCACCGGCTGGTCGAGTGGAAACGCCCGGGCGCCGCGCCCGAGACCGCCGACCTGGAATTGTACGATTACGAGGTCGACCCGGAGGAGACGCGCAACCTCGCCGCCGAGCAGCCGGCCGTGGTGGCGCAGCTGCGCGCGCGGCTCGCCGGACATCCCGAGGCGCGGCCGCCGTTCCGCGCGCCGGGCGGCGCCAAGCGGAAGTGAGTCGCGGCCGGGCGCGAATGTGCTAGGCATGGGGCATGTCCCGACCCGCCCCGGCCGAGGCCGGCCGCAGCGAAACCCTGCGCGGCCGGGTCGAGCGCGTCGTCTTCCACACCGAGGACAGCGGCGCCTGCATCCTCAAGCTGCGCGTGGCGGGCCGGGCGGAGCCGGTGACCCTGATCGGCAAGGCGCCGCGCGTGGTGCCGGGCGAGGAGGTGGAGGCGCAGGGGCGCTGGCAGAGCTCGCGCGATTACGGGCCGCAGTTCAAGGCCGACTGCCTGAGCCTGCGCCGGCCGGATTCGGCGGAGGGCCTGGAGCGCTACCTCGGCAGCGGCTTGATCGAAGGCATCGGGCCGGCCTACGCGAAGCGCCTGCTGGACAAGTTCGGCGGTCGCATCTTCGACATCATCGAAAACGAGTCGGCGCGGCTGGAGGAGGTCGAGGGCATCGGCCGCAAGCGCCGCCAGGAAATCCGCGCGTCCTGGATGAAGCAGAAGGCGGTGCACGGCATCATGCTGTTCCTGCACGGCCACGGCATCAGTTCGGCGCGCGCGCTGCGCATCTACAAGACCTACGGTGACGAGGCCCTGCAGGTGCTGGCGGAGGATCCCTACCGGCTGGCCCAGGACATCCCGGGAGTGGGGTTCAAGACCGCGGATGCCATCGCCTGCCAGATGGGCCTGGCGGCGGATTCTCCGGCCCGGCAGCGCGCCGCGCTGCTGCATGCGCTGGAGGCGGCCGCCGATGCCGGTCACACCTGCCTGCCCGAGGCGCGGGCGTTTGAGCAGGCCGCGGCCCTGGTCGGCGCGCCGATCGAGGCGGTGCAGGCGCAGCTCGCGGCCCTGCTTGCCGCCGGGCGCGTGACGCGTGTCGAAGCCGGCGACGAGGCGCGCCTGTGCCTGCCGGAACTGCGGGCGGGCGAGCAGACCATCGCCCGCCGCGTGATCGAGCTGGTGCGCCAGCCGCCGGACTACCCGGAGCTGGATCTGTCCGCCGGGCTGGCCGCCGCGGCGGCGCAGACCGGCAAGGCCCTGGCGCCCAGCCAGCAGCAGGCGGTGCAGGAGGCCCTGCGCCAGCGCTGCCTGATCCTCACCGGCGGTCCCGGGGTCGGCAAGACGACGATCCTGAAGACCCTGCTCAGCCTGCTCGAAGGCCGGGGGCTGAAGATCGTCCTGGCGGCGCCCACCGGCCGCGCGGCCAAGCGCCTGGAGGAGAGCACGGGCCGCGAAGCGCGCACCCTGCACCGCCTGCTGGAGGCCCAGGGCGGCGGCGTCTGGGGACGCCATGCCGGCCGGCCGCTGAGCGGCGACCTGTTCGTCTGCGATGAGGTGTCGATGATCGACACGGCCCTGATGGCGCGTTTCCTGGCCGCGCTGCCGGCGGAGGCGCACCTGCTCCTGGTCGGCGACGCCGACCAGCTGCCGTCCGTGGGGCCGGGCCGGGTGCTCGACGATCTGATCGCCAGCGGCCGGGTGCCCTGCGTGCGCCTGACCGAGATCTTCCGCCAGGCGGCCGAAAGCCGCATCGTCACCAGCGCCCACGCCATCAACCAGGGCCGGCTGCCGGACCTGCGCCCGGCGCGCGACAGCGACTTCTTTTTCCTCGAAGCGGCCGACCCCGAGACCCAGCGCGCCACCGTGGTCGATCTGGTGCACGCCCGGCTGCCCGGCCGCTACGGCTTCGACCCGGTTCGCGACATCCAGGTGCTGACGCCGATGCACCGGCACCTGCTCGGCACGCGCGCCCTCAACGAGCGGCTGCAGGCGGCGCTGAACCCGCCGCAGGAGCTCAAGCCCGAGCTGGAGCGCTTCGGCACCACCTTCCGGGTCGGCGACAAGGTCATCCAGACCCACAACAACTACGACAAGGACGTCTTCAACGGCGACATCGGCTGCATCGTCGCCATCGACACCGAGCCGCTGCGGCTGGCGGTGCGCTTCGACGGGCAGCGGCGGGTGGAGTACGAGCCCGGCGAACTCGACGAGCTGCAGCTGGCCTACGCGCTGAGCATCCACAAGAGCCAGGGCAGCGAGTTTCCCTGCGTGGTGATCCCGGTCAGCGCCCAGCATGCGGTCATGTTCGAGCGCAGCCTGCTGTACACGGCGGTGACCCGCGCCCGCCGGCTGGTGGTGCTGGTCGGCGATCCGCAGGTGCTGGCCCAGGCGGTGCGGCGGCAGTCCAGCCGGCGGCGCTGGACCGGCCTGCGGACGCTGCTGGCGGCCTACTGAGCGCTGGGCTGGTGCGCGGCGCCTTCGCGGCGGGCCAGGTACTCGCCGGCGAGGAACAGCGAACCGGTGACCAGGAGGCGCTGGCTCGAACGCTCGGCAAGGGCCAGGGCGCTGCCGAGGTCGGGCGTCTCGTCGCAGACGGGGGTGGCGTCCTCCTTGGGCAGGCGGTCCCAGACCGCGCGCAGCTCCGCCGCCGGCACCGAACGCGGCGAATCGAAGCCCGTCAGAATCCAGCGGGCGCCGATGGCCAGCAGGGGCTGCATCACCGCCGCCAGGTCCTTGCCGGTGGAGCCGCCGAAGACGACCGTGGCGGTCTCGCCGGGAAACTGCTGCCGCCAGGTGCGCGCGAGGGCGTCGGCGGCGTCGGCGTTGTGGGCGCCGTCGACGATCACCCGGCCGTCGGCCAGGGTCTGGAAGCGCGCCGGCCAGTGCACGCCGCGCAGGGCCTCCTGCAGCACCAGCGCGGGCTGGCTGAGGCCGGCTTCGCGCAGGGCCTGCACCGCCAGCGCGGCGTTCCAGGCCTGGTGTTCGCCGGTCAGGCCGAGTTCGACGCCTTCCAGCGGCTCGTCGACCTGGGTCAGCGGCGCCCCTTGGGCGCGCGCGGCGGCCTCCAGAACGGCCCGGGCTTCCGGCGCCTGCGGCCCGGTCACGACCGGCACGCCGGGCTTGCAGATGCCGGCCTTTTCCGCGGCGATCTCGGCCAGCGTCCCGCCCAGCTGCGCCTGGTGGTCGAGGCCTATGCGGGTGATCACGCAGACCTCCGGCCGCAGCGCGTTGGTGGCGTCGAGCCGGCCGCCGAGGCCGGTTTCCAGGACCACCCAGTCGACGCCGCGCTGGCGGAACCAGTCGAGCGCCAGGGCGAGCGTGAGTTCGAAGAAGGTCGGGTGCGGGTCCCAGTCCGCGACCAGGGCGCGCAGTCGGGCAAGCCCGGCTTCGATCTCGTCGTCACGGATCTCGCGTTCGCCGTCGCGGATGCGCTCATTGAAGCGCACGAGGTGCGGCGAGGTGAACAGGCCGGCGCGCAGCCCCGCCTCCTTCAAAACGGCATGCAGGAAGGCGCAGGTCGAGCCCTTGCCGTTGGTGCCGGCGACGTGCAGGAACTTCTGGCCGGCGGCGGGCAGGTCGAGGGCCTGCAGCAGCCGGTGCATGTTCTCCAGGCCGAGCTTGATGCCGAAGAGCTGGGTTTGGTAGAGCCAGTCGAGCCCGGACGGGGCGGCGCTGGGTTCGTCGTGGGGGGCGGAAGGATTCAAGCGGAGCGCAGTCTATGGCGTGGCCGGCCGGTCTCGGCCATGAATTTTTAGGGTGGGTCAGCGGCGCAGTTCGTGGGCGAGCACGGCCAGCGCGGTGAGGGCGGCGGTTTCGGCGCGCAGGATGAGCGGGCCGAGGGTCACGGGCACAAAGCCCTGGCTCTGGGCGAAGGCCTCTTCGGCAGGGGTGAAGTCGCCCTCCGGACCGATGGCGATGCAGGCGCCGTCGGCGCCGGCGGTGATCCCGTGCAGGCTGCGGCGGTGCTCGCTCAGGGACGGCAGGATTTTGAGGGCGCCGGCCGGCTGCGCGGCGACCACCCGGGCCAGGGGCTGCGGCGGTTCCAGCCGCGGCACGAAGGGCGTGTGGCACTGCTTGGCCGACTCGATCATGTGGCGGCGCCACTTGGCGAGTTTCTTGTCCAAGTGTTCGCCGTCGAGGTGGACGACGGTGCGCTCGGTGAGCATCGGCTGGACCGAGGCGGCGCCGAGTTCGACGGCCTTTTCCAGCAGCCACTCGAAGGGTTCGCCCTTGATCAGGGCCGGCAGCAGGTGGATGGCCCGGGCCGGCACGGCGACCGGGTGTTCGCGCACCAGTTCGGCCCGAACCTCGTGTTTGCCGACTTCGGTGAGCTCCGCCTCGGCCACCCGGCCGGTGCCGTCGAACAGCTCCACCCGGTCGCCGGCCGCCTTGCGCAGCACGCGGGCGCAGTGCTGCGCCTCATCGCCGGTGAGGGTGAACTGGGGCGGCTGCCAGCGGTCGGCGGGCAGGTAAAAGCGGCTGAGGGACATGGTCGCAAGCTGGCACAGATCCGGCGCCCCGTCGACCGCCCGCGCCGCGGCCACTTTCCCTTTGCGCCCCCGGGGCGGATCGCGCATAAATCCCGCCCCCCAAACCAACCATTCGATTCCAAGGAGAACTCCCCCATGCCCACCTACGAATACGAGTGCCAGACCTGCGGCCACCCGTTTGAAGCCCGCCAGTCGATGAAGGATCCGCACCTGACCGACTGCCCGCAGGAAGGCTGCCCCGGCCCGGTGAAGCGCAAGATCGGCCTGGGCTCCGGCCTGATCTTCAAGGGCAGCGGCTTCTACATCACCGACTACCGCAGCGATTCCTACAAGGCTGCGGCCAAGCAGGACTCCGCCGCCTCATCCAGCAGTGCCGCCGCCAGCCCGCCGGCCGCGCCGCCGCCGGCGAAGACCTGACCGCGCCCGCCGGCGGGTGCGTGCATAAGGCTTGCCCTGGCGCCCGGGCGTGGTGCATCATCGGCCGTTCGTGAAACTCCTCCTCCATCTCCTGCTGCTGACCACGCTGAGCGCGCTGGCCGGTGCGGCTTGGGTGGCGCACCGGCCGGCGGATCTGGCCGGCGTCAGCGGCCTGCAGGCGGGCGATCCGGCCCGGCCGCGCGACGTGGTCGACGAACTCAAGCAGGTGGGCATCAAGCGCTCGGCGATCGTCGAGGTCAGCGAGGCCGACCTGAACCGGCACCTCGCCCGCGTGCTCGCGGCCCGGCTGCCGGCGCCGCTGGACTCCTGGGCCGCCTTTGAGCGCCTGGTTCTCGATCTCGAACCCGATGTGGCCCGCCTGACCCTGGTCTGGAACCTGCGCGGCCACCGCAGCACGGCCACCGTCGACCTGCGGGTGGTGCGCCAGGCGCAGGCGTTCCGCGCCGAAATCACCGGCGGCGGCTACGGCCGTCTGCGCGTGCCGCGCGGCCTGCTGCGCCCCCTGGCGCCCGCCCTGGCCGGGTTGGCCGCGGCGCTGCAGGAGGAGATCGACGCCCTGTTCCAGATGAACCAGATGCGCGTCCTCAAGGACAAGCTGGTGCTCGATCCCCGCTTTCCCTAACTCCCTGTCCGCATGTCCCGCCCCGTCGTTCTCGCCCTTGCCGTCGCTGCCGCCCGCCTGCCGTTGCTGCCGGCCCAGGAAGCGCCCCCGCCCGTGCCTGCGGCGGCGGCTGCGACGGCAAGGGCGAGAACGACGGGGCGGGACATGCGGACAGGGAGTTAGG
>CAYYJK010000176.1:0-5621 GCA_964472185.1 uncultured Prosthecobacter sp.
CCGCCCCCCCCGCCGACAAGCTCACCAAGAAGATCCTGACCGCGGATCACCCGACTTGGTGCCCCGGCTGCGGGGATTTCGCCGTCCTGGCGGCCTTCTACAAGGTTCTGGAAAAGCTCCAGTACCCGCATGAAAAAATCGTCTGCGTGGCGGGCATCGGCTGCTCCTCGCGCTTCCCCTACTTCGTCAACAGCCACGGCATCCACTTCATCCACGGCCGCGCCCTGCCGCTGGCCACCGGCATTTCGCTGAGCCGTCCCGACGTGCACGTCTTCGTCTTCGGCGGCGACGGCGACGGCTTCTCGATCGGCGGCAACCACCTCAACCACGCCGCCCGCAAGAACATCAAGCTGACCTACGTCATCATGGACAACTTCGTCTACGGCCTGACGAAGAAGCAGACCAGCCCGACCAGCCCGCAGGGCTTCAAGTCCAAGACCGATCCGACCGGCAGCATCGACCGCCCGATCAACCCGATGAAGCAGCTGCTGGCCAGCGGCGCCACCTTCATCGCCCGCACCCACGCAGCCCAGGTCGCCCACATGGTGCAGACCTTTGAACGCGCCATCCAGCACGACGGCTTCAGCGTCGTCGAATGCCTGAGCGAGTGCGTCATGTTTTACCCCGGCTCGTTCGACGACAGCACGCCGCGCAAGGGCGGCACCTACGACATCATCGACGAGACCCAGCATGACGTCACCGACGACGTCGCCGCCTTCAAGCTCGCCGACGCGCCGGCGCCGGGCAAATTCGGCGTGTTCTACCAGGTCCAGCGGCCGACCAAAAACGCGCTGGAGCAGAAGTGGATCGACAGCACCCAGGCCAAGCTCGGCGGTGCCAGCCAGAAGGAAGTTCTGCGCAAGCGCCTGGAGGCGATGCGCTGACCGTTCGCGCCGCCGCAACGGCGAAAACCACGGCGGCAGGCCCCGGCCTGCCGCCGTTTTTTTGCGCCCGCGCGCGGGACCGGCCGGCTCAGACCCGTGTCAGCTGCCGGCGCAGCGAGATCTCCACGCCGGTGATCAGCATCGCCAGCGTCAGGAAGATGACCATGGTGTTGATCCACAGCGTGTTGAAGTCGGTGCCGAAATAGCGCTTCATGGTGCCAAAGAAGACGTTGGGGCTGGTCTTGCGCCGGTAGTCCTCACGCTCCATTTCGGCCTTGGTGACCAGGTCGAGCACCTTGCGGTTCACGTAGATCTCCTCGGCGCTGACGCTGTCCTCCTGGCCCAGGGCGCTTTCCAGCAGCTTGGGTGTGACCTTGCCGCGCAGGGTGGCGTCGCGAATCTCGCGCAGCTTGCGCGCGGCGGCGCCGGCGGAGTCGGCGTACAGCCCGGACACGACCGCCAGCCCCTGCTTGGCGGCTTCGAGCTCGCGCTGCTGGTCGGTGGTCATCTTGAGGTCCGGCGGCAGGTTGACGAGCTCCTGGATGCGCGCCTCGAGCATGTCCTGGGCGCGGGTCAGCGGGTTGAGCTTGGCCTGGGAGATGAGCATGGCCTCGTAGGA
The DNA here is from genome assembly GCA_964472185.1 of uncultured Prosthecobacter sp. Classification (GTDB taxonomy): domain Bacteria; phylum Verrucomicrobiota; class Verrucomicrobiia; order Verrucomicrobiales; family Verrucomicrobiaceae; genus Prosthecobacter. Next base: position 1,504 of record CAYYJK010000176.1, read on the forward strand.
CCAGCGCAGCGGCATGAACTGGCAGATGAAGGGCACCTTCAGCTTGCTGGCGGAGTCGTCCTCACCCGCCGCCGCCCCGTCCTTGTCGATCCAGCGCTGGATCGAATAGACGAGGTCGAGGTTCTTGTTCATCTCCTCGTACTTGATCAGCGCTCCGCCAAGGATGATCTGCGGGATGAGGATCAGCGGGATGGCGTTGATGGCCGTGCGGTTGTCCGAGACCACGCTGGAGATCAGCAGGCCGAGGCAGACGCCGGTGAGCGCGGTGACGAACATCCACCACAGGTGGGTGAAGAACATGTCGCGGATCTCCAGGACGCCGTTGCCGATGAGCAGGTAGATGAAGCACTGCACCAGGGCGAAGGTGCTCAGCGAGATGATCTTGCCGCACAGGTAGTAGAAGGTGCGCAGGTTGTGGTTGCGCTCGCGGCTGAGGGTGTGGCGGTCGCGGATGATCTCGTCGGCGCTGTTGGTCAGCCCCAGGAACATGGCCACCACCAGGCTCATGAACAGGTAGGTCGGGATGTGGAACGCCGTGGCGAAGGTGTAGGCGTCCTCCTCGCTGTACTTGAGCACGCTGGAGATGAGGAAGCCGAGCAGCGGCGCCTCAAGAAGGGTGGTCAACAGGTTGGTGCGGTTGCGCAGCTTGCTGAGGAAGGCGCGCTTGAGCAGCGTGTAGAACAGGATGCTCTCCTCGCGCAGGGTGTGCCTGGGCGGCTTCGGCACAGCCCGCCCGCGGCTGGTCGTCTGGGTGTCGTCGCGCGGCCGGGCGATCAGGTTGGTGCTGCCCGGCGCGGCCTGCGCCTTGGCCATGCTCTCGAGCAGCAGGTGGCTCTGGTAGCGGTCGCGCCAGAAGTTGGGCGGGAACCGGCGCGCGGCGACGAGGTGACCGTCGGCGCTGCGCTCCTGGATGATGTCGCCGCTGATGTCGCGCAGCGGCGTCTCCAGCACGTCGAAGACGAAGTCCGGGGTCAGGTTCGCCGGCATCTCGGCCTCGCGCTGGCCGGTCTCGTCGTTGTACGCCTTCCAGAAGTACTCGAGCATGCCCTGGGGCGTGCCGAAGTAGGCCATCTTGCCGCCCTTGTCGAGCAGCAGCGCCTTGTCGAACATCTGCAGCAGGCGCATGCTCGGCTGGTGGATCGAGGTGATGACGATCTTGTTGCGCGCCAGGCTGCGGATGATCTCCAGGACGTGCTCGCTGTCCTTGGAGGACAGGCCGGAGGTGGGTTCGTCGAACAGGTAAACGTCCGAGATGCCGATCATGTCCAGGCCGGCGTTGAGGCGCTTGCGCTCGCCGCCGGAGAGGAATTTCTGCTGCGGCGTGCCGGCCAGGCGCTTGCGCAGGTCGGCCAGGCCGAGTTCGGCCAGCTTGGCTTCGACGCGCTTGCGGCGCTCCTCGGTCTTCAGGTGCGGGCAGCGCACCGCCACCGAGAAGTCGAGATTCTCCTGCACCCGGAGCAGCGGATCGAAGGCGTCCTCCTGCGGAATGTAGGCCACGTAGGGCGTCAGGTTGGTCAGGTTGCCGTACAACGGCAGCCCGTTCATCAGCACGTCGCCGCCCCGGGTCTTGAGCTGGCCGCCGAGGGCGCGCAGCAGGGTGCTCTTGCCGCAGCCGCTCGGCCCCATGACGCAGATCATCTCGCCGCGGCGCGCGATGAAGCTGATGCCGTCAAGCGCGGTGTCGCCGCCGCCGAAGCGGTGCGAGAGTTCGCGCACCTCCATCTGCCGGATGGTGTTGCGCTCCTCCTCGATGATGCGGTCGCTGAAGTGACAGCGCAGGAACTGGCCCTCGCCGAGGGTGATGGTGTCGCCGTCGTTGAGGACCATGCGGTCGCGCACGGGCACCTGGCCGACGTGGATCGGCCGCGAGCTGCGCAGCACCTCCAGGGCGCCGGTCTTCTGCGAGTAGTTGCACTCGATGCGCAGGAGGATCTCGCCCTCGGTCTCCTCGGACAGGAGGATGTCGCCCTCGTCGAGCAGTTCCGGCTTGTTCGAGACGAGGTAGGTGTTGCGGCTGCCTTCCAGGCGGAACTGGCCGCCGAACTCCTGGGCGCGCACCCTCAGGTCGCGCAGCGAGATCTCGATCTCGCCGTGGGCGATGATGCTGTCCTCGATCGAGGCTTCGACCAGCGAGCCCTCGCGCAGCTGGATGCCGTTGAGGGTGGCGTCGGTGTTGCGCAGGGCCTCGACGGTGACGCCCAGGCCGAAACTGACGCGCAGGTTGGTGCCGCGCCCGCGCTGCTGGGCGATCTCCGCGTCGCCGTTGTCGGTCAGGGTGAGGTAGAGCTGGGAGCCGGTGACTGTCTTCTTGGCGTTGAAGTAGGACACCAGGTCGTTGTAGTCGAGCGTGACGTCTTCAAGCACGACCCGCTCGCCGGGATAGAGGCGCGAGAAGTCGCCGGGCGGCTGGCGCCGGCTGCGCACCAGGATCGGGATGGCTCCGGTGTTCTTCAGCAGCACCAGGTTCTGAAAGCGGAAGGCGACCACCGAGCAGTCGGCCGACAGCGAGCGCAGCAGGACGTCGCAGTTCGGCCCGGAGCCGATGCGCAGGGTCTCCAGGGGCTGGCCGCTCTTGGTGGTGAAGTCCTCCTCCGACGGCTTGTCGCCGGCGTTGAGCTGGTAGACGATGTCGATGGCCTGGGCGGCGATGCCCAGGTTGGTCATGAACAGGTAGAACTCGACCATCTGCCGCTGATTGCTCAGCGAGCTGGAGATCAGCAGGTAGAGCTGCACGCAGAGCAGGATCTTCTGCTCCATGCTGAGCTCGTTGCTCAGCTCCTTGGCCCGCAGCGCCAGGTCCTGCGGCTGCTGCAGGGCCTCGAAGTACAGCCGGCGCATGTCCGCGTAGATGGCGCCGCTGAAGTCGTAGCGCAGGTAGCCCAGGGACGATTCGATCTCCTCCTCCTCGACCTCGCCGTCGAGCTTCGAGAAGCCGGCGAACACCTCGATGAGCACCGGCAGCATGGCGTTGCGGCTGGCGCTGGTCAGCAGAGCGCCCTCCTCCTCCCCCTGCCAGCGACGCCACCAGCGTCGCGGGCTGAACCGGCTCCAGGGCTTCTGCGGCGGCTCGGGCCGACGCGGCAGGGAGGGTCGGGACATCTGGGCTGTGCTCATGAAAAAGGCCCGCGGTGCCGATCGCCGGGCGCGCGACTATCGGCATTCTGGCCGGACTGGCAACCCGCAGGCGCGCTTTTCCGCAGGAAAGCGGCTCGTCAAAGCGCGCCGATGCGGGTTGAATGCGGCATGTTTCGTCTGGCCGCCCTCCTCCTGCTCTGCACCCTCTGGCTGCTGGCCTGCCTGAACTTCCGCGCCGTGCTCGCAACGCTGGCGGGTTGGGGCGTTCTGCCGCAGGCCGCCCTGCTGCTGGTCTGCGGCCTCTGGCTGCTGCTCTGCCTGCGCTTCTACACCCTGATCGCCCGCCGCAACGTCTGGCAGCGGCGGCTGATCGCCCTCGGCGCCGGCCTGGGCGCCGGACTGATTTATGTGCTCGGTTCCATGACCCTCAGCCTGTTCCGGCCGGCGGCGGAGCCGCGCGCCCTGGAAAGCGCGGGCGACGTGCAGATCCGGGGCCGCTGAGGCGTGGCAGCCCGTCAGTACTCGACGCGCCCGTCCAGGCGCTTGGTGAAACGGTGCAGCACCCGGCCGTCGACCCCGTGATGGCTGAAGGTCAGCGCCTCCGGCTCGATCTGCAGGTGCGTGAAGCCGTGCAGGTCGCGCCCGTACGGCATGGTGCGGGCGTTTTTCAGCGCTCGGATCCGGCCGCCGCCGCCGCCCGAGAGGACGAAGGAGGTGAACAGCCCCTCCAGCTCCAGATGCTGGAGGTCGTGGTCGTGTCCGCACAGGTAGGCGTGCACCCGGTGCTCCTGCAGCAGACCGCCCCAGAGCTTCTGCAGATGCGGACCGTCGCCGTGCGAGCCGTTCGAGTAGAGCGGGTGGTGGGCGACCACGACCGTGAACGGCGCCCGCGGGCCTTCCAGCTGGCGCTTCAGCCAGGCCTGCTGCCGCTCCGCCTCCGCGGCCGACAGGCTGGTGCGCTGACGCTTCTTTTTCTTGTCGTAGCCGCCGCTGACCTCGGGCAGGTTGCTGTCGAGGGCCAGGAAGGTCACCAGGGGCTTCGG
>CAYYJK010000176.1:5721-7908 GCA_964472185.1 uncultured Prosthecobacter sp.
CCGGGGCGCCGAGCATCATCATCGACCTCAGCGACCAGAAGGCCTACTTCTACAAGGGCGGCTCGCTGGCCGGCGTCTCCGCCCTGTCGACCGGCGATGAGCGCCACCCCACCAAGCTGGGCACCTTCAAAATCACCCAGAAGGACCAGTGGCACAAATCCAACCTGTACGGCGACTTCGTCGACGGCGCCGGCAATGTCGTGGTTGCCAACGTCGACGTCACCAAGGACAAGCCGCCGGCCGGCACCCGCTTCGAAGGCTCCAAGATGCATCATTTCATGCGCTTCACCGGCGGCATCGGCATGCACGAGGGCTTCCTGCCCGGTTACCCGGCCTCGCACGGCTGCGTGCGCATGCCCGCCCACATGGCCGCCATCTTCTACCGCAACGTCGACCTCGGCACCCCAGTCACCGTGCGTCCCTGAGCCATGGCGGATGCCGAACTGCCCCTGGAACTGGACGTCGAGGAGACCCGCCGACGGCTGACCGGCCCGGAAACCGGCCGGCCGCGCCTGGTCGACTGCCGGGAAGAGGACGAATGGCGCTTCTGCCGGATTGAGGGCGCCGAACTCGTGCCGCTGTCGCAGTTCGGCGAACTGGCCGCGCAGCGCTTCACCGACCCCGACGAACCCCTGATCGTCTACTGCCACCACGGCATGCGCAGCCTGCGCGCCGCCGCCTGGCTGCGCTCGCGGGGGTTCCGCCGCGCCCAGTCCATGGCGGGCGGGATTGACGCCTGGACCGACCGGATCGACCCGGCGGTGCCGCGCTACTGAACCTCCGCGGTTGCGCCCGCCGCCGGCGCATGCCAGTTAAGGGCATGTTGACCGCACCCGACTCCGCCATCGGCTTCAAGGAATGGGCCTACGTCTGCGACTCCCTCGTCCAGGGCGTGCAGACCCTGATCCTGCGCAAGGGCGGCATCCATGAAGGGCGCGGCGGCTTCGAATGGAAGCACCGCGGCTTCTTCCTGTTCCCGACCTGGTTCCACACCCAGGCGGAGCGCCTGCGCTGGAGCCCGCCCGGGGCCGCCCCGTTCCCGCCGGAGGAGGAGCGCACCAGCGTCGACATCGACGGTTTCGCCACCCTTGAGCAGGTCTGGAAAGTCACCGACTGGTCCAGGATGGAGGCCTTGGCGCCCCAGCACATCTGGAACGAGGAGATCGTCCGCGAGCGCTTTGCCTACGACGAGGACAGCTGCCTGCACGTCGCCCTGGTGCGCGCCTGGCGCCTGCCGCAGCGCTGGACCTTCCCCTACGCGCGCAGCTACGGCGGCTGCCGTTCCTGGGTCAACCTGCCCGAGGAGGGCCTGCGCCTGCTGCCCGGGGCCGCCCCCGCCCTGAGCGAGGCCGACTGGCAGGCCCGTGCGGCGGCCGTGCACGGGATCCTCGACTGAAGCGCCGCGCCGGGTTTGCCTTGCACAGGGCGCCGGTTCCGCGCACAGAGTCGGCCCCCCATGCTTTCCGTTTCCAACGTCAGCAAAACCTACGCCGGCCGCACCCTGTTCAGCGGCGTCTCCTTCCACATCAACCGTGGGGAGAAGATCGGCCTCATCGGCCCCAACGGCGCCGGCAAATCCACCCTGTTCTCCCTGCTGCTTCAGGAAACCACGCCGGACGAAGGCCGGGTGACCATGGAGAAGAACATCAGCTTCGGCTTCCTGCCCCAGGAAAGCGCCCCCATCGACGACGTCACGGTGCTGGAACTGGCCACCGGCCACCTGGGCGAACACAGCCGCTGGGAGGACGAGCCGAAGGCCAAGCGCATCCTCAAAGGGCTGGCCTTCCGGGAGAGCGATTTCGACCGCAACGCCCGCACTCTCAGCGGCGGCTGGGTTATGCGCGCCCACCTGGCCCGCCTGCTGGTCCAGGAGCCCGACCTGCTCCTGCTCGACGAACCGACCAACCACCTCGACCTGGAATCGCTGCTCTGGTTCCAGGAGTACCTGAAAAGCTATCCCGGCGCCATCCTGATGATCTCGCACGACCGCGAGTTCCTCAACCAGCTCACCGACGCCATCCTGGAGATCGCCCACGGCAAGGTCATCCGCTACCGCGGCAACTACGACGACTACCTGCGCGAAAAGGCCGCGCGCGAGGAGCAGATGCTCGGCGCCTACGAGAACCAGCAGCGCGAAATCGCCAAGCTCAAGCAGTTCGCCGACCGCTTCAAGGCCAAGGCCAACTT
>CAYYJK010000177.1:0-2225 GCA_964472185.1 uncultured Prosthecobacter sp.
CCGGGGGCGGGTTGGGCGCTGACGGGGAATCGGGCATTGCGACGGGCTTCGGAAAACGGTGGACCTCAGGATCTCCAGCGCCGGAACTCCACCACCTGATGGGTGAGGGCGAGGAACAGCAGGGTCAGGCTGGTGTAGTAGACCAGCGGCCGCGTGTCGATGAGGCCGCTGGTGAAGAGGCGGATGTGCTCGCGGCTGGCGAAGTAGTTGGTGATGTCGACGAAGGTCTCGGACACCTGGCGGCCGAGGACGCTGATGAACAGCCCCATCAGGAAGTGCAGCAGGCTGGCGGTGAAGGCGATGACCGCGGCGATGATCTGGTTGGAGGTGACCGCGGAGGCGAGGCAGCCGATCGCCAGGTTGAACAGCCCCATCGCGAACAGGATCAGGTAGCTGCCCTTGAGCGCCCCGGCGGGCATCTCCACCTGGCCGGCGGCGATCCAGTCGATCAGCAGGAAGTTGCAGTAGCTCGGCACCCAGAGCACGCAGTACATGATCACCGCGGCCAGGTACTTGGCCGCCACCACCTGCGAGGCGCGCACCGGCACGGTGAACAGCGTCTCGAAAGTCCCCAGCTTCTTCTCCTCGGCGAACAGCCGCATGGTCAGCAGCGGGAAGATGAAGAAGTAGGACAGCCAGAACCAGATCGCGTCGAAAGTCCAGGTGACCAGCGAGCCCTCGCTCGGCGCGCTTTCCAGAAACGACAGGGCCGCGCGCAGGCAGAAGCCGTTCAGCACCATGACCAGCGCGAGCACGATGTAGGCCATCGGCGAGACGAAAAACGACCGCACCTCCTTCTTCAGCAGCACCCAGAAAATTCTCATAGCGGTCTCGGTCTCAGGCTTTGACGGGATCGGAGGCGGCCAACTCGACGAAGACGTCCTCCAGGCAGGGCAGTTCGCGGTGGAGCTCGCGCAGCTTCCACTGGCGGGCGGCGGCCAGCTCCATGATGTCCTCGCGGACGTCGTTGCCGGGCTCGACGCGCAGGATGTAGCGGCGCCAGTCGCCGTCGCGCTCCTCCTCGCCGACCTTGCGCACCCCCTTGACGCCCTCCAGCAGCTCCGCAGCGGCATCGCCGCCGCCCTGGACCTCGACGAACACCTGGGTGAGGGCGCGCAGCTTGCGCGTCAGGTTGGCGGGCGTGTCGTGGGCGAGGATGCGGCCGTGATGGATCATGACCACGCGGTCGCAGATCTGCTCGACCTCATGGAGAATGTGCGTCGACAGCAGGACGGTGTGGGCCGGCTTCAGCCCGCGCAGCAGCTCGCGCACCTGGCGGATCTGCACCGGATCGAGACCGTTCGAAGGCTCGTCCAGAATCAGCAGCGGCGGCTGGTGCAGCAGGGCGTCGGCAAGCGCCACGCGCTGGCGGAAGCCTTTGGAAAGGTTGCCGATCAGGCGGCGGCGCACCTCGGCGACCGAGCAGAGGTCCATGACCTCGCCCACCCGGCGGCGCATGTCGCGGCCGCGCAGCCCCTTCAGTTCGGCGCGGAACCGGAGGTACTCCTTCACCCGCATGTCGGTGTACAGGGGCGCCATTTCCGGCATGTAGCCGACCGAGCGGCGGACGTTCAGCGAATCCCGGAACACGTCGAAGTTGTTGACGCGGACCGAGCCCGAGGTCGGCGGCATGTAGCCGGACAGGATGCGCATCGTCGTCGACTTGCCCGCCCCGTTGGGCCCCAGAAACCCGACAATTTCACCGGGCTCGACGCGAAACGAGATGCGGTCCACCGCCACGCGTCCGGCGTATTGCTTGGTGAGGTCTTGAACGTCGATCATCGGAACGGAAAGCGGGAACGGGCGTGTCTCTCGGGCTGGATCGCCAATTAAGCCCAGGGAAAGGCCCGTGACAACACTGGAACTGATTTCCGCCGCCCCCGAAAACTCCGTTCCGCCGGCGGAAAGGTCGGCTTGCACCCGCCCGTTTTTAACCTTACCAATCCCCCAGCCATGAACACTTCCACCCTTTTCGCCGCTTTCGGCCCCCTCGGCACGCCCGAGCTGATCATCATTGCCATCTTGGTTCTGGTGCTTTTTGGCGCCAAGAAGCTCCCCACCTTCGCCCGCAGCCTGGGCAAGAGCATGGGCGAGTTCAAGAAGGCCCGCGATGAGTTCGAGCACGAACTCACCCGCGCCCAGGAAGATGCCGAACGCCCCAGCATCCCCGCCACGGCGGAAAAGCGCCAGCCGGTGACCCCGAGCCAGGACGCCTGAGCCGCCCC
>CAYYJK010000177.1:2325-4220 GCA_964472185.1 uncultured Prosthecobacter sp.
CCACGGCGGAAAAGCGCCAGCCGGTGACCCCGAGCCAGGACGCCTGAGCCGCCCCTCAGCAGGATGATCCGCGCGAACATCCCTGCTCCGCGGCGGGCGATTTGGCCCGCCGTTTTTTTGGTTTGGGCCGTCAGCCTGGCCAGCAGCGTTGCGGCCGATCCGGTCGTCTTCTGCGCCTACAACCTCAAGAACTGGCTGCTGATGCCGCGGCCGGCCGGCAGCGCGGATCCGGCGCCCCTGCCCAAACCCGAGTCCGAGAAGGCCCGGATCATCGGTTTTCTGCGGGCCATCCGCCCCGACATCCTGGGCGTCTGCGAGATCGGCAGCGACGCCGACCTGCGCGATCTGCAGGCGCGCCTGCAGGCTGCCGGCGTGGAACTGCCCAACACCCACCGGGTGAGCGGCGCGGACGCCACGCGCAGCCTGGCCCTGCTGACCCGCCACCCGATCCGCCAGCGCCACGACCCCGGCCCGCTGGAATATCAGATGGACCAGCTTCTGCTGCCCATGCAGCGCGGCATTCTGGACGTCACCCTGGAACTCGCCCCCGGCTTCGAAGTGCGCTGCGTCGGCGTGCATCTGAAGTCCAAGCGGGCGGTTCCCGGCATGGACGAGGCCCTGATGCGCCGCAACGAAGCCCACCTGCTCCGCCGCCATCTCGACGGCATCTTGGCGCGGCAGCCGCGTGCCCGCGTCGTCTGCTACGGCGATTTCAACGAGCACCGCAACGAGCCCGCGATCGGGGAAATCATCGGCAGCCGGGCCGGTCCCGGCCTGATGACCGACCTGCTGCTGAAGGACGACCGCGGCCAGGTCTGGACGCACTTCTGGGACGCGGCCGACGTCTACGCCCGCATCGACTACTTCTTCGTCAGCCGCGCCCTGCGGCCGTATGTCGTGACGCGGCGGAGCTACATCCATGCCGCGCGCGATTTCGACAAGGCCAGCGACCACCGGCCGATCGTGCTGACCCTGCAGCCGGAGCCCTTGAGCAGACGCTCAGAGGCCGGCGAATGAGCGCGCCTGGCGCACATCCTCGAGGATCTGCGCGCGCAGCGATTCGACCCCGGCAAAGGCCTGCTCGGGCCGGAGAAACGCCTCCAGGCGCACCTCCAGATCCCGGCCGTACAGGTCGCCGGCCCAGTCAAACACGTGCACCTCGAGGCGCGGGCGAGTCTGACCGGTCTCGACGGTCGGCCGCAAGCCCAGGTTGGCCACGCCCGGCCGCCACTGGCCGTCGATCGCGACGCTGACCGCATAGACGCCGTAGGGCGGCAGCAAGTCGGCGTCGGGCTGCAGGTTGGCGGTGGGAACGCCCCACTGCCGGGCCAGCCGGCGCCCCTCCTCCACGCGGCCGAACAAACCATGCGCGCGTCCGAGCAGGCGCGCGGCCCGGGCGAGATCGCCCGCAACCACCGCCTCGCGAATGAGCGTGCTGCTGACCACCTGCCCGTCGACGCAGATCGGCGGCACGCCATACACGGCGAAATGATGTGCCTGACCGAGATCCATCAGCGCGTGAATGTTGCCGCTGCGGTTGCGGCCGAAACTCCAGGTGTAGCCCACCGAAATGCAGCCCAGCGGCCGGCAGGCCCGCACCAGGGCCCCGACGAAAACCTCCGCGGTCATGCCCGCCACCTCCGGTGTGAACGGGCAGGTCAGGACCCCGGCGACGCCGAGCTGCTCCAGCAGGCGGCTCTGATAGCGCGGTCCGTGCAGGCGGCGCGGCGCGGCGTCCGGACGCAGCACCTGCAGCGGATGCGGCTCGAAGGTCATCACCACCGCCTGGCCGTGGTGCTGGCGGGCGTGTTCGCGCGCCGCCTCGATGACTTCCTGATGACCGAGATGCAGCCCGTCGAAGACCCCGATGGCGAGGGCCACGGGACCGGGCAGCG
>CAYYJK010000177.1:4320-7905 GCA_964472185.1 uncultured Prosthecobacter sp.
CCGAGATGCAGCCCGTCGAAGACCCCGATGGCGAGGGCCACGGGACCGGGCAGCGCGGACAGGGCGTCGATGGAGGTCAGCACATGCATGCGCTGCCCTGTTCGCGCAGCCTGGGCGGCTTGGCAACGGGCGGTTCAGGGGATCGGCCGTTCCCCGGGCCGCCCGCCCGGGCGGCACCCGATTTTGAACACCGCCCCGGCCGGCCGCTGTCTGTAAGGGCAAGGAGTTGCGCCATGACTGCCAGCCTCAATCCATCCGCCCCCGGGTGGCTGCGAACGGCGTCCGATCCGGGGCTTGAAGGGAGTGCCAGCCAGGAGTCCGCCTGGCTTCCCAGCGTGCATCAGCCGCGCATCGGCTTGGCGCTTTCCGGCGGCGGCGCCCGCGGTCTGGCCCACGTCGGCGTGATCCAGGTGCTGGAGGAAGCCGGCATCCCCATCGCCGCCGTGGCCGGCACCAGCATGGGCGCCTACGTCGGCTCGCTGCTCGCGGCCGGCAACGGCGGCGCGCGCCTGGAGGAATTGGCGCGCGAGATCAAGGACCGCAAGACCCTGCTCGGCCTGCTCGACCCCGCGCTGCCGCCCTCCCAGGGCCTGATCCGCGGCGAGAAGATCCGCCTCCACTTGGAACGCTCCCTGCAGTCGGTGACCTTCGCCGACCTCAAGCTGCCGCTGCTGATCGTCGCCACCGACCTCGACACCCTCAACGCCCATGTCTTTGACCAGGGTTCCGTCGCCGCCGCCGTGCATGCCAGCGCCGCCATTCCCGGGATCTGCGCCCCCGTCTGCCTGAACGGCCGGCGCTACGCCGACGGCGGCGCGGCGGAACCCATGCCGGTCAGCCTGCTCAAGGAGCGCTTCTTCCTCGACGGCGTCATCGCCGTGAACGTCCTGCCCACCGCCGAGGACATCGAAGTCTGCCACGACACCGCCTTCGTCTCGCCCAAAGGCGGCAACCGCCATCCGATCATCCGCTGCCTGATGCGCTTCCTGCGGCCGGTCAACCTGCTCGGCTACGGCAACGTGCTCGACACCTTCCGCCGCGCGCTCATGTCCGCGCAGCTGCGGCTGGTGCGCAAGGAGAGCCGCCATGCCGAGGTCGTGATCCACCCGTTTTTCTGCGACAGCACCTGGTTCGATTTCGAGAACTTCGACCGCTACATCGCCGCCGGCCGGCAGGCCGCCGAGCAGGCCCTGCCGGCGATCCACGCCCTGCTCAAGCAGCGCCAACCGCACGAACCGCGCCATGAAGCTCCTGTCCCCCACCCCAGCCTGGGATGCCGCACCGCCTGAAGTCTGGCAGGCCTGGCAGCTGCGCCGCCTGCGCGACTACCTGACGCAGCGCGTCCAGCCCTTCAGCGCCCACTACCGGCGCGTCTTCCGCGAGGCCGGCTTTCATCCCGGCGACCTGCGCTCCCTGGACGACTGGGCGCGCCTGCCGTTCACGCGCAAGACCGATCTGACCGTCCCGCGCGAACAGCAGCGCGACTTCGTCCTGCAGCCCGACGAAGCCCTGCTGCGGCGCGACTGGCGGATTCTCCTGAACGGCCTGCTGCGCGGCCGGGCGGCGGTCCGCGAGGAACTCGAACGCGAATTCCGGCCGGTGCTGCTGACCAGCACGACCGGCCGCTCCGCGGAACCCGTCGCCTTCCTGCTCACCCGTCACGACCTGGCCAATCTGGAAACCGCCGGCCGCCGCCTGATGGAGTGCGGCCGCTCGCGCCGCGACTACCGCCACGTCAGCACGTTTCCGTTCGCGCCGCACCTGGCCTTCTGGCAGGCGCATCACGCCGGCCTCGGCTACGGCACCTTCATGGTCAGCACCGGCGGCGGCAAGGCCCTGGGCACCGAAGGCAACCTGGCCCTGATCGACAAAATCCAGCCGGATGTGCTGATCGGCATGCCGACCTTCACCTACCACCTGCTGCGCCAGGCGGTGGAGAACGGCCATCACTGGCCCAACCTGAAGCGTGTCGTGCTGGGCGGCGAGAAGGTGGCCGAAGGCCTGCGCGCCCGCCTGCGCGACCTCGTCCAGGAACTTGACGGCCCCGACGTCCAGATCATCAGCACCTACGGCTTCACCGAGGCCAAGCTGGCCTTCCCGGAATGCGCCGCCGGCCAGGCGGCGGGCGGTTTCCACCTCAGCCCCGATCTGGCGCTCATCGAACTGGTCGATCCGGACACCGGCATGCCGGTGCCGCCCGGCAAGCCCGGCGAAATCGTCTTCACGCCGCTCGACGCCCGCGGCACGGTCGTGCTGCGCTACCGCACGGGCGACCTGTCGGAAGGCGGCCTGAGCTGGGAACGCTGCCCCTACTGCGGACGCACCTGCCCGCGCCTGCTCGGCCCCATCAGCCGGGTCAGCGAGGTGCGCGAGCTGCGCCTCGACAAAATCAAGGGCACGCTGGTCAACTTCAACCTGCTCGAACACCTGCTCGACGACCAGCGCGGCGTGGCCGCCTGGCAGCTTGAACTGTGCAAGCGCGACGACGACCCTCTGGAGGTCGACGAGATGCTGCTGCACGTGGCGCCCGAATCGGGCGTCCAGGCCGAGGAGCTGCGCCACCGCATCCTGCGGCGCTTCGCCGAGGCGACCGAAATTCAGCCCAACCGCATCCATTTCCACACCCTCACCGAGATGCGCAACCGTCTCGGCATCGGCCGCCTGCTCAAGGAGCAGAAGCTGCTCGACCGGCGGCCGCAGGCCGCGCCCGCCGTCCAACGGCGCAGCGACGTCCGCGGCGAGGGCACCGCCCCCACCCTCAGTGCCTGACCCATGAAACCGCTCTGCATCATCGCCGCCGTGCGCACGCCGTTCGCCCGCGCCGGCACCGTCCTGGCCGGCCTGGACGCCGTCGATCTCGGCCGGGCCGCCGTCGCCGCCCTGCTCGCGCGCTCCGGCATCGATCCGCATGCGGTGGACGAGACCATTCTCGGCTGCGTCGGCCAGCCCGCCCACGCGCAGAACATCGCCCGTGTCGTCGCCCTGCGCGCCGGCGTTCCGGAAACCAAGCCGGCGCTGACCGTGCACCGCAACTGCGCCTCCGGCCTGGAGGCCCTGACCACGGCGCACGCCCGGATGTGCGCGGGCCAGGGCGAGGTCTTCATCGTCGGCGGCACCGAAAGCATGTCGAACGTGCCGCTGTACTTTTCGCGGCGGAGCGCCGAAAAATTCGGCCTGCTCGGCAAGGCCCGCGGCCTAGTGCAAAAACTCGGCGCGGCGGCCGCGTTCCGGCCCGCGGATTTCGTGCCGAAGTTCGGCCTCCAGCTCGCCCTGACCGATCCGGTCGTGGAAATGAACATGGGCGAAACCGCGGAGCTGCTGGCGCGCGAATTCCGCATCCGCCGGGAGGATCAGGATGCGTTTGCCGTGCGCAGCCATCAGCGCGCCCAGGCGGCCGCGGCGCGCCTGCAGGCGGAAATCGCCCCGCTCTACGTCATGGGCGCCGGCGTGCAGCCCGTGCTCGCCGACAACGGCGTGCGCGCCGGCACCACGGCGGAAAAACTCGCCACCCTGCCGGCGCTGTTCGACCGCGCGCACGGCAGCGTCACCGCCGGCAACTCCAGCCAGCTCACCGACGGCGCCGTG
>CAYYJK010000178.1:0-4677 GCA_964472185.1 uncultured Prosthecobacter sp.
GAGCGCCGCTTCCAGCCGGTCATGGTCGGCGAGCCGAGCGTCGAGGACACCATCGCCATCCTGCGCGGCCTCAAGGAGCGCTACGAAGTGCATCACGGCGTGCGCATCCAGGACAACGCCATCATCGCCGCCGCCACCCTGTCGAACCGCTACATCACCGACCGCTTCCTGCCGGACAAGGCCATCGACCTGGTCGACGAGGCCGCCAGCCGCATCAAGATCGAGCTCGACTCGATGCCGACCGAGATCGACGTCATCGAGCGCGAGATCATGCAGGACGAGATGGAGCGCCAGGTTCTGAAGAAGGAGACCGACGCCGCCAGCAAGGAGCGCCTGGCCAAGCTGGAGAAGGAGATCGCCGACCTCAAGGAGAAGTCCGGCGCGCTCAAGGCCCAGTGGCTGAAGGAGAAGGAGGCCGTCGATGCCGGCCGCAAGGTCAAGGAGGAGATCGACCGCCTGCGCACCGAGCTCGAGCAGGCCCAGCGCCGCGGCGACTTCGCCCGCGCCGGCGAGATCCAGTACGGCCTGATTCCGGAACTGGAGAAAAAGCTGGCCGCACCGGCCGCCGCGGCGCCGATCGAACAGCCGCAGCTGCTGCGCGAGGAGGTGACCGAGGAGGACATCGCCCGCGTGGTTGCCAGCTGGACCGGCATTCCGGTGTCGCGCCTGCAGGAGGGCGAGCGCTCGAAGCTGGTGAAGATGGAGGAGCGCCTCTCGGCGCGCGTCATCGGCCAGAAGGATGCGATCAGCGCCGTCGCCAACGCCGTCCGCCGCGCCCGCGCCGGCATCCAGGATGAAAACCGCCCGATCGGCAGCTTCCTCTTCCTCGGCCCGACCGGCGTCGGCAAAACCGAGCTGTGCAAGGCGCTCGCAGAGTTCCTGTTTGACGACGAGCAGGCGATGACCCGCCTCGACATGAGCGAATACATGGAGAAGCACAGCGTCTCGCGCCTGATCGGCGCGCCTCCCGGCTACGTCGGCTACGACGAGGGCGGCCAGCTCACCGAGGCGGTGCGCCGCCGTCCCTACAGCGTCGTGCTGTTCGACGAGGTTGAAAAGGCGCATCCGGACGTGTTCAACTCGCTCCTGCAGGTGCTCGACGACGGCCGCATCACCGACGGCCAGGGCCGCACGGTGGACTTCAAGAACACGGTCATCATCCTGACCAGCAACATCGGCAGCAGCGCCATCCAGGACGTCAGCAATCCGGAGCAGCGCGACGCCCTGGTGCGCGACTCCCTCAAGCAGTTCTTCCGGCCGGAGTTCCTCAACCGCATCGACGAGATCGTCATCTTTGACCGGCTCAACGCCGAGCAGCTCGACCACATCGTCAAGATCCAGCTGCAGCGGGTCATCAACCGCCTGGCCCAGCAGAACATCCATCTCGAAGTGGCCGGCGACGCCACGCGCTACCTCGCCGACGCCGGCTTCGATCCGGTGTATGGGGCGCGGCCGCTCAAACGGGCCATCCAGAAGCACCTGCTCGACCCGCTCTCGCTCGCCGTGCTGGAGGGCAACTTCAAGGACGGCGACCGGCTGCGGGCCGTCATGCAGGAGGGGCGCATCGTGTTTGAGCGCCTGCCGGCCTGAGCCGGTGCCGCAAGCCGCCGCCCGGGCGCCGTCGAGCGCTGGGGCGGTGCGTTTTCGGTCTGAAAATTATGGTCATTTGATGTTCGGGGCCTTAAAATTGCAGAAGCCGCTTGAAGGTCTGGAAATTACATGACTGTTTAAGCCAAATTCTGAGCCCGGCGCCGTCCCCTGTCGGGCCGGCCGCGTCTCCTTCCCACCTTCCCAGCCATGGCTGAACCCCTGTCCCCCGAACTCATGACGGTCAAAGAGACCGCCGAGTACCTGCGCATTCCGCTGCCCACCGTCTACTACCTCGTCCAGCGCGGCCAGTTGCCCGCCGTGCAGATCGGCGGCCGCTGGCGCATCAAGCGCAGCCTGCTCGACCGCGACGTCCTGCGCAAGGAGGACGAGACCGGCCAGCCGACCGTGCTGGTGGTCGATGACGACCCGGCGCTGCAGGCGCTGTTCAAGCAGTTCCTGAAAAAGGCGGGGTTCGGCCGGCTGGTGGTCGGCACCGGCACCGAAGCCATCAGTCTGGCGAAGAAGCAGCGGTTCGACTTTGTCTTCCTGGACCTCAAGCTGCCGGATGTGCCCGGCGACGAGGTCTATGCCCAGCTCAAGGCGCTGCATCCCGACCTGCCGATCGTCATCATCACCGGCTATCCCGACGGCGAGATCCTGAGCAAGATCCTGACCCACGGACCGGTGACCGTCATCGGCAAGCCGATCCAGTTTGACCAGCTCAACCAGACCGTGAAGCAGCTCGGCCACAAGGGCACCGAGACCGTCTGAGGCGGTCAAAGCAGGCGGAACACCTGCACCGGTTCGGAGAAGCCCTTGAGCTGCATGGGCGGCATCGGGCTGAGCGTCGCCGCGCCTTCAACCGCGGCGGCGGTGGCGGCGTCGACCACGATTTGGCCGGCCGGGGCGATGCCGCACAGGCGCGAGGCCAGGTTGACGCGCTGGCCGAGCACCGTGTAGCTCAGGCGCCGTTCCGACCCCATGCAGCCGGCGACCACGCCGCCGGTGGCGATGCCGATGCCGACTTCCAGCGGGTGCCGGCAGGTGGCGTTGAGCTCCCGGCGGGCCTTCAGCATGGCGCGGGCGCACTCGACGGCGCGCAGGGCGTCCTTGCCGGTGCTGAGCGGCGCGCCGAAGAGGACCATGATGAGGTCGCCGACGAACTTGTCGACGATGCCGCCGTGGTCGTAGGCCACGCCGGTGAGGGCGGTCATGTGCTCGTTGAGCAGCTCGATGACCTCGTGCGGCGGCATGTTTTCGGTCAGGGCGGTGAAGCCGCGGATGTCGCAGAACAGCATGGTCACGTCGCGCAATTCCCCGCCCAGGGCCTCGCGGTTCTCGATCAGGCGGTCGGCCACGGCGCGGTCGGCGACGGCATTGAGCACGCTGCGATACTTTTCCTGCAGGGCCAGGCCGGCGGTCATGCGGTTGAAGGCCTGCGCCAGCAGGCCGATTTCGCCGCTGCTGACCGGCACGCGCACCTCGTAGTTGCCGCGCTCGACGTCGCGGGTGGCGTTGACCAGCGTGCGGATCGGTCCGGAGAGGCCGCGCGCGATGACCAGGACGAGGGCCAGGGCGACCAGCAGGGCCACCAGCCCCAGGCCGACGGCGCTGCGGCGCAGGCCGGCGATTTCCGCGTCGAGCGCGGCCAGGGAGTAGCAGTTGACCTGGACGGCCTGGGGGAAGGGGCTGTCCGGGTTGAGGACGCGGTAGAACAGGCGGTGCTTGACGCCGTGGATGGGCAGCAGGATCTCCCGCCGCTCCTGCTCGGACTGCGCCAGCGAAGCCGCCACGGTGCGTTCCAGGACGGCCTTTTGATCCTCGGGCAGGGTGGTTGAAACCAGCTGGCCCTCGACGTAGAGGCCGCTCATGATTTCGCCGGAGTCGCTGCGCCGCGACTGTTCGTAAAGCAGGCGGTCGGCAACGGCGGACAGCGGCAGGCCGAAGACGAAGGCGCCGAGAAAACGGCCGTCGCCCGGATCGCGCAGCGGGGTCACGAAGACCTCGCGGACCTGCGGCCCGCGCCATTCGCCGCCTTCGACCACCAGGTAGCCGACTTCCTGCTTCTTCAGGCCGCCCTGGATCTGGAGCGCGCCCAGCCAGGCCAGCCGTGCCGAGCGCGGGCTCACCGCCGCAGTCGGGCCGGCGCCGGTGGGCGGGGCGGTGCGGGGGCGCGAATCGGCCTGAAAATTGCCTTCGGCGTCGACGAGAGCGATGAACGGCTGGGCTTGGCCGCCGTTCGGCGGTCGCCAGGGCTCGCGCGGCGGGCGAGCCCGGTTTTCGCGCCGCGGCAGGTCGGGCACCAGCCGGCCGAGCGCGCTGAGTTCGCTTTGCAGGCGTTCCTGGCCGAGTTTTTCCAGGGCCGGGCGCAGGCTGGCGGCGGCGTCGGCAAAGTCGCCCCGGCGCATGGCCTCGAGCAGGGCCGGCTGCCGGGCCAGGGTGTCGAGCACGCTGGACAGCGCGTTGAAACGCCGTTCCCGGGCCTGGGCGGCGGTGGCGATCTGGCTTTCGAACTGCTCCTCGAAGAGTTTCTGATAGGTGCGGCTGAACCGCCATTCCGCCAGCATCAGGACGCCGATGGCGATGCCGGCGACCACGGGAAAGATCGTCAGGATGAGGCGGGTGCGGAAGCTGGTGAAGGCCGTCCTCATGCAGTCGGGCGGGCGGGTGGCATCCCGGCTTCAACCCCGGATTCGGCGGCTGGCTGCGCCGCGTTTTTCAACGGACCCGGGTCATTTCGAAGGTGCCCCGGTCCTTGGCGCATTCATAGCAGGCTTGGAAGCGGTCGCCCGTGACCCGGCCGGCATAGGTGTACTGGCCGCCGGCCCAGTCCGGCATCCGGTGCGTCCCGGCAAAGCGGGCGCCGGCCTTCTCCGGCGTCACCCGGTGCACGGCGCGGTAGGCGCCGCTGAGCAGGCCGGCCCACGTGGCGTGGTAGTGGAAACTGTGGTCGCCCTGGGCGTTGAGGGCGGGGCCGACGACGCAGCGCAGCCGGCCGTGGTGGCCGTTGACATCGCTTTTCCAGGTGCCCTGCCAGGCGCCGACGGCGCCGGGCTGCGGGCCGGCCTTGACGGCGGCGCGCCAGTC
>CAYYJK010000178.1:4777-7805 GCA_964472185.1 uncultured Prosthecobacter sp.
GGCAGCTGCTGCTCGCCGATCTCGACCAGGTGCGTCGTGTTGGAGCTGTTGTAGCCGCCGACGACGAGCAGGACGTCGAGCGGCTGGCGGAGCAGCAGGAACAGGGAGTCCTGGCGCTCCTGGGTGGCGCCGCAGATCGTGTCGAACACCTGGAAGTTCTGGGCGCCGGTCTCGACGCCGTCGCGGTCGAGGATGGCCTGCTGCAGGCGGCGCTGGATCTCCTCGGTCTCCGACTTCAGCATCGTGGTCTGGTTGGCGACGCCGATGCGCTGCAGGTGCTGGTCGGGGTCGAACCCGGCGGAGCAGGCGCTGGCGCCCTTGAAGCGGTCGAGGAAGGCCGCCTTGTCGCCGCCGTGGCGGATGTAGTCGCAGACGAAATCGACGTCGGCCAGGGTGAGGATCACCAAGTAGTGGCCGTTGCCCTGGTCGCCGAGCGCGCGCGACGAAGTGGCGCGGGTCTCCTCGTGGCTGGCTTTGCCGTGGATGATCGAGGTGAAGCCGCTTTTGGCGTAGCTGCGCACCCGCTTCCAGACGCTCATGACGTCGCCGCAGGTCGTGTCGACCACCAGGCAGCCGCGCGAGGCGATCAGCTGCATGAGCTGGGTCTCCGCGCCGAAGGCGGGGACGATGACGACGTCCTCGGCCGTCAGCGTCGCCACCGTGGCTTCGTGCTGGCCGACCGGGATGCTGACGATGCCCATCTCGGTCAGCTGGCGGTTGACCTCGGGGTTGTGAATGATCTCGCCGAGCAGGAAAACGCGGCGGTCGGCAAACACCCGGCGCGCGGCGTAGGCGAGGTCGATGGCGCGCTCGACGCCGTAGCAGAA
Organism: uncultured Prosthecobacter sp.; assembly: GCA_964472185.1. Lineage (GTDB taxonomy): Bacteria > Verrucomicrobiota > Verrucomicrobiia > Verrucomicrobiales > Verrucomicrobiaceae > Prosthecobacter. The sequence goes on from CAYYJK010000178.1 coordinate 5,605, forward strand.
GCCGAAGTCGCGGGCCAGACGCACCGTCGTGTTGCCGATGGTCAGGACGCTGCCGCGGGCGCGCACCGCTTCCACCAGCGTGCTGCGGTAGTGGGTTTCCACCTCCGCCTGCACGCGTTCCATGACCTCCGGCGTGCGGACGTTGACTCGGCGAGAGGCGGCGGGGGGCGGGGTGGACATGGCGGTGCCGTCGGTTCAGTAGGTGTAGACCTTGCCCTTCTGGGCGTCGCTGAAGACCTGCTGGCTGAGCATGTAGTTCATCGGCGGGTCCGCCAGGGTCGAGTCGTCGAGCACGGGCAGGGTCTTGCCGATGGTGGCATCCTCCGGGTGGCTGGTGGCGACGTGCAGCGGCGTGCCGACCTGGACCATGTGGAAGACCTTCTGCGCCGCCTTGATCGGCAGGCGCACGCAGCCGTGGGTGCAGGGGTAGGGCTTCACCCAGCCCCAGTGCATGCCGTAGGCGGGCGAGTGGAAGGACATCCAGAAGGTCATCGGGTAGCCGGCCCCCGGCTGGCTGACCCGGCGGCGGTTCAGGGTCTTGCTGGCGATGCGGTGGGTGCCGTGCGGGGTCGGGCTCTTGGCCGTGCCGACGGAGCAGGGGGTGGCCAGGAGCACCTCGTTGCCCTGCACGACGTACAGGCGCTGGGCGCCGGTGCTGAGCTTCAGGCGCACGGCCGAGGGGTTGGTCACCGGCTTGGCGGGCGGATCGAAGCTGGTGGAGAAGTTCCCCTTTCGCTTCGGGGTGGTGCAGCTGCTCAGGGCCGCGGCGATGGTGACCAGGGCAAGCGCCTGCAGGAGACGGCGGGGAAGGGGGGCGTTCATGGCGGAATCCCACCGCTAGCACGCCCGGGCGATCTCTCCACCCTTTTCTTGGGCTGAAAAAGTCTGTGCGATTGACGGCGGGCGGCGTTTACTGGCAGCATCCGCTTCCCGTGAACTGCATGAAAACCGCCCTCCTGCTTGCCCTGCATCTGTCCATCGCCGCCCTGCTGCCCGCGCAGGAGGCCGCCAAGGAGGCCAAGGCGGAGACGGCCAAGACGGAGTGGCTGCTGTTCGACGGCAAATCCCTGGCCGGCTGGGAGCCGGTGGACATGGGCGGCAGCGGCGACGTCACGGTCGAGGGCGGCCAACTCGTCATCAACCAGGGCGAGAGCCTGAGCGGCGTGGTCTACCAAAAGGTGGCGGAACTGCCGCTGGACCGCTATGAAATCACCCTGCAGGCCAAGCGTCTGCAGGGGGTGGATTTCTTCTGCGGGCTGACCTTCCCGGTCGGCAGCGTGAAGAAGTGCGCCACGCTCATCCTGGGTGGCTGGGGCGGCAGCGTCACCGGCATCAGCAGCATCGATGACCAGGATGCCAGCAACAACGCCACCGGCAGCTACCAGCGCTACGAGGACAACCGCTGGTACAGCGTGCGGCTGCGGGTGACGCCGGAGAACCTGAGCGCCTGGGTGGATGACAAGCAGGTGGTCGATGTCGACATCAAGGGCCGCAAGATCGGCCTGCGGCCCGGCCCGATCGAATCCTACGCTCCGCTGTCCCTCACCACCTACAACACCATGGCGGCGGTCAAGAACGTGCGCTGGAAGGCCCTGCCCTGAGCGGGCGCCGGCTTCAGGAGGGCGTGACCGGGTTGCGGCGTCCGCGCCCGCTGAGGGCTTCCACCAGGCCCTGGACGTGCTCCCAGCGGCGGATCATGAGGTCCGCCAGGAAAACCGCCAACAGGGCCAGCAGCAGCGGCGGCCGGAGCTCGGCATGCTCCAGCGCCCGGCCCGGGCTCAGCTCCGGCACCTCGCCGGCTGCCAGCAGGCGTCCGCCGGTGAGCCGGGCGGCTTCGCTGAGCAGGGCCGGATTGGCCGTGCCGAGGCTGGCTTCCGTGCCGGGATTGTGGACCAGTCCGGCGGAGACGACCTCGGCCTCGTGCCGGGCACGCACCAAGTAGACGCCGGGCTGGTCCGGCCGAAAGTGCCCCTCGTAGAGCCCCGGACCGGTCTGGCGGAGCGGCAGTTTCTGCAGCCCCTTGAGCGGCGCGCCGAGGGCGTCGGCCGCGACAAAAAAGACCTCGGCTTCGATCTCGGCGTTGTTGGCCCGGGTGCCGGCGTCCGCCAGCAGATCGACCCGCAGGCGGGCTTCGTCGCCGTGCATCTCCGCGGCCAGATCCAGATGCCGTCCCTGCGGCGAGCGGGCGGTTCCGCGCAGCA
>CAYYJK010000179.1:0-2701 GCA_964472185.1 uncultured Prosthecobacter sp.
CGCGCGGCGATGTCGATGAGCGCTTTGCCCGCATGGACGGCAACAAGGACGGCTACGTGGACGCCACCGAAATGGCGGCGATCGCCGAGCGTCTGCGCGAAGGCATGCGCGGCCGGGCCGGCGGCGAGGGCGAAGGGTTCCGGCGTCCGCCTGGCGGCGAGCGTCCGGACGGCGCGCCGCGTCCCGAGGGTGAGCGGCCGCGGCGGCCCGACGGGGAGCGTCCCGAAGGCGGTCGCCCGGATGGCGGTCGGCCGCCGCAGGGCGGGCCTCCCGGCGGTCCGATGATCGACGAGATCTTCGGCCGCATGGACAAGAACAGCGACGGCTCGGTCGACAAGGCTGAGTACCTGGAGTTCTCCACTCAGGAGATCGAGACCCGGTTTGGCCGGGCGGATGAGAATGCCGACGGCAAGCTCACCAAGGACGAGATGCGCGCCGGCTTGGAGCGCCTGCGCGGCATGATGCGCGGCCCGCAGGGCGGACCTCCCGGGGAAGGCGGCTTCCGCCGTCCGCCCGCCGGTGAAGGCGGTCCGCGTGGCGAAGGCGGCTTCCGCCGTCCGCCGCCCGTCGAGGGCGACGCGCCGCGTCCGGCCGAGGCGCCCAAGAAGGATCCGGCCTGATGTCTGAATGCGGCGGGGCGGGGCTTCTCCGGAGGCTCCGCCCCTGCCGTTGGGGCGGGCGGGAAAAGCGGAAATCGGCGCTGGAATTGGCGCCGGGGCTGTTTAGGATGGGAGATTCCAGCCAGCGGCAATCCAGCCGGAGGCGTGGCTCTTTCCAACCCCCCTATGCCCAGTAAAAAGACTCCTGTCTGCGACTCCGTGGAGTCCGTGATCGCGGACATTCGCGCCGGCCGCATGGTGATCGTCACGGATGACGAGGATCGCGAGAACGAGGGCGACCTGATCTGTGCGGCGGAGGCGATCACGCCGGAGATGGTGACGTTCATGGTGCGCGAGGGCGGCGGCATGCTTTGCGTGCCGGTTTCGCTGGCGATCGCCCAGAACCTCGGCCTGGAAAGCATGGTGCCGGAAAACCGCGAGGCCTTCCGCACCGACTTCACGGTCACGGTGGACGCCGCCGAGGGCATCAGCACCGGCATCAGCTCGGCCGACCGCGCCCGCACCATCCGCCTGCTGGCCGACGCCGCCAGCCGCAACGAGGACTTTGTCCAGCCCGGCCACATCAACCCGCTCGTCGCCAAGCCCGGCGGCGTGCTGCGCCGCGCCGGCCACACCGAGGCCGCGGTCGATCTCTGCCGCCTGGCCGGCCGCCGCGAGGCCGGCGTGCTGATCGAGATCATGAATGCGGACGGCACCATGGCCCGCATGGGCGATCTGCAGAAGTTCGCGCGCAAGCACAAGCTCAAGATATGCTCGATCGCCGAGCTGATCGCCTACCGCCGGCGCAGCGAGCGGCTGGTCGAGAAGATCGAGGTGGTCGACATGCCGACCGACTTCGGCGAGTTCAAGCTGCACCTGTACAAGAGCAGCCTCGACGGCGTGCACCACGTCGCCCTGGTCATGGGCGAAATCGACCCCGAGCAGCCGACGCTGGTGCGCGTGCACAGCGAGTGCCTGACCGGCGACATCTTCTCCTCGCGCCGCTGCGACTGCGGCAGCCAGCTGCATGCGGCCATGCGCAAGGTCGCCGATGCGGGGCGCGGCATCATCATCTACATGCGCGGGCACGAGGGCCGCGGCATCGGCCTGCATGGCAAGATCCTCGCCTACAAGCTCCAGGAGCAGGGGCTGGACACCGTCGAGGCCAACCTGCGCCTCGGCTACGCCATGGACCTGCGCGATTACGGCATCGGCGCGCAGATCATCTCCGACCTCGGCGTCCGCAAGATCCGCCTGATGACCAACAACCCGCGCAAGGTGGTCGGCCTGGAAGGCCACAACCTCGAGATCGTCGAGCAGGTGCCGGTGGTCTCCACGCCCAATCCCCACAACGAGAAGTACCTCGCCACCAAGAAGAAAAAACTCGGTCACAAGCTCTGACCCGCCCCCCTCATGTCCCAGCACGGCCCCAGTCGCCCCCGTCCCATTCAGGATCGCGTCTCCATCGCGATCGTCGCCAGCCTGTACAACAACGCCTACGTCCAGGGTCTGCTCGACGCCGGCCGCGACGAGCTCAGCGAGATCGCCCCCAACGCCACGCTGACCGTGTATCGCGTGCCGGGCGCCTTTGAAATTCCGGTGTGCGCGGAACTGGTGATCCGCAACACCAAGCCGGACGCCGTGATCGCCTTCGGCGTCATCATTCGCGGCTCGACCGAGCATGCGGACCTGGTCGGCGCCTCGGTGACCGACGCGCTCCAGCAGATGGCGGTGCGCCACGCCACGCCGGTGGTGCACGAGGTGCTGCTGGTCAACGACGAGGCGCAGGCCGAAGAGCGCTGCCTGGGCGAAACCATCAACCGCGGCACCGAGGCCGCGCGCGTCGCCGCCAACATGATCAGCCTGTTCCGGAAGATGCGCGCGACTTTCGCCGGCCAACCCGAAGCGGAGGAAGCCTGAGCCATGGGAAAACGCCGTGAAGGCCGCGAGGCCGCCATTCAGTTTCTCTTCGCCCACGAGCTCCATGGCGAGCACACCGCCGAGGAGCAGGAGGCGTTCTGGACCATCCACAACGCCAAGCGCTCCGTGCGCCTGCACGCCGAGTCGCTGGTGCGCGGGGTGCTGGCGCATTTGGGCGCCAT
>CAYYJK010000179.1:2801-7768 GCA_964472185.1 uncultured Prosthecobacter sp.
TGCGCCTGCACGCCGAGTCGCTGGTGCGCGGGGTGCTGGCGCATTTGGGCGCCATTGACGCCGCCATCGGCCCGGTGGTGGAAAATTTCCGCATCGAGCGCCTGGCCAACGTCGACCGCAACATCCTGCGGCTGGCGGTGTACGAGCTGATGTTCCTGCCCGAAGTGCCGGCGCCGGTGGTCATCAATGAGGCCATCGAGATCGCCAAAAGCCTCGGGGCCGGGGAGTCCGGTTCGTTCGTGAACGGCATCCTGCACCGCCTGGCGCAGAGCCTGCGCACGGGGGACGCCCGCCCGAAATCCGAAACGTTCCAGGAGTGAGGCTGCGGTGCGCCGGCTTTGGACAGGCGTCCGATCCGGTGCTATCCACGGGCATGCCGATTTTGCAGGCCGCCGCCTCCCCGTGCCGCTGGCCGGTCTGGCTGGCGGTCGCCCTGGCCCTGCCGGCCTGCGTGGCGCCGCCGAAACGCAGCTCCGCCGATTCCGGCCCGGCTTTCCGGCATGCGGCCGCGCCGCCTGCCGGCGGTACGCGCAAGTGGGATCCGGTCTGGTGGTGGGGCAATGCCGACGATTCCCAGCCGCCGGCCTGGTACCGCCCCGGGCGGCCGCTGCGCGGCCTGTTCTGGCAGCTGCGCAATCCGCTGCACAACTTCACCTTCTACGTCATCGGCGTGCATGACGCGGACTTCGTGCGGCGCGGCCGCGCGCCGGCGCACGTGTTCCATCCGGACGGCGGCTGGAACTGGGCGGTGATCGAGCGCGGCTGGCTGCGGCTGCCGTTTGTCAGCTACGAAGGCCGCCACCTGCGCGCTTACGCGCTCTGGCGCGAGAAGGGCAATTTCGGCCTGAAACTGCAGCGGGTGCGGCGGCCGGCGCAATCCTTGGTTGGGCCAAAAAAGGTTAACAAAAGTTGATTATTTGGAGGTCTTGAGCAGCGGCGAATCGCGGGTTGACACGCCGGGGATGTCCGGCACGGTAGCCGTCCCTCCGCCGGACCCCCTTCCGCAGAGCGCGACCCGAACAACCCCCGCCTCCGATTTGATCCGATCCACCCTCCTTTGTCTGACCGCGCTGTGCGTCCAGAGTTTTGCCGGACAGAAACAGATTCCGGCCACAGCCAAGGCGGGCAATCCGGGGCAGGTGCTGCAGGGAGTCCGGACGACGGCCTACACGCATTCCGAGAGCGATCACATCAAGTACGGGGCGCGCACGGCCGCCGGCACCGGCCTGAAGTACGGCCAGGTGCGCAGCGCCGCGGCCGACTGGTCGATCTATCCGGTGGGCACGGTGTTCCAGATCGAAGGCGACGCCGCGCTGTACATCGTCGATGACTACGGCTCGGCCCTGGTGGGCACGCGCACGATCGACCTGTACAAGCCCTCGCAGAGCGCGATGCACCGCTGGGGCGTGCGCCGGGTGAACATCCGCATCGTCAAATGGGGCTCGGTGGCCAAAAGTCTGGCCATCCTGAAACCCCGCCAGCACAAGGCGCCCCACATCCGCGAGATGGTGGGACGCCTGCTCGGCCGGGATCCGGCCTGAGGCCCTCACTTCTGCCGCGCTTCGTAGCCGGCCAGCGGCTTGCCGTCGTCGCCGAGTTTGCCGCAGCTCCAGAGCAGGCCGCGGGCCACCAGGTCGAGGAAGACCGGATCGCTCATGGTTTCGTTGCCGTGGCCCATGGTGGTGCCGAACACGCGCGCCTTGCCGTAGGTGTTCAGCCAGACGAGTGCGTGGTTCTTCTGCGTCTCTTCGCCGTAGGCCTCAGCCAGCGGCACGAAGTTCTCCCAGAGTTTCTCGTTCTTGTAGAGCTCGTCCTTGGGGTCGAGCCATTCCAACGGAAAACCCTTCATGACCGGGTGCTCCGGCTTGACGTTCTTCACCTTCAGGTCGCGGCTCTTCTCGTGGCTCATCGAGGTCTGGCCGACGCACTTGCGCCATTCGTCGGTGGCGGCGGCGCGGTAGCTGTGGGCGGAGCAGTGCAGCATGACCGCTGGCACGCCGTCATGGTGGGCCTTGGCGATGCGCTCGACGAAGGCGGTGTCGGTGACGGCGCCGAAGCATTCGTTGTGCAGGACGACGTCGTAGCCGCGGGCCCAGCCGTCCTTTTCGTACAGGCTGATGCGGTGGGTGCGGTCTTTTTTGCCCTCCGGCCCCTCCTCATGGACGACGGTGAACTCGACGTTGGCGCGGGCGCTGAGGCCTTCGGCGAGGATCATCTTCTGGGTCTCGTAGTCGTGGCAGCAGCCGCCGGTGACCATGAGCACCTTCAGCGGCGGGGCGGAGGCGGGATCGGCGGCGAGGACCACCAGGGCGGCGAGGGCAAGCAGGAGCGGGACTAGCAGTTTCATGGGGCAGGAAACGTGACGAGGGGCGCGAATCAGGCGGAAATTTCGGCGGCTGCGGGCGCGGCCGGCACCAGGCGGCGCAGGCGGGCGGCGTAAAAGCCGTCGTGGCCGGTGGCGGCGGGGTCGATGTGCAGCTCCTGCTCAAGCGCCCAGCGGTCGCCCTGCGCGGCCAGGAAGCGCTGCACCTGCTGTTCGTTTTCGCTGGGCAGGACCGAGCAGGTGGCGTAGACCAGCTTGCCGCCGGGCTTCACCAGCGCGCTGTAGCGCTGCAGGATGTCCTGCTGTTCGGCGATCAGGCGCTCGATCTCCGCGTCGCTCAGCTTCCACTTGGCGTCCGGATTGCGGCGCAGCACGCCGAGACCGGAGCAGGGGACGTCGAGCAGGAGGCGGTCGGCGTAGCCGGCGAGGCGCTTGAGGGTCTTGGTGCCCTCGATGAGCCGGGTTTCGACGACGTCGACCCCGGCGCGGGCGGCGCGCTTGCGCAGTTCGGCGAGCTTCCAGTCGTGCACGTCGAGGGCGAGGATGCGGCCCTTGTTCTGCATGAGCGCGGCCAGGTGGAGGGTTTTGCCGCCGGCGCCGGCGCAGGCGTCGACGACCTTCATGCCGGGCTCGACCTCGAGGAAGGGGGCGACCCGCTGGGAGGAGGCGTCCTGGACCTCGAACAGCCCCTCCTTGAAGGCGGTCATGGCGAAAATGTGGTAGCGCTGCTGCATGCGCAGGGCGCTCGGGATGTCCTTGAGGACTTCGGTCATGAAGCCGTCCTGGGCGAGGCGCGCCTTGAGGCTGCGGCGGTCGGTCTTCAGGGTGTTGACGCGCAGGAAGACCTCGGCCGGCTGGTTGAGCGTGGTGCGGATCGGCGGCCAGGCTTCGCCCAGTTCGCGCGCCAGGCGCGCGTCCAGCCAGTCGGGCAGCGAGGCGCGCACGGCGGGCGGCACGTCCTGCTTGGAGCGTTCGATGATGGCGCCGCGGCGCACGGGCGTGAGTTCGTCAAAGAACGGCAGGTCGTTGCCGGCCTGGATCCAGTAGGCCGCCCAGACCAGCCAGAGCCGTTCGACGGTGATGCTTTCGCGCTTGGCGTGCTCGTCATCCGGCAGGCCGGCGAGGTGCCAGAACCAGCGCCAGTGGCGGACGATCTCGTAGAGCGACTCGGCGAACAGCCGGCGGTCGCGGCTGCCCCACTTGGGATGCCGCTTGAAGGCGTACTCCACCACCTTGTCGGCGTAGCGGCGGTCGATGAAGACGTCCTGCAGCGAGACGATGATCTGGGCGATGAGATGGTAGTGGAGCTTCACGGCCCGTCTGATCGCCCGGGAGGCCTCCGAGTGCAAGGCGTCCTTGCCTTGCCCCGGAGGCTTCCGCGGCCGTGCGCGGGTTCAGGGCTGCAGCCACTGGGCGGCGTCGATGATGACGTGGCCCGCGGTGCCGCGGTTGCCGATCTCGATCCAGCCGGACTTGCCGGCCTCGAACCGGAAGCTGCCGAGCGGGTGGAAGTTGTTCGGACCCTTGGGCGCCTGCTTCTGGTTGACCTGCAGCTGCGTTTCGCCGTCGGCGTGGCGGACGGTCACCGGCACGTTGGCGGCGCGGTTGGCCAGGGCGCTGTAGGCGATGGCCACCTGGTAGCGGCCGGCCTTGGGCAGGTTGGGCACGAAACGCGCGCGCTGCTCGCCCTTGTGTTCGTTGTTGTCGTGGCGGTAGCCGCGTTCGACAAAGCCCGGGGTGGTGTGGCCTTCGGCGTCGAAGCCGGTGAGCTCCGCCTCGGTGTCGTCGACGACGATGCCGGGCAGGGCGGACTTGGCCACGCGCGCGACTTCCGGCACCGGCGGCGACTCGAAGTCGAGCACCTGGCCGTCTTCGAGGAGGCGGGCCTTGAGCCGGTCGTGGCGGATGTCCTGGACGCTGGTGCCCTGCTCGATGGCGTGCACGGCGGCGGTGGCGGCGCTCTGGCCGAGGACCATGAACACCGGCTCCATGCGGATGCTGCCGTAGGCGATGTGGCTGGCGCTCAGGCAGACCGGCACGAGCAGGTTGGTGCACTCGCCGGCTTTCGGGCGGATGCTGCGGTAGCTGATCGGGTAGGGGCGGCTGCCGACCTGGACGTCGCCCTCATTGCGCACGAAGCCCTCCGGGGTGACGTAGCGCTGCACGTGGTGCGAGTCCATGTTGTAGGCGCCCATGCCGACGCTGTCCTCGACGATCTCGCGGCGCTTGCAGTTCTTCTCGCTCATGACGTAGTCGGCGACCATGCGGCGCGCCTCGCGGATGTACAGCTGGCGCGGCCAGTTGCCGTTGTCGGGGAATTCGTCCTTGGCCAGGCCGAGCTTCTGGAAGGCGGCGCGGATCTTCTCCGGCACGCGCGGGTGGTGGGCGTAGGTCCACATCAGGCCCTTCTGCCAGTCCTCGTGGGCCTTCCAGATCTTCGCGCGGGTGGCGTAGTCCGCCTCCGGGTAGTCCCAGTTCATGCCGATGAAGTCCGTGCTGACGGCGAAGTTGTTGTTGGTGTCGGTCTTGCGGTTAGGCATCCAGCTTGGCGCCCAGGCGAGGCGAGCGTCGCCGGCCTCGACGTTGCGCAGCGCCAGTTCGAACTGGCGCTCGTCGTAGTTGGCCGGCTTTTCCCAGGCGCGCC
>CAYYJK010000180.1:0-4372 GCA_964472185.1 uncultured Prosthecobacter sp.
CGGCGCCTGGTGCAGATGCGCGACTGCGCGCTCTGCGCCGTCACCACGCCGGACGGCAAAATCCTGGTCAGTGGCGGCGCCGACAACCGCGTGCGCGGCTTCGCCCTGCCCGAAGGCCGGCCGCTCTGGGATCTCGAGGCCCATGCCGACTGGGTGCTGGCGCTGGCGGTCAGCGACGACGGCAGGCATGTCGCCACCGCCAGCCGCGACCGCACCGCACGCGTCATCGCCACCGCCACCGGCGTCATCGAAGGCACCTTCACCGGCCACAGCGTACCCGTGCTCAGCGTCGCCTTTGCGCCCGGCGGTCAGGAGGTGATCTCCGGGGCGGCGGACGGCGAGATTCGCCGCTGGACGCTGCAGGGGGCCGGCAAGAAGGACACGACGCTCAAACCCGGCGGCCGCACCGAAATTCTGCAACTCGGCTTCCTCGATGCCGGCACGCCGCTTGCCGGCGACGCCCTCGGCCAGCTGACCGCCCTCGACGCCCAGGCGCGCAAGGTCCGCGCCCGCCTCGTCCGGCACGCCGACCGGGTCAGCGCCCTGGCCCTGTTTGGCACCGGCGACAGCCGGCGGCTGTTCAGCGCCAGCCACGACGGCGAGGTGCGCGTGCTGCAGGGCAGCGACGGCCGGGAGCTGCGCCGGTTCCGCGCCAGTCCGGGCTGGTGACGCCGGCCCGCTTCCAGGTCAGCGCCTACCGTCGCGCGGGAGCCTTTCCAGGGCGCCGAAAAAAGCGGTTTCCCGAGTGGCGTGCGGCGCGTTTTCATCCACTGTTCAAAAGAACTCTTCATGAACCTGGAGCGCAAACTTGAGATCCTCGCCGATGCCGCGAAGTACGACGCCTCCTGCGCCAGTTCCGGCGCGGCCCGCAAGGATTCCCGCGGCAGCCGCGGCGTCGGCTCGACCGGCGGCGCGGGCATCTGCCACAGCTACACGCCGGACGGCCGCTGCGTGTCGCTGCTGAAGGTGCTGCTGACCAACGCCTGCCTGTACGACTGCCACTACTGCATCAACCGGCGCTCCTCGAACGTCCCGCGCGCCCAGTTCACGCCCGAGGAGGTCGTGCAGCTGACGCTCGATTTCTACAAGCGCAACTGCATCGAAGGCCTGTTCCTGAGCAGCGGCATCGTGCGCAGCGCCGACCACACCATGGAACGGGTCATCGAGGTCGCGCGCCAGCTGCGCGAGGTGCACCAGTTTCGCGGCTACATCCATCTCAAGACGATCCCGGAGGCGTCGCCGGAACTGCTCGAAAAGGCGGGGCGCTACGCCGACCGGCTCAGCCTCAACATCGAGCTGCCGACCCAGGCGGGGTTGGACCGGCTGGCGCCGGAGAAAAACCTCGAGGCCACGCGCGAAGCCATGGGCCGCATCCGCACCCACATCGAGACCACGCTGGAAGCGCGCCAGGCCGCGCGACGCATCCAGAACCGGCCGCGCGTCAAACCGCCGGTCTTTGCCACCGGCCAGAGCACGCAGATGCTGGTCGGCGCCGATGCCTCGAGCGATGCGACGGTGCTGAGCCGCGCCGACGATTTGTACCGCCACCAGCGCCTGCGCCGGGTGTACTACAGCGGCTTCAGTCCGATCCCCGAACCCAGCGTCCTGCTGCCGATCCAACCGCCGCCGCTGGTGCGCGAGCACCGTTTGTACCAGGCCGACTGGCTGCTGCGTTTCTACGGCTTTGACGTTCAGGAACTCCTGCCCAGGGAGCTTCCCAACCTGGACCTCGAGATCGATCCCAAACTCGCCTGGGCGCTGCGCCACCGCGACCGGTTCCCCGTCGACATCAACCGCGCGCCGCGCGAGCTGCTCTGGCGCGTGCCGGGGTTGGGCGTCACCAACGTCGCGCGCATCGTTTCCGCCCGCCGCTTCTCCCGGCTGCGCCTCGCCGACCTGCAACGCCTGCGCGTCCATCTCGCCAAAGTGCTGCCATTCATCGTTGCCGCCGACCACCGGCCGCCGCTGGCGCTGCTCGACCGCGACGACCTGCGCCAACGCTTCCTGCCCGGACCGCGCCAGCTCGAACTCGATTTCACGGCCGCACCGCCGCCACCGGCCACGCGGGCGACCGCCCTGACGGCGCGCAGCGGGGAGTTTTGACCGCCGCCATGATCACGATCCCTTTCGAACCCCACTGGGCCGGCTGGCGCGACCAGGCGCGCGCGCTGCTGCAGCGCGGCGTGCGGCCGGAAGACGTCGACTGGCTCGATGCCACGCAAAGCGGCAGCCTGCTGCAGGAACTGCCCGCCGAGGTTCCCAGCCGCAACGTCCGACCGGCGGCTGCCCCGCCGCTCACGGTGCCGGCCGAGTTCCTGCGGCTGGGGGCCACCGTCGCCGCCCACACCGACCCGCGCCGCTGGGGCATCCTCTACCGCCTGCTGCACCGCCTCACGCTCGGCGGGGAACGCCATCTGCTGGCCCAGCCTGCGGATCCCGACACGCGCCAGTGCCAGCTCTGGGCCAAAGCGGTCGGCCGCGACATCCACAAGATGCACGCCTTCGTCCGCTTCCGCCGCGTCGGCGTCGATGCCACGACGGAACGCGAGCAGTTCGTCGCCTGGTTCGAACCCGCCTACCGCATCGTGCCCCTCGCGGCGCCGTTTTTTGAAAAGCGCTTTGCCGGCATGGACTGGTCGATCCTCACGCCCGAAGAGAGCGTCTGCTGGGACGGCCGGCAGCTGCATTTCCTGCCCGGCTGCAGCCGTGCGGAGGTGCCGGCCGCCGACGCCCATGACAACCTCTGGCGCACCTACTACCGCAGCATCTTCAACCCGGCGCGGGTGAAGGTGCGCGCCATGCAGTCCGAGATGCCGCGCAAGTACTGGCAGAACCTGCCGGAAGCGCCGGTCATCGCCGGTCTCATCGCCGGCGGCACGGCGCGCGTGCAGGGCATGCTGGAAACGCCGGAGCGCCCGGTCAAGCCGCCGCCCGGCAACGCCTACCTGCAGTCGCTGCACGCGCGCCGCCGGCCGTGAACGCCGCGCTCAGCCGGCCCGGCTGCGCAGGCTCAGCGCCAGATAGGCGGCGTAGAGCGCCAGCAGCGCCAGGCCGCGACTGCGACCGAGACGGCCCTTCGGTCCGGGGCGCACCAGCAGGGTGGCGAGAGCCCCGAACACCAAGCTGGGCACCAGTTCCGGCGGCCGCACCGGATAGGGGCGGATCAGCGCGGCCAGCGCGGCAATGCAGAGTCCGTTGAAGATGTTGCTGCCCAGAATGCTGGCCAGACCGACGTCATGGTGCCCGCGCCAGCGGGCCACCAGCGTCGTTGCCAGTTCGGGCGTGCCGGTGGCCACAGCCACCACGACCGCGCCGACCACGAACGGACTCCAGCCGAGCGCCTGCGCCACGCCGGTGCCGCCGTGCACGACGCACTGCGCCGCCGCCAGCAGCAACCCCAGGCCGCCCGCCACGCGCAGCAGGACTGCGCCGGGCGGTTCCGCCGGCGGCGTTTTTTCGGTCACCTGCGCAGCGGCATGGCGGTGCGCCCGCCGCACCACCGCAGCGAGCCAGCCCGCAAAGACGGCCAGCAGCACCGCGGCATCCAACCGCCCGAACCAGCCGTCGGCCAACAGCGCCGCCAGCAGCGCAGGAACGGCCAGAGCCGCCCACCAGTCGCGCCGAAGACCGCCGTCTTCCGCCTTCAGCCCCGAACTCGCCAGCACCAGGGCCAGAATGAGCGCGATGTTGACGACGTTGCTGCCCAGCACGTCGCCCAGGGAGATCTGCGGCACGCCGTCGACCGCCGCCTGGATGGCGACCAGCAGCTCGGGCGAGGACGTGCCGAAGGCGGCCACCGTCACGCCGACCACCGCGGCCGGCCAGCGCGCGCGCCGCGCCAGCCCGACCGCGCCGTCGACGAAAAGGCTGCCGCCCAGCCAGGCAAGCAGTACCCCGGCCAAAAGCAGCAGCAGGGCGGCCGTCATGATGCAGCGGCGGCCGGAGTCAGCGCACGACCAGGACGCTGCAGGGCGCGTGGCGGACCACTTTCTCGGCGACACTGCCCAGCAAATAGTGCTTCAAGGCGGTCATGCCGTGGCTGGCGATGAAGACCACGCCCGCGGCCTCGGTGCGCGCCAGGCCGCAGATCGCGTCCGCGGCGCGGCCGCTCTGCAGCAGCACGCGCACCGGCGCGCCCGCCGGAAACTCCGCCTTGGCCAGGGCTTCGAGCTTCTGGCGCGCGGCCGCCTGCACGGCGCCCTGCTGGTCGCCCGTCTGGATGCGCAGGCCCTCGAAGGCGGGCTCGGTGACATGCACGAGCAGCACCTCGGCGCCGGTGAGATCCTGGAAACGGCGCGCCTCCTGGACCGCGGTCAAGGCGTCGTCGGAAAAGTCGGTGGGGACGAGAATCTTGTTCCAGGTGGCGGGGCGG
>CAYYJK010000180.1:4472-7696 GCA_964472185.1 uncultured Prosthecobacter sp.
GGCGTCGTCGGAAAAGTCGGTGGGGACGAGAATCTTGTTCCAGGTGGCGGGGCGGTTCATGGCGGAGGGTCTGGGTTCATCCGCATGCTGGCCGATCGCGCGGCCAAGGCAAGCACGGATGCAGGCCGCAGGCGGACGGGTCAGCGCACGCGTGCGAACAGTTCCAGGATCTGGGCGACGATGCGGGTCGAGGCCTCGCGCTCGACGCGGCTGGTGCCCAGCCAGGTCTCGTAGCCGCCGAGGTCGTGCTGCGCCGGGGTGGGCAGGTAACCGTTCGAACCGTTGGCCAGCTCGATGGTGAAGGTGTCGCGGAACGGGCTGCGCTGCTTGATCTCCAGGCCGGTCTCGGTGAACACCTCGAACGGGATGGCGGCGACGCCGAGATCGCCGATGCGGAACACCTGGGTGTCGACGGTCACCTGGTCGGGTTGGGCGTCGCGCGCCGCGAGGGTGCGCTGCGCGTAAGCCACTTCATGCCGGTGCATTGGCGTGGTCTCCTTGGGCCGGGCCAGGATCGCTTCCGCACGGGCCACCATCTCCGGCGTCGGCCGGCGCACCGCCAGCTGGAGCCGGTCAGCGGCGGCCTTCAGGGGCACCCAGTCCTGGTGCCGGAGGTCCTGGCGCACGCGCAGGACCTCCTGGGCCAGGTCGCCGGCCACGAGCTTGATCTTCTCGTACGGCTCGCGCTTCACCGGCGGCGTCCGGCCGCTGTAGTCGTTGTTGTTGACGTCACCGCAGGGGCCGTTGGCCAGGATGCCGACAAACGGCGGATCCTGCCCCGGCTGGCCGAGCGCGCTTTCCAGACGCCGGCAGAACTCGCCGAAGTAATCCGCCGACACGTGCGTACCGGGCACGCCGCCGACGTAGTGCAGCCAGTAGTTGGCGAGCAGAGCGACCGGCCGGCCGTCGAGCGCCTGCACCGACAGGCAGTAGACCTCCGGATTGGTGGGTCCGGCCGGCTTGAGCAGGCGGCTGCGCAGCAGGCCGCCCGGATTCATCACCGCGCGGTCGCGCCCGCCAAAGGGGTTCAGCTCGGTCACCCCCTCCTTGAGCAGCCAGCGGCGGTTGAACACGTGCTGCGGCAGCCGGCCCGTGCCCCAGGCGATGCGCGCCGGCGCCAGGTTGGTGACGGCGCGCTTCACGGCGTCGGCGATGCGTGCGACCACGAACTGCCGGTAGTTCAGCGACGGATCCTTGTTGGGCACCGCCGAGACGCTCGAATGCGTGTGCGTCGCCGAGAACATCAGGTTCGCCGCCGGAATGCCGGTGTCGGCCTCGACGCGGCGCTTGGCCTCGTCCCAGACCTCGCGGCCGAATGACAGGGTGTCGGCCACGGCAAAGGCCAGCTTGGTCGTGCCGTCGTCCAGCACCAGGCAGCGCACATGCAGCTCGTCGTGGACGTGGTCGCCGATCGGCTGGGGCGCGAAATTGCCGACAATCGGCAGGCCGAGCGGCGGAGTGATGTTGCTGGTGGCGGCGCCGGCTCTGAAGACGCGCGGTGCGGCGGGCTTTTCCTGGGCGGCAGCCGGGCTGAGCAGTACCACCGCCAGGCAGGCGAAGCCGCCGGCCAGGCCCAGGGACAGAGGAGTGAGGGCTTTCATCGGGAAGCGGTACCTACGCCTCCCGCCGCGGACATCTTGTGCGCCAACTCAGCGCCGCGCGGGCGTCCAGCGCTCGACCGCGTTGTCGACCGCCGGCAGCGTCTTCAGGTAGTCGAAAATCGCGCCCAGATCCTCCTCGGTCATGCCCGCGTACATGGTCCACGGCATCACCGTCTGCATCTCGCCCTTCGCCGCATCCACCGGCACCGGCTTGAACTGGTCCGGCGCGTAGGCCTTGAACCGCTCGATGAACATCGCCTTGGTCCACGCGCCGAGGCCGGTGGCCGGGTGCGGGGTGAGGTTCGGCGAACGCAGCCGCCCGCCGGGCAGGGCGAACTCGAAGCCGCCGGCGTAGGGCTGGCCGACCGGCCGGCCCTTCTCCATCTTCGTGTGGCACTCCGTGCAGCCGGCGGCGTTCGCCAGGTAGCCGCCGTAGGCGACCGGATCGGACTTCGCCGGCAGCGCCGACGGCTGAGCCGGCTGCGGCATCAGGTGCATGAGGACGTTCACCGGCGGGTCCGCCTTGGAGGGCGCCGGCTGGCTCGCGATCGCCGGCAGGCTGCGCAGGTAGGCGATGAGGCTGTGGACGTCCTCGGTCGCCATCCTGCCGTAGGCGGGGTAGGGCATGATCGGAAACAGCGGGTGGCCGTCCTTGCTGACGCCGCTGGTGATGGCGCGGTACAGCTCGCCGTCGGTCCAGCCCTTGAGCGCGTGCGGCGTCAGGTTCGGCGCCACGAAGCTGCCCGGAAAATTCATGCTCTGGTCAAAGCGCTCGCCGCCCACGCCCAGGCTGCCGGGCTTGAGGGGGCCGGAGAACACGGCCCAGTCGCGGCTGCTGTGGCAGTCCATGCACACCGCCACGTGATGGGCCAGGTAGCGGCCGCGCTCGACCCGCTCGGGAGTGACCTCCACACGCAGATCCGCCGGCGCCGGAAGGTCCGGCAGGAAGGTCGTCACGTAGAACAGCGCAGCGGCGGCAACTAGAAGAACCAGCGCGACCAGTGCAGCCAGGATTTTAAGCAGCTTTTTCATCGGGCCGGTCCGCTAGCCGCAAGTGCCCGGCCGTGCAAGCGCCAAGTCCGGCCCGGGCGCAATGCCCGTTGACCGTGCGCCTCAGCGCTTCCAGTCTCGCTGGCATCATGACCTCCCGCCTGCTTCTGCTTGGCCTGCTTGGGCTTCTGACCGCCGCCGCGGCCCGCGCCGACCAGTTTGTGCTGTTCGACGTCACCTTCCCCTTCACCCAGGCCGACGCGCAGAACAGCCGGCCCAGCCAGTCGCACTACTACCTCACCAGCGACCGGCTCAACCCGCAGCGGCCCCGGGACTGGACCGCGCCGGTCGACTACCGCAATGGCACCGTGCACCTGCGCCTGGAGGTCCTGGACAAGCCCGCCGGCGACGAGCCGACGACCTGGAGCGTCTGCTACATCCCCCACCGCGGCCAAGGCAAGGGCTACGGCTGCCTCGGCACCGGCGTGTACACCCGGCCGGGCGTGTACGAAAAGGACATCGAGATGACGCGGTTCTGGCAGCACGACCAGATCGTCTGGACCGAGGGCATCAAGGAGATGCATCTCGTGCTCAAGGACGGCCGCAACCTGCACGCCCACAAGCGCCCGGACC
>CAYYJK010000181.1:0-5388 GCA_964472185.1 uncultured Prosthecobacter sp.
ACGACCAGGGGTACTCGGTGGTGCCGCGGCCGCTGTATGCGCACGGCCTGGTGATTCTGAGCACCGGCTACAACAAGCCGGTGGCGCTGGCCATCCGCGCCGACGGCCAGGGTGACGTCACCGACACCCACATCGCCTGGCGGATTGAGAAGTTCGTGCCGCACAACCCGAGCATGGCGATTGCCGGCGACGAACTGTACTTTGTGGCCGACAACGGCGTGCTGACCTGCGCGGATGTCCGGACCGGCCAGGTTCACTACCAGGAGCGCTGCACCGGCCCGATCAGCGCCTCGATCCTGCATGCCGACGGCCGCCTCTACCTGCAGGATGAGAAGGGGCTGGGTGTCGTCGTCAAACCCGGCAAGACCTTCCAGGTGCTGGCCAGCAACGATCTGGGCGAACGCTCCCTGGCTTCCTACGCGCTCATCGGCAGCGACCTCCTGATCCGCACTGAGAAGCACCTCTGGCGCATCGGCCGCAAGTCCTGAACTAGGCGGTTTCGCGTTCCTCCCAGCGCGCCACCAGCCAGAGGACGTCGGCCAGGCGGTTGAGAAAACGGCCGGGTTCGGCGTTGGGCAGGGCCTCCGCCGTGCCGGTCAGGTCGGCCACGGCGCGTTCCGCGCGGCGACAGGCGGTGCGGGCCACATCGGCGAAGGCGCCGGACAGGACGCCCGCCTCGCCGGGCAGGGCCCAGCCCTTGAACTGCAGGGCGCCGCCTGCCTCCAGGCGCTCCACCCAGGCGTCGAGCCAGGCAGTCTTGGCGGCATCAAACACCGGGTGAGTGGCGGCGTAGCGGGCCTCCTCCCCGGGCGGCGTCGCCAGTTCGCCCATCAGGGTGATCAGCCAGGGCTGGACCTGGGCGACGATTTCGCGGGTTTCGCCGCGGCGGGCGCTGACCCGCAGCGGCCCGAGCGCGGCGTTCAGTTCGTCCACGGCGCCGAGCGCGTGGATGCGGGGGTGGGATTTGGGCGTGCGCCGGCCAAAGAGCAGATCGGTCTCTCCCTGGTCGCCGCGGCGGGTGGCGATGGACATGCGCCAGCATTACGCCGTCCGCGCGCCTGGAGAAGCGTTTTTCAGCCTCAGTCCTCCTCGTCGTCGGGCAGATCGCGGCCTCGGGCGTTCTTCAGCTGCACTGGCGAGATGTTGCGGTGCACCCAGACGCTCTGCACCATGCCCATCAGGAACAGCGTGACGATCATGAAGGTGCCGCCGTAGCTGATGAAGGGCATGGGCAGGCCGATGACCGGCAGCATGCACAGGTTCATGCCGGCGTTCTGGAAGGTGTGGGCGAAGAACATGGTGACGATGCCGACCACCAGCAGCCGGCCGACCTGATCGCGCGAGTAGAAGGCCATGAAGACGCCCTGAATCAGCAGCAGGGCGATGCCGGTGAGCAGCAGGACCGCGCCGCGGAAGCCGAACTCCTCGCAGACGACGCCGAAGATGTAGTCGCTGAAGGCCTCCGCTTCGGGGAAGAACATGCGGTGGATCGAGTTCTGTTCGGGCACCTTCTCCGACAGCGGGCCCTTGCCGCCGAAGCCGGCGGAGGCGACCGCGGTCTGCACGTAGGTGGGCACCCAGCCGTGGCCGCGGGTGTCGACCTTTTCGGTCTGGTTGGTGAGCAGGTACCAGGTCGTGTCGATGCGCGCCTGCTGGTAGTCCTTGAGCACGAAGAAATACACCAGCGGGATCAGGCACAGGGCCGACAGCACCATGGTGATCAGGTAGCGGAACGGGATGCTGCCGACCAGCATCATTGACATGAACACCGGCGCCCAGACCAGGCCCGAGCCAAGGTCTTCCTTGATCACCATCGCCGCGGGGATGGCGGTGACGAGGCCGCCCACCAGGATGCGCAGCCAGGGGCGCCGGAAGACCGGCCAGAGCCGGGGGAACTCGCCGAAGACGACCGCCAGCATGAGGATCCCGGACATGATGGCGAACTGCGAGGGCTGCACCGACTGGCCGGCGATGATCACCCAGTTCTTGTTGCCGTTGATCTCGATGCCCTTGAAGTGCAGGTACACCAGCCCGCCGATGCCGGCCAGGTACATGGGCAGGCAGGCCCAGCGGATCCATTTGTAGTCGATCAGCGCCGCCCCGAACAGGAAGGGGACGCCGAGGCCGATCCAGGTCATCTGCTGCTTCCACTTGATCGCCAGATCGGCCGATTCGCGGAAGTAGGAGGCGTTGTACACGGAGTAGACTCCGAAGGTCAGCAGGCCGGCCATGGTGAGCATCAGGATCCAGTTGATGCCGAGGAATTTTTTGAACAGCGGAGTCATGGTCGTTCAGCCAAGGGCGGGGATCGAGGCGAGCAGCCGGCGGGTGTAGTCGTGCTGCGGGCGGTCGCAGACCGCATCCGCGGTTCCGGATTCCACCACGACGCCGTGGTGCATGACCAGGATGTCGTCGCTCATGTGGCGGACGACGGCGAGATCGTGGGCGATGAACAGGTAGGTCAGCTTGAATTCCGCCTGCAGGTCCTTGAGCAGGTTGAGGATGGCCGCCTGGACGCTGACGTCGAGGGCGCTGACGGGTTCGTCGCAGATCAGGAACTTCGGCTGCACCGCCAGGGCGCGGGCGATGCCGATGCGCTGGCGCTGGCCGCCGCTGAATTCATGGGGGTAGCGCTGCAGGGAATCCTCCGGCAGGCCGACGCGGTGGAGCAGGGCGGCGGCGACGTCGCGGCGCTGCGGCCGGGTCAGGGCCGGGAAATGGATGCCCAGCGGCTCGCCGAGGATCGCCTCGATGGTCATGCGCGGGTTGAGCGAGCCGATCGGATCCTGGAATACCATCTGCATGTCCTTGCGCAGCGGCCGGAAGTCGCGTTCGGGCAGTCCGAGGATTTCGCGGTCCCGGTAATGGGCGGTACCGCTGGTGGCGCGAATGAGCTTGAGCAGGGCGCGCGAGACGGTGGACTTGCCGCTGCCGCTTTCGCCGACCAGGCCGAGGGTTTTGCCCTCCTCGATCCGGAAGCTGACGCCGTCCACCGCCTTCACCACGTCGCGGCGGCCAAGCCAGCCGGTGCGGATCGGAAAATGGACGTGCAGGTTGTCGACGCGGATCAGGGCCATGGGGTCGCCGACAGTAACACAGGCCACCGGCCTGCCAATGCAAACACTGCCGGAAAGTGTCCGGATTTCGCGCCGCCGCCGGCCGCGGCCTTGACTCGGCCGCCGAGGACGGAAATGCTGCTGGCACGTGAGTTCTTCCCCCTCTGTTCCGCCGGGCGTGTCGCTGGCCACCGCCACCGCCGTGGTTGTCGCCAACATGATCGGCACCGGCGTGTTCACCAGCCTCGGCTTTCAGGTGGGCGGCCTGCCTTCGGGCTTCGCCCTGCTCAGCCTCTGGGCCGTGGGCGGCGTCTGCGCCCTCTGCGGCGCCCTGGTCTACGGCGAACTGGCGGCGGCGCTGCCGCGTTCCGGGGGCGAGTACCACTTTTTGTCGCAGACCCTGCACCCGGCGGTCGGTTTCTCGGCCGGCTGGCTGGCCATGACCGTCGGTTTCGCGGCGCCCATCGCGCTGGCGGCGATGGCCTTTGGCCGCTACTTCAGCAGCCTGGTGCCGGGCACGCAGGCGGTCGGGCTGTCGCTGGGCGTTGCTGCGGCGGTCACCGGCGTGCAGCTGCGCGGCGGGGTGTTCGCGGCGCGCTTTCAGAATGTGGCCACCTGGCTGAAGGTGGCGCTGATCCTGGCCTTCATCGCCGCCGGCGCCTGGTTTGGCCCGGGGCAGCCGCTGAGCTTCGGCCCGGTGCCCGGGGATGCCGAACGCCTCATCAGCGCGCCCTTCGCCGTCAACCTGGTCTACGTCATGTACGCCTATGCCGGCTGGAATGCCGCCACCTACATCGTCGGCGAGGTCCGCCAGCCGCGCCGCAACGTGCCCCTGGCGGTGGTTGCCGGCACCCTGCTGGTGGCGCTGCTGTACGTGGCGCTGAATGCGGTCTTCCTGCACGTCGTGCCGCTGGCCGAACTGGACGGCCGCCTCGAGGTCGGGCATCTGGCCTCCGAGCGGATTTTCGGGGTCGCCGGCGGCCGGGTCATGTCCGGCCTGATCTGCCTGGGACTGGTGTCCAGCATCAGTGCCATGACCTGGGTGGGACCGCGCGTGGCGCAGACCATGGGGCAGGACGTCCGCCTGCTGGCGCCGCTGGCCCGCTGCAGCGCCCGCGGCGTGCCGACCCTCGCCCTCTGGCTGCAGTTTGCCGTCGTGGCGGTCCTGCTGCTGACTGCCAGCTTCGAGGCGGTGCTCACCTACGTGCAGTTCAGCATCCAGCTCTGCTCCTTCCTGACCGTGGTCGGCATGATGTGGCTGCGCCGCCGGCGTCCCGACCTGCCCCGGCCGGTGCGCTGCTGGGGCTATCCGGTGACGCCGCTGGTCTTCCTGGCGATCAGCCTCTGGATGCTGGCCTACCTGGTCCTCGACCGGCCGCTGGAGTCCCTGGCCGGTCTGGCGACGCTCGCCAGCGGCCTGCTGGTCTACGGGCTGGACCGGCGCCGCCAGCGCTGCAGGCCCGGCTGAGGCGGCCGGCTGGTGCGCCGAGCGGCAGAACAGGCTTGCCGTCTTTCTGCCGTTCCGATAAAAAAAAGCATGCAAATTGTCCCGTTGACCCGCCGGAGTTTTCTCGCGAGCGGAGCAACTGCCCTGGCCGGCGCGCTGGCTGGGGCCGAGCCGGCGCCGGCACCGCTGGGCGTCCCGGTGCATCAGGAGCCTCTGCCCTATGGTTTTGCCGGACTGGAGCCCTGCCTGGACGCGGACTTGGTGCGGCAGCACTACCAAAAAGTCCACGGCCGCCAATGCCGGCAGCTGCAAGCCCTGCTCCGCCTGACGGATCTGAATGTCGGCAACGTCACGTCGCTGATGCCCGCCCTGCGCGGCATGATTCTGCCCGGGGCTTCCGGGCGCTCACGGCCGTCGCTTGGGCAGCTGATCGACCTGGGTCAGTCCGAAGTGCCGCCGCCGGTGTTCACCGACGAAGCCCTGCAGCTGCTGCGGTTTTGCGCCGGCGGACACATCAATCACACGGCCTACTGGCGTTTTCTGGCCCCCGCCGGCAGCAGCCCCGCGGAGCCGCAGGGGCAGGTGCGCGAGGCCATCGAAAGGGATTTTGGCAGCCTGACCGCCCTGCGCGAGGTGTTTGTCGAGGCCGCCCTGAGCCGGGCGGCGACGGGGCAGGGGTGGGCCTGGCTGGTTTACCGACCCGACGATTGCCTGGTGGTCACCACCACGCCGGCCGAGGACAACCCGCTGATGACCGATTTTGTGCCGGCGCATGAGCAGGGGCGGCCCATCCTCGGCGTGGATCTCTGGAAGCACGCCTACGCCTACCGGCATCAGCACCATCCGGACGCCTATCTCGACGCCTGGTGGCGGCTGGTGAACTGG
>CAYYJK010000181.1:5488-7637 GCA_964472185.1 uncultured Prosthecobacter sp.
GCATCAGCACCATCCGGACGCCTATCTCGACGCCTGGTGGCGGCTGGTGAACTGGTCATTCGTTGCCAAGGCGTACGCCATCGTCAGCGCGCGGCGGCTGGCAGGCCGCTGAACGGTCAGTTTTCGGTGGGCGTCCGCCGCGGTCTGCCGTATGGCTCCAGGGTTCCGCCATGATGAAAACGGTTCTCTTGTGTCTGTGCTTCCTGCCGATCCTGGTCCCGGGCGTCCGCGCCGTCGCGCCGCCTGACCAGCAGGCCCGTTTCCTGGCCGGCCTGCCGGTGACCGATCCCGAACTTGAGCCTTTGGCGCGGGAACCCGCCTGGCAGGAGCATGCCCAGGCATTCCAGCGCGCCTGGGTGGATCTGGAACAGCGCCAGCTGGGGCCGATCCGCAACTGGCTGCCGGTCCACCACCGCTACCTCCAGCAGGACCGCAGCCCGCTGTTCTACCTGTTCAGCGGTCCGGATTTCCTGTACGCCCACGCCTTTTTCCCCAGCGCGGCCAGCTACATCCTCTGCGGTCGCGAGCCGGTCGGCGACCTGCCCGACGTGGCGCCGTTCAGCAGCGCGCAGCGGGCGGCTTCCCTGGCCGGGCTGCGCACGGCTCTCAACGCCATCCTCAGCTACAGCTTCTTCATCACGGCCGACATGAAGAACGACCTGGCTCGGCCGCAGCTGGGCGGCACCCTGCCGGTGCTCTATGTTTTCCTGGCGCGGGCGGGCTGCCGGATCGTCGGCGCGGAGCGGGTGAAACTGAACGATGCCGGCGAACTCACGCCGGCGGCGGGCAAAACCCCGGGGGTGCGCATCCGCTTCATCGGCACGGGCGGCCGGGAGCAGAGCCTGTTTTACTTCAGCAGCGACCTGTCCGACTGGGGCGTCCGCAGCCAGCCCGGCTTCCTGCGTTTCTGCGAAAAGCAGGGCACCGGCAACGGCTTCGTCAAGGCGGCATCCTACCTGATGCACCAGGACGGATTCGGCCGCGCGCGGGATTTTCTCCTCACCCGCACCCGGCATCTGGTGCAGGACGACAGCGGCATCCCCTTCCGCTTTTTCCAGCCCGAGCAGTGGGACCTCAGCCTGCACGGCCACTACGCCGGGCCGATCGAGCTGTTCAAGCAGCACTTTCAGCCGGATCTCGACGCGGCTTTTCGCAGCAGCAGCGCCGCGCTCCTGCCGTTCGGGGTCGGCTACCAGTGGCGTCCCAGCGTCTCCTCGCTCCTCATCGGCACCGCTTTCCGCGGCGCGCCCAGGGCCCTGCCGGCCGGGGATTGAGCGGCGGGACGGTGGCCGGAACGCCGCCGCGCCGCCCTTTGAAGCAACCGCGGGCCGGCTTTTCCCGTAGCTCGTCCCGAAAGGGAAGCCGCTGAGGTTTCGTTTGACTGCCTCTGCTCACGCCCTCATTTCCTGACCTCACGCCATGACACCCGAAGAAGCCCAAGCCCAACTCGACCAACACGTTCGCGAAACCATCCAGTGGCACTTCAGCCCCGAAACCGGCTGCCCCTTCTGGCTGGACTGGGCGAAGAAGAACTTCGACCCGCGCGGCGCGGTCAACAGCTACGCGGATCTGGTGGCGAAATTCGACCACTTCCAGGACGAGTGGCTGCGCGACCTGCAGCCGGAAGTCTGGGTGCCGGCCGCCTTCAAGGGCAAGCCGTTCAACATCTTTGAAACCGGCGGCACCACCGGCATGCCCAAGCAGCGCATCGGCTGGAACGACTACAAGACCGACTACGAGGAGTTCAGCGGCAAGGTCAGCGACGAGCACTTCCCGCGCGGCGGCGCCTGGCTCATGGTCGGCCCCACCGGCCCCCGCCGACTGCGCCTGGCCATCGAACACCTGGCCAACTTCCGCGGCAGCTCCTGCTACTTCATCGACCTGGACCCGCGCTTCGTGAAGAAGCTGATCTCGAACAAGCAGTTCGACGTCGCCCGCCAGTACATGGACCACGTTGTCGACCAGGCGATGCTCATCCTGAAAAACCGCAAGGTGACCGGCCTGTTCACCACGCCCAAGCTGCTCGAAGCCCTGGCCGAGAAGGCGGACCTGTACGACCTCGGCATCCGCGGCGCCTTTGTCGGCGGCACGACGATGACCCCGCAGTACGTCCGCTTCATCGTCGAGGAGGTGCTCGAGGGCCGCATCG
>CAYYJK010000182.1:0-7590 GCA_964472185.1 uncultured Prosthecobacter sp.
CGGTCCTCGGCGATGCGGTTGAGGAAGTAGGTGAAGACGATCTCGCTGTCGTCGTCGGGCTCGATGCCCGCGGCCACGAGCAGGCCGGCGCGCATGGTCTCCTGGCCGGAGCGGACGCTCGACAGGCGCCGCAGCACCTGCACCTCGCCCGTCGCCGGATCGAACTGGTAGCGGCCGACGAGGTCGTCGTCGTTGTAGACGTACTTCTTCGAGTAGTCCGCCGCAACGGTCAGGCCCGCCGGCGCGCCCATGAACTCGCCGCGCTGGCCCAGACTGGCTTCGAGGCTGAAGTCCACCGGCGCCGTGACCTCGCGCGAGCCCATGACCGGACTGAGCGCGTCATTGACCCGCTGGCGCTCCAGGCGCACGGGGCTGTCCGGACGGCTGGAGCCGTCCAGCTGGGGCAGGGCCGAACTCTTGATGAAGTCGGGCAGGCGGCGGGAATCGGCGGTGCCGAACAGGCCGGTGCCGCCGCCCTGGTAGCTGAGGAAGCGGTCGTTGCCCGTCGACTGGGTGTTGTAGCCCAGGCCGGCCTTGAACTTGGCGAAATCCGCGTCCGGCACGGCCTTGGTGACGATGTTGATCGTGCCGCCCGTGGATTCGCCGTTCAGGTCGGCCACGAAGGTCTTGCTGGTGCGGACGTCCTCGATGACGGCGCTGGGGAACAGGTCGAGCGCGACCGCGCGCCGGTCGGGATCCGAGCTCGGCACGCGCAGGGAGTTCAGGCTGACGACGTTGTAGCGGTCATTGAGACCGCGGACGACGACGAAACGGCCGTCGGCGACGTTGACCCCCGTCGTCTTGGCCAGCAGCTTGGCCGCATCGCTGGCCCCGGTCTGGGCGATGAACTTGGCCCCGAGCACGTCGGTGAAGCTCTCCATCTCCGAGCGCAGCTGCAGGGTCGACACCGCCGACTGCGTCTCGACCAGGTCCTCGGCCGTGACGACGAACTCGTCGAGCTCGACCACCTCGGCGGTCAGGTTGAGCGCGACCTCGCTGACGCTGCCGGCGCTCACCACCACCCCGGCCCGGCGCTCGCGAACGAAGCCGCTGCCGCTGGCCAGCACGACGTACTGCCCCGGCGGCAGGTCGTTGATGAAGAAGTTGCCGTTGTCATCGGTCGTGGCGCCGTGCGCGGTTCCTTCCAGCTGGATCGCGATCCCCGGCAGCGGCACGTAGAAGTCGGCGTCCTGGACGCCGCCGCGCAGGGCGCCGTTGCTCCCCTGCCCCCGGGCCGGACTCGGCAGACCGGGCAGCACCAGCAGCAGCGCGAGAATCAGGCGGACGAAGCCGCCCGGCCATGGACAACAGCTCCGGCTCATGATCACTGCGCCACCTCCACGCCGTCCGCACTGAACGCCTGCACGATGGCCGCAGGCACCGGCCGGCGAACCGCCGCATAGTGAAGGCAGACGCGCACCCCGGCCTCGGCCAGCGCCCGCGGATGCGGATGCATCCGGCCCGCCCGCACCGCCTGCAGGACCAGGCGGTCGCCTGCCGCCGCGCCATCCAGGCGCTCACGCTGGCGCGCCACCGCCAGCAGCGCCGCCGGCGCATCCAGCACATACACCTTGTCAAGTCCCGCCTCGGCGCGCTTCAGCCATTCGCGCGCCTCCTCGGGCTGGCGCCAGTCGATCAGCAGACCGACGGCCTCGGCCAGAAACGGCGCCTTCCACTCGGCCCCGTCACCGAACTGTTCGCAGCATTTCAGGAACAGGTTCAAACTTTTGCGCGCGGTGCTCTGCCGGCCGCCTGCCCAGGCGATGCGCGCCAGATCCAGCAGCACCCGCTGGGCGTTGGGCAGCCCGTTCTGCATGCTCATTTCGCCGACCGCCTCAAGAAACGGTTCGGCCGAATCCGCGCGCCCCGCGGCAAAATGCCGGCGCGCGCAGGCCAGCAGGTAGCGCGCCTTCAGCTCGCCGGCGGCCGGCTCGCTCAGCCCGAGAATGCGCTGGCGCGCCGCGGGCAGATCCGGCGCCGCCTGCAGGCCGTCCTCGATCTGCCGCGTCTCCAGTTCGAGCTGCTCGAAGGACCCGAGCCTCGACTGCAGCCGCCCGGCCTCATCCTCCCGCCCGAGGTGCAGCAGCGCCAGCGCGGCGAGGCTGCGCAGGCGCGCCACCTGCGGGCCCTCGGCACGGTCCCCGCCCTCAAGGGCGGACTTCAAGTGGGTTTCGGCCTCGGCGTTCCGCCGTTGCCTGGCCGCCGCCAGCGCCAGCTCCGCATGGGCCAGCGCGCGCCCCTGCCCCGGCAGGCGGTCCGCCAGCTCCGCCACCGCCGAGTCGCCTCGCTCCAGACGGGCGCTCAGGATGGCCAGCATCCAGGTGTTGAAGCTGGAGATGTCGGCCGCCAGCCCGACCGCCTGACGCTCCGCCTGCCAGAGCGGATCCGCAGGATTGGCGGGCCGGATCACGCGGTGCTTCTGCGACTCCGCCACCAGTCGCTCGACCAGCGCGTCGCTGTCCTGCGGTTGTGCCCAGGCGGCCGCCACCGTCCAGAGCGGCAGCAGGCAAAGACCCGGCAGACCGCGCGGGAGGAGGGTTGACCGGACCGAAAAAGCGAGGCGTGAAATGGGAAACAGCTCCATAAAAACCGCGCCGAATCCAAGGCCTCGGCGCGCTCCAACAAGTGCTGTGAGCCGCCCGCGGAGAAACTGGTATTGGGTGACAAAACGGTCACGCTCCAACCGGTCATTGTGTCAGCTCCGCCGCATGCCGCGCCCCTTCCGTGAACGGAATGGCACGCGCCCGTCCGCTCAAAATGCAGCGGGGCGGCCCTTTCCAGGACCGCCCCGCCCGAACCGTCGCTGCGCTGCGCGCAGCCTGCCTTACTGGGCGATCACCCGGTAATGCACCGGGCTGCCGTTGAAGTTGTAGCCGCCGTCGGCGACCGTAACCGCGCCGGCGGCCGCGTTGGCATCGGCCAGCACCCCGTGCACCGCGTTGGCGGCGACGCCATCCTGGACCGAGCCCACCGGCGTCCACTGGCGGCCGTCGGTGGAGCGCTCGACGACGTAAACCACCTGGTCACCGGCGACGGTTTCGTCAGTGTCGGCGGCAAACGAAACGGAGACCACCGAGCCGCTGACGCTCAGACTGAGGCGCGGGCGGTCGACGTTGGTCGCCGGCATGAGCTCGACCGCGTGGGTCCAGGTCCAGCCGTAGAGCCAGTTGTTGTCGCGCATCGCGCCGCGGAAGCGGGTCGGCGAGAAGAAGCCGCCGGAAACCCCGGCCCGGCTCGGCGTCGCCAGCGTCAGGTCGCGGGCGATGCTCGCCGCGTCGGCATCACTGACCAGGCGCGGATCGAGGCCGTTTTTGGTGGCGTGCCCCTTGCCGCGAATCTGGGGGATCGCCGCCGCCGCCAGGGTCGTCAGATCGTTGTCGGCGCCGGCGCCGGAGCTGACGCTGCCGATGTTGTGATGCAGCAGGTTGGCGACGTCGGCCTTGGTGTTGACCGGCGTCGTGGTGGCGTTGCCGATGAAGACCACCGGGCCGTGGATGTCCTCGGCGACACCGTGCGACCAGAGGCCGTCCGCCCCCTTGAGCAGGTGCATGGCGCTGTCCTGCGCGGCGGGCGAGGCGAAGTTCGCCCCCTTGTTGCCGATGAAGGTGAAGTTGAAGGCAAAGGCGGTGGTCTGCGGCGTCACCGCGCTGTTGTCCGGCTCGGCGCCGTCCCACTCGACCATCTTGTCGCTGACCGCCGCGGAGTTGCGGCCGACCTCGACGCCATCGGAACCGCCGCCGAAGCCGGAGCGGAAGTAGCTTTCGTTGTCGTTGATGGCGAACAGGTACTGGAGGTTGCCCGAGAAGCCGAAGTCGCCGTCGAAGCAGTCGTCGCCGTTGAGCACGGAAGCCAGGTAGCGGTTGTTGACGTAGCCGCCGAACCATTCGAAGCCGTCGTCGGCGTTCTGCGCCACTTCCTGGAACTCGACCACCGTGCCGCGGCCGACGCCGCCGAGGGTGACGCCGTTGATCTCGTTGTTGGCGGCGATGTTGAAGCCGCCGTAGCGGTGCGACCAGAAGCGGATGACGCCGCTGCTGTCGTCCTCGTCGATGCCGCCGAAGAAGCCGAGCTGGAAGGTGGTGCTCGGCGTGAAGACGTTGCCGTCGTCATCGGCGTCGAAGGGCGCGTCCAGCGTCACCGACGTCGCGGTCAGACCCTCGATCAGGGCAAAGCCCGTGCCGTTGCCGGTCGGCGTCGTGAAGGTGGTCGGGAAGGCGATGGTGTCACCGCTGTGCGCCGCGCCATTCCAGTTCAGGACGAAGGCGTCGCCGTCGCGGTCGTAGCCCAGCGGCGTGCGGCCGAGGATGACCAGGCCGCCGGTCTCCTTGGAGTAGGCGAAGGCGTTGCTGCCCGGCGCCCCGGTGAGCGAGTAGTCCTGCTGCGGCACCTCGACCGTGCCGGCGGCGCCGGTGACCGTCGCCGGGATGGTGTTCACGCCGCCGGGAACGTAGGGGTCGTCGAGGGAGGTGAAGACGATCGGATCGTCGGCCGTGGCGTTGCCGATGATCTTGGCGCCGCGGGTGACGATGATCGAGCCGGGGCTGTTGGTGTTGCCGGTCACCGACGGCTTGGCGCCGCGGATGACGGTGCCCGGCTCGACCACCAGGCGGGCCGGCGGCAGCACGTAGACGATCTTGGTGACCACGTAGACGTTGTCGCGGGTCCAGCGCGTGTCGGCGCTGATGTTGGAACTGACCTCGATGATGTCCGCGCGGGCGACACCGGCGAAACCGGCGGCGGCGCAGGCCAGGGCGAGGAGTTTGGACGGGATGGATTTCATGAGTCTTCTTCGCGATGGAGTTTCAATGCGTAATGGCGGGCGTTCGGATCCGGAGGCCTACTCGGCCTTCTCGAGGAGCAGCGCCCCGGAGAGCTGGGTGAGCGGTGTGCTCGCCGGCTGGTCGAGCAGGAAGTAGCCGACGCCGACGGGCACGCCGCCGATCGGCACCAGCAGGCCCTGGAAGGCCGTGGTCTTTTTCGGCTGCGCCGTGAAGCTGCCCTTCAGGGCGCCGGTGGCCGGCACCGCGGAGATCTTCACGCCGAGCGGATTCGGCGTGCCCGGGACGATCTTGTTGCCGCTGGTGAAGGTCACGCCGAGGCGGCGGTCCGCCGCCTCGGTGACCAGGGCTTCCAGGCCGCCGGCGGCAAAGCTGAGCTCGGCACTGGCCAGTTCGCCGGACGGCGCACTGGCGTCGTAGAAGCCGCCTGCAATGACGAGATCGAGCGGGTCGAAACCGTCGCGATAGAGCTTGGTTTTCGGATTGCTGTCGGCGGGGCGCGACCAGTCGGCCGATCCGGCCAGGGTGTTGTTGGCCGGCTGGTCATCCGCCTTGTCATCGATCGACAGGCGTCCGAGCAGGGAACCCTTCTCGGCGGTCTTGTAGAGCGTCTGGAACAGGAACAGCTCGCCTTCGGCGCCGACAAAGGTGGCGCCGGTGATCGCCTCGCCGTCGGCCAGTTTGCCGAGGAAGCTCAGGCGGCCGTCCTTGCCGACCACAAAACTCGCAAAGCCCGTCCCCTGCGGCAACTCGGGGTTATCGAGGTCTTCCGCGTCTTCGATCTCGAGGGCGAAATTGTACCGGCCGACGTAGCCGGCGGCGGTGGCGCTCTCCGGCTTGCTCAGCCAGACGTTGCGCCAGCCTTCCAGTTCAACCGTCGCGTCGCCGTCGCTGAGCTGCGCGTCCGCCAGGCGGTCGTCTTCCAGCTCAAAGCTGAGGGTCAGCGGCTGCTGGGTGATCTGGCGCTTGATGACGATCTCGGCCGTCGGTTGGGCGACGCCGAGCGGATCCACTTCCAGGGCGCCGACCAGCGGGTGGACGGCCGTGCCGAGGTAAAGCTTGCCGGAGATGGCGCCGGTGGCGGAGACCAGCATGTCCAGGCGGCCGCCCAGGTTCTGGCTGAGTTCATGGCGCTCCACGGGGCCGACGTAACTGCCGGCGATGCCCTGCGGCAGGGCCGCGATGGTCACGGTCTGCGGCGCGCTATTGACGGCGCCGAACTTGTTGGCGGCGGTGAGGGTGACCGTGAACGTGCCGGCCTTGGTCGGACGCCCGCTGATCAGGCCGGTCTTGCCGTCGAGCTTGAGGCCGGTCGGCAGACCCTTGGCCTTGAACGCCGCGGGCGCATTGGCACTGTCGGCGAGCACCGGGATCTGGAAGCCGTAGGTGGCGCCGATGATGCCGTTGGGCATCGGCAGGCCGCCGGCGTCGATGACCGGCGCGGTGGTGAACACCTTCAGGGTGCGCACGCCGGCTGGCAACGTGGTGTCGCCCAGCGTCACCCGGCAGGTGTAGTCGCCGGAATCGGCGGCCTGCAGGCCCTTGACGGTCAGCACGGCGGCGGTGACGCCGGCAAACTTCGCGTCATTGGCCAGCGCGACCGCCCCTTTGAACCACTGGAAGGTCATGCCTTTGCCGGCGACCACTGCGGCCAGCTGGATGCTGGCGCCCTCGGCGCCCGCGACGATGGCCGGCGCCTGGTCGACCACGGCCACCTGGGCCAGCGCACTGGTCAGCGCACCGTTGGCGTTGGACACCAGGCAGTTGTAGCCTCCGGCCAGTGCCAGCGTCATGTTCGGCACGAGCAGCACCGGATCGGTCGCGCCCGGCAGGTTGGCTCCGCGCTTCCACTGGTAGGCCAGGGTCCCCTGGCCGACGGCCTCGGTCCACAGATCCAGCGTGCCGCCGACGGCGACCACCGTACTCTGCGGCTGGGTCAGAATGGACGGCTTGGCCGTCACCACTTCGAGCGACAGCTCATTGCTCGGCACTTCGGTCGAGACCGCGTTGGAAACCAGCACGTCGTAGTCGCCAATGTCGCTGAGCGCGGCGTTGAAGGTCAGGGTCTTGGCGGTCGCCCCGGCGATCGCCTGGCCGTTTTTCCGCCACTGGTAGCTGAACGGCGGCGTGCCGTCGGCCACCTCGACATCCAGCGTGACCTCGGTGCCGGCCAGCACCGGCAGGTTGGGCGGCAGCAGGCTGGCGACCACGCCGCCGACTTCCACCACCGCGCCGCCGGTCAGGTGCGAAGCGGCGCCCGCACCGATGTCGCTGCCCTGGGCCAGCTGGCCGAGGTGCGCCACCAGGCCCGTCGCGCCGGAGTCCGGCGTGACGATGGTGTCCTGGATGACCGCATCCGGCGCCACCCAGCGCTGCGCGCTCGAGAAGATCGCCTGCTGCGTGGCCAGGGCGGGGTTCTCGTTGTTGAGGATCCAGAGGTACACCTTGCGGCCGGCAATGCCGTCGGCGTAGGAGACGCCTTCGTAGCTGCCGCCGGCGACGTAGCTGTGCGCCGTCTGGTAAAAACCGTTGACCGCCGAGACCGCCAGCGGCCCGCTGAACCGGTGCACCTCGATGAAGGCGCTGTTCAGGGCGTCGTAGTCATCAACGTTGGCGGCGAAATCAAAGCCGTCCGGAAACACGCCGAAGCGCACCGTGCCGCCGGCCAGGCCGTTGCTTTGCCCGGGCAGGCTGATGCCGTTGCCGAGGTTGCTGGAATAGAGCGTGGCCGCCCGGGCGCCGTGCAGGCCGCACAGCACGGCGAGCGCAGAGAGGAGAAGTCGTTTCATGCGTCGAAGAAGTGGGGATGAAG
>CAYYJK010000183.1:0-4158 GCA_964472185.1 uncultured Prosthecobacter sp.
CCCCTGGCCGAGGCCATGAACCGCTGCGCAGCCAGCCTGCCACCCGGCGAGGACGTTGAAGAAGCTGAATGGGGCGGCGTTGATGCGGCCTTCGGCATCGACGGTGGTGGTCAGGGCGATCGGGCGCGGGGTGACCAAGCCGGAGAGAATCGTGTAGGCCTCCTCGCGCAGGGGGCCGGTGAGGTCGAGTTCCATGGCGTCAGCAAAGGCCCGGTCCGGCGCGATTTCAAGCGGTGCCCGGCTTGCCGCCCGGCGCGGCCTGGGGCATAGCTGGCGGATGGCCGCCGAGACCCCCACCATTGAAACCCGCGAGGAAGTCATGTTTTTCGACACCGACATCGGCGGCGTCGTGCACAACATCGCCTACCTGCGCATGATCGAGACGGCGCGCACGCGGCTGGCCGCCAAGCTGGGCCTGCGCCTGCGCGAGATGGCACAGACCCGGCTCTACCCCGTGGTTGTGCGCACCGAGATCGACTACCGGAAGCCGGCCACCCTGGGGGACGAACTGGTCATTTCCGGCCGCCTCGACAGCGTCGAGCGCGTCCGGTTCTGGTGCGCCTTTGAAATCCGCCGGGCCGGCGAGGAGACGGTGCTGATCCAGTGCCGGCAGTCGCTGGCGCTGGTGCAGATGCCGCAGGGCCGGCCCGTGCGGCTGCCGGCGGACTGGTCGGAAACCTACGCGCACCTGTTCCTGAAGCGGGGCTGAGACTGGCGGCGGTTTTTGCCGAAACCCGCTGAAAGATGCCCGGCAGGGAGGCGTTTCTGGCGGCGTCCCCACCCCCGGGGACGCCGGCGGAACCGCCCGGCGCACGCCCGTCACTGCCCCCTCAAGTCATGCACATCCACCCGTTCCTCCATGTCTCCAGCCGCACCGCCGCGGTGATGACCGCGGCTCTGGCTCTCTGGTCGGCCGGCCCCGCCCGGGCGCTGTCGCCTGAGGACGTCCAGGCCAAGGCCCGCGAGGTCGACCGCCTGATCCTCGCCAAGCTCGAGAAGGAAAAGCTCCAGCCCAACGCCCCGGCGACCGACGACGTCTTCGTCCGCCGCGTCTACCTCGACATCGCCGGCCGCATCCCGACGCTCAAGGAGACCGCGGACTTCCTCGCCGACACCGCCGCCGACAAACGCGCGAAACTCATCGATACGCTGATCGAGTCCGACGGCTACGTGCAGAACTTCGCCAACTACTGGAGCGACATCCTGCGCATCAAGTCCCAGCTCACCCAGGGCAACAGCCAGGCGGCCGGCGCCGCCTACGCCAACTGGCTGCGCGACGCGCTCAAGGCCAACAAGCCCTACGACCAGATGGTGCGCGAAATGGTCTCGGCCAGCGGCAAGACCTACGAGAACGGTGCGGTCGGCTTCTACATCCGCGACTACAACATGCCGCTCGACAACATGGCGGTGACCACCCAGGTCTTCCTGGGCACCAGCATGGTCTGCGCCCAGTGCCACAACCACCCTTTCGACAAGTGGACCCAGATGGACTACTACCAGATGGCGGCCCACACCAACGGCATGACCAGCACCAACGGGCTGTCCAACCCGCTGCTCGCGGAGGCCTTCTACGGCAGAAGCGGTCGCAAGACCAAGAAAGGCAACGCCGCCCTGAACGCCAAGCTGCCCGCCGGCATGGATCGCCGTGAGGTCAGCCGCGCGATGAACGAAATCCTGCGTCCGCTGCGCTACAACACGGTGCTCGACAAGTCCGACAAGACGCCGCTGCGCCTGCCGCACGACTACCAGTACAGCGACGCCAAGCCGAAGGCCGTGGTCGAGCCGGTCATTCCCGC
Organism: uncultured Prosthecobacter sp.; assembly: GCA_964472185.1. Taxonomy (GTDB): domain Bacteria; phylum Verrucomicrobiota; class Verrucomicrobiia; order Verrucomicrobiales; family Verrucomicrobiaceae; genus Prosthecobacter. The sequence goes on from CAYYJK010000183.1 coordinate 1,797, forward strand.
CTCGTTCTCGAAGGATGGCAAGATCGTTCAGGAGGGCAAGCAGCCGATCGAGGCCTATGCGCAGTGGATGGCCTCGAAGGACAACCCGCGCTTCACCACCGTCATCGCCAACCGCCTGTGGCGCAAGGCGATGGGGCTGGGGCTGATCGAGCCGGTCGATGAAATCACCGACTCCACCGTGCCCAGCAACCCGGCACTGATGAGCTTCCTGGAGACGACCATGAAGGAGGTGAACTACGACATGAAGACCTTCCTGCGCGTCGTCTTCAACAGCGCCGCCTACCAGCGCGCCGCCTACACCAAGGACGTGGAACTCGGCGAGGTGTACCACTTCCCCGGGCCGCTGCTGCGCCGCATGAGCGCCGAGCAGATCTGGGACAGCATGGTCACCCTCTACAAGCCGGCTCCGGACACCCCCAGCCTGGAGGCCCGGGTGGAGCGCGAAAGCATCATCCGCCGGGTCGAGTGGCTGGACCGGGCGCTCAACGCCCTGACCCCCGAAGAGCTGGCCGCTGGCGCCGCCAAGGTGGCCGCCGTGCAGAAGCAGCTTTCCGAGGACGTGCGCAAGGCCCAGGCGCAGCTGGCCGAGGCGACCAAGCGCAAGGACGAGGAGGCCATCCGGGCCGCCAAGAAGGTGGTGAGCAACCAGCGCCGCCGCATCGACGAAGCCGCCGAGGAGGTGGTGTACACGATGGGCTTCAAAAAATTCGCCGAACTGGTGCGCGACGGCAAGCTGCAGGAGCAGGTCGACGATCCGGAGTTCGCCCGGGAGATCGCCAGCGTGCTCAAGGGCAAGAATGGCGAGGATCTCGGCATCGACGAGGCGCTGACCGTCTTCGCGCGCCAGCAGCGCGCCCGCCTGACGGAGGTCCAGAAGGCCCGGCTGAAGCGCGACGCGGAACTGCTCAAGGTCACCGACAAGAAGCAGCTGGCGGCGCTGCGCGCCTGGGAAACCAGCCGGGACACCACCATGGCGCGCGCCGCCGACCTGCGCAGCCCGGCCCCGAACGGCCATTTCCTCCGCGAGTTCGGCCAGAGCGACCGTGAACTGGTCGAGAACGCCAATGAGGAAGCCAGTGTCGGCCAGGCGCTGATGCTGCTCAACGGCAAGGTCTTCACCCAGCTCCTCAGCCCCTACTCGATGATCTCCCGCGCCGTGAAACGCGCCGAGTCGGCGGAGGCAACCGTGGACACCATCTACCTCGCCCTGTTCAGCCGCAAGGCCACCGCCGAGGAGCAGGCGCTGCTCAAGCCGGTTGTCGAATCCGGCGCCACCGGCAAAGGCGACGCCCTCTGGGCGGCCCTCAACACGCGCCAATTCTACTTCATCCAGTAGGCCGAGGCGCCAGCGGAACCTTCATGCGGCGGCCGGAACGTCTTCGGCCGCCGTTTTTTTCGCCCCGCCTGCGTCTTGCTCCGGGGCCGGGTTTGCGGCATAGGGAGGAGCCTTGAAAGTCCACCTTCCCAACCATCCCACCCAGCTGTACCTGATCCGCCACGGCGAGGTCGAGGACCGTTACCACAAGGTTTTTGGCGGCAGCCGCATCGACATGGGGCTGTCCGAACGCGGCCATCGCCAGGCTCGCTCGGTGGCCGGCTGGCTGGCGGACACGCCGCTGGACGCGCTCTATGCCAGTCCGATGCAGCGCGTGCAGCAGACGCTGGCGCCGCTGGCCGGGGAGCGCGGACTCAAGCCGGTGCTGATCCCCAGCCTGCGCGAGGTCGATTTTGGCGACTGGACCGGCTACCGCTGGGATGGCATCCAGGAGCACTTTGGCGTCAGCGCCTTCGACTGGCTGGAAATCATCGACTCCGCCGGCATTCCCAACGGCGAGTCCGGCCAGCAGTTGCGCCACCGGGTCGAGCACGCCCTGCTGAAAATCCTGCACGACAACCCGCATCGCCGGGTGGCCGTGTTCTGCCATGGCGGCATCATCCGCGTCATCCTGGCCCTGCTCATCGGCCAGCCGCTGGCGCACATGGCGCACTTCAACGTCGAATACGGCAGCATCAGCGTCGCCGAGATCCAGCCGGAGAAGAAACACGGTGTGGAAGTTGAACTTCTCAACTTCTGCCCGCCCCTGGCTAGCTAGGCCGGTTCGGCCGCAGGCCGGCGCCGGGGTCAAGGCTTCAGGTTCGGCGAGTTCGCGGCGCCGGCCGAAACCTTGACGTCGTCGATCTGGATGCTGCCGGAGCCGACGGTGGGCGACAGCACCAAGGTAAACTTCTCGTCCGTCGAGTTGCGGACGTAGGTCCACTTCACGTCGGTCCAGGAGCCGTTGGTCACTTGGCGGATGTTGTAGGTGGAGCCGCCGCTGCGCTTCTGCATCGCCACGCGCAGGCCGGCGCCGGTGTAATCCAC
>CAYYJK010000183.1:4258-6247 GCA_964472185.1 uncultured Prosthecobacter sp.
GGCCGGGCAATCATGACTTGCGGCGGCCCCCGGGGCCGGCGATTACTGGAGCCCCCCACCGGCTTATGTTTTCCGCCCTGACCGACAAACTTGAAGACGCCTTCCGCAAGCTGCGCGGCCTGGGCAAAATCAGCGATTCCAACGTCGCCGACGCGATGCGCGAGATCCGCCTGGCGCTGCTGGAGGCGGATGTGGACTTCAAGGTCACCAAGGACCTCATCGAGGCGGTCAAGCAGCGCGCTCTGGGCGAGGAGGTGCTCAAGAACGTCACCCCGGGACAGCAGATCGTGAAGATTTTCCACGACGAGCTGGTGAAGATCCTCGGCGGCGGTTCGGTGGAACTGAACCTGGAGCCGCCGCAGCGCATTCTGCTGGTCGGCCTGAACGGCGCCGGCAAGACCACCACCTCGGCCAAGCTGGCGGCCTGGCTGAAAAAGCAGGGCAAACGGCCGCTGCTCATCGCCCTCGACCTGTACCGGCCGGCCGCCATCACCCAGCTGCAGGTGCTCGGTCAGCAGCTCGGCGTCCCGGTCTGCGTGCCGGCGGCCGGGGAAACCGACGTCGTGCGCGCCACCCGCGCCGCGCTGGCCTGGCTGGAGCAGCAGGGCGGGGGCGTGGCCATCTTCGACACGGCCGGCCGCCAGGAGGTCGACGAGGCGCTGCTCGCCGAACTCCGCCAGGTGCGCGACCTGGTGCAGCCGAAGGAGACCCTGCTGGTGGCCGACGCCGCGACCGGGCAGCAGGCGGTCAGCGTTGCGACCAAATTCCACGAGACCGTCACCATCACCGGTCTGATCATATCCAAGCTGGACGGCGACGCCCGCGGCGGCGCCCTGCTGTCGATGCGGCAGGTCACCGGCTGCCCGGTCAAGTTCCTCGGCGTCGGCGAGAAGGTCGACGCGCTGGAAGTCTTCCACCCCGACCGCATGGCCCAGCGCATTCTGGGCATGGGCGACGTCGTCAGCCTGGTCGAAAAGGCGGCTCAGGAGATCGATGAGAAGGAGGCGGTGAGCATGATGCGCCGCCTCGAGCAGAACAAGTTCGACTTCAACGACTTCCTCGGCCAGCTGCGCTTCATGAAGCGGCTGGGGCCCCTGGAGGGGCTGCTGGGCATGATTCCGGGCATGAACAAGCTCAAGGGCCTGCCCGGTGTCGACGACAAGCGCATGAAGCACGTCGAGGCGATCATCCTGTCGATGACCCCGAAGGAGCGTTCGCGGCCGGAGATCATCAACGGCAGCCGGCGCAAGCGCATCGCCAAAGGCAGCGGCCGCCCGGTGGTGGAAATCAACCAGCTGCTCAAGCAGTTCGACATGATGCGCCAGCTCATGAAGAACAAGGGCGCCATGGCCCAGATGGCCGGCGGCCTGTTCGGCGGCGGCGGCATGCCTCAGCTGCCCAAGGGGATGTTCCCGGGCGGCAAGATGCCCAAACTGCCGAAGGGCTTCAAGTTCTGAGGCCCGTCCCGCCTTCGACCGCGCATCCGCCGCATTCCCGTCCAGCCCGCTCCCTTCGCATGAACCGAAGCACGACCGCCGTGCGGGCCGTGGCCCTGAGCATGGCCTTCAACGCCGTGCTCGCCGCCATCAAGGTCACGACGGGCGTGATCGGACATTCCTACGCCCTGATCGCCGACGGCATCGAGTCGGTGAACGACCTGTTCGTGTCGCTGATGGTGCTGGTGGGCCTGAAGGTCGCCGAGAAGCCGGCCGATGCCAACCACCCCTACGGGCACGGCCGGGCGGAGCAGCTGGCAGCGCTGCTTTCGGCCTTCTCCCTGCTGGCGGCCGGCGGCACCATCGCGTACCACAGCATTCACAACATCCTGCACCGGCACACCTCGCCGGAGTGGTTCACCCTGCCGGTCCTGGTTCTGGTCGTGCTGGTCAAGGAGGGCCTGTCCCGCTACGCCCTGCGCAAGAGCGACGAGACGACCAGCACGGCGCTCAAGGGCGACGCCTGGCACCACCGCGCCGACGCCATCACCTC
>CAYYJK010000183.1:6347-7571 GCA_964472185.1 uncultured Prosthecobacter sp.
AGTTCGGCGCTGCGGTCGGAGGCGAAGATGACCTCGAACGTGCGCAGGGATTCGGGGAAGCTGGTCAGCGGCATGTCCTTGCCTTCGTCGAGGGCGTCGAAGAAGGCCTGGAACTGGTTCTGGTAGGGGTGGTCGTTGACGTCGCCGGAGTCCAGCATCGACATCGACAGGCTGCCCCATGCCTTCTTGTCGGTCTTCAGCTTGTTGGAGTGCAGCTTGTTGTCGAGCAGGCTGCCCTGGCTGCCGACCAGATGGGTGTGGAAGTAGTAGGGCTGCAGGCAGTCCACCACGGCCGCCGTTTTGCCGACGGCGCCGTTCTTGAACTTCACCAGGGTGACGCTGGTGGTGTCGTATTCGTAGGGCGCGAAGATCTCGCTCTTCGACTTGGTGCTGAAGCTGGTGACGCTTTCGACTTCGCCGCCCATGACCATGAGCAGGGCGTCGAGCGCGTGGCAGCCGGCGGTGAGCAGAGCGCTGCCGCCGTCCTTCTTGCCGATGTTCCAGCGGAACTGGCCGTACCAGGGGCCGATGCCGTGGTAGTAGTCGACCTCGCCGTAGTGCAGGTCGCCGAGCAGGCCCTGGTCGATGATGGCCTTGGTCGACTGGAACTGGCCGGAGTAGCGGCATTCGAAGCAGACGCAGCCCTTGACGCCGTTGGCGCTGGCGGCGGCGGCGATCTCGCGCACCTCCTGCAGGGAGTTGGCCATGGGCTTCTCCAGAATGATGTGCTTCTTGGCGTTGGCCGCGGCCACGGCCTGGTTGCGGTGCTGGCTCGGGTAGCTGGTGATGTCCACGACGTGAATGTCCGGGTCCGCCAGCATGGCGTCCACGTCCTGGTAGGCCTTGATGGTGCCGCCGTGTTTGGCGCTCAGCTCCGCGCCGTCGAGCGGACGGGAGGAGTAGATGGCGGTGACCTGTGCCTGTTTGGTGGCGTTGATCGCGTCAATGTGCGCGGTGGCCGCCCAGCCGTAACCGATGATGCCGACGTTGTATTTTTTCATGGGGAGGGAAGGGGATTGCTCCAGAACCGCGGAGCAAAGTCAATTCAATACCGGGCCGCCGGGTGCGGCCTTTCAGCGAGGCGGGCCGCGCGCGTGCCCGAATCTGGTATGAATGTGCCCGTTCCCCGCTTGCGCGGCGGAGATTCGTGCCCACCTTGCCCGCCCCTAAACCAAACCGCAACATATGGCCGACATTCAAACGAGCACCGCCGACAAGAAGGAA
>CAYYJK010000184.1:0-2898 GCA_964472185.1 uncultured Prosthecobacter sp.
TCGTACAGGTTGGTGCAGCGGATGTAGTCGAAGATCGACACGATCAGCTGGCGGGCGTTGTCGGTGCCCAGTTTATCGCGGAAGCTGCCCGAGGTGCCGGCGTTTTCGCTCTGCGACGGGAAGGGCTTGTTGAGCACCTGGTCGAGCATGTTCAGCAAAGCCAAATTGCGCGGCAAATTGATGTCGTAGTTCGCCCCATCTGGACCGCCTCTCGTTGAACGAGAAATGGCGCGCTTGAAGATGTAGGCGTTGTCCGCGCCGCCGACGCGCGAGCAGAACTCGATGAGGTTGTCGAATCCGGTGCGCTTGCTCGGGCTCTCCGCCACCGGCCACATGGCGATCCTCGGCAGGCCGAACATGGTGAGTTCGCTGCCGCGGCTGTGCGCGGTGAGGAAGGCCGAGGAGCGCTCCAGGCTGTCGCGGTTGAACAGGGTGGTGGTGCCCACCAGCGCGTTGTTCATGACGCGGCGGCCGCCGTTGACGGTCTGGGAGAACAGCAGTTCGTCGACGCTGGCATACAGGCGCTCGCCGATCGCCGCCTGGATCTGCACGGCGTCGGACAGGGTGGAGTCGCCCGTGGCGGTGCGGTACTGGTCCGCCTCGAAGGTGCGGGTGCCGGCGACGCTGCCGCCGGTGTGGATGCGCGGCATCAGTTCGTACAGGCGCTCCTTGACCTGCAGGGCGCGGCTGAGGTCGCCGCCGGACACCGGACCGCGCGGGCCGTAGGTGTCGAGGCTGCGGTTGTCGGCCTGCAGCGGGTTCGGGAACAGGACGCTGCTCAGCGCCACCGTCGCCGGATGGCCGGGGAAACGCTGGTACTCGGCGCGGGCCGGCGGGTAGTCGGCCCAGCGGTGGTCGCGCTCATGGTAGTAGATCGGCTGGCCGGAATAGGTCGGCTCCGAGGCGGTGTTGATGTTGACCTTGCAGGTTTCGTCGTCGGTCCAGAAAGCGACGCGGCCGATGATCGGATTGGTCTCGGAGGGGATGCCGTAGACATCGTCCGGGGTGGCGGAGAGATTGGCGCCCGCGCCGCCCAGGCCGTCACGGCTGTCGTTCATGACCATGAAGCGCAGGTTGTCGTCCAGGTAGCCGATGGCGCCGTCCTTGAGCACGTACAGCCACTGCACGGGCATGGCGAGGCGCAGGTCGTTGAGGCCCTTGCCGGCGGTGCCGGGCTTGATGATCGGCGCCGGCGAATCCGGATCGGCCGGCAGGCTCAGGTCGTTGGTCGGATTGAGCACCGTGTTGGTCTCGTAGGAGAAGCCTTCGACCGGCACGTCGTCGCCCTCGGAAGGGTCGATGTCCTGACCCGCGCGCGGATCGATGACCGGGAAGTACACCTGCACCGAGGTGCTGGCGCCGCCGTCGCCGCTGACGCCCTTGATCACCGGCTCGTTGAGGTCGACGTAGCGCGCGATGTTGTTGCCCTGGTTCCAGCCGGTGGGCGGCTCGGACTCGGCAACGAAACGGCGTTCGGCGGCGTTGACATCGCTGCCCGTGCCGCCGGCGAGGTAGATCATGTCACGGTCGGAAAACAGCTTGTAACCGGCCAGGAAGGCGCCGCTCTGGGCATACTTGCGCACGGCCCCCGGCTGGGTGGCGTGGATGACCGGCACGTTCGGCGTCTGGCGCTCGGAACCGGAGCGAATCTGCGAGATGACCATGTTCACCGCCGTGTCGGCCATGCGGCGCGCCGACTGCGAGGACGAGTAGGTCACCGTGGCCTTGTGTTCGGTGTCGGCCACGCTGAGGAAGGCCAGGATGACGATCGTGGCCAGCGCCAGCATGGACAGCACGATGATCAAGGCCAAGCCTTGATGGCGCCTGGCATCGGCCAGGAGATGGCGAAAGGGTTTCATGGCAAAAGGTGCGACGGATTATTTTCTTTTTTGTGATTAAATCGGAAACCCGAAATCTTTTCAAGTCATTGCAGAGTATGTACTTCGTTATTACAGCTCCGCCCGGACGTGATTGACCCCGGGAACCGGGTTCCCGGGGTCGGCAAGCCTCAGGGATTCTTTTCGAAGAGGACCTGGTTGGACAGGATCGGCGAGGTTTTGATGTCCGGAGTCCGGCCCGGGGCCAGGTAGTAGCCGGCGCCAATCAGACCGCTGCCGGAGCGGACGATCAGCCCCTGGTAGCTCACCTTGCGGGTGACGATGCCGACGCCCGGCACGTTGTCGGCCAGGGTGAAGGTGCCCTTGAAGGCGCCGCTCTTGGCCACCGCCGAGATCTTGGTCAGCGCCGTGGTGGCGGGCACCAGGATCTTGTTGCCGGTGATGACGTCCAGCGCCCCGCCGGAGATGACGCCGGCGCCGGGGATGCTCGGGTTGGAGGCGGCATTGATGACCTCCAGGCCGTCCAGGCTGAAGCTCAGCTTGGCGTTGTCGACGCCGTTGGCCAGCCCCAGGATCAGCACCGGGTCAACGGGCAGGGCGTAGAAGCCGCCGACGGCGGTGACGTCCAGCGGGCCGAAGCCGGCGCGGTACAGGCGGTTTTTCGGATCCAGGTTTTCCGGGCAGGTCCAGGTCAGCGCCGTGCTGGTGATGACGTTGTCCTGCGGATCCTCAAGATTGACGCCGCGGCTGAGGTTGAGCTGGCCGAGCAGCGAGCCCTTCGGCGCCACCTTGTAGAGCACCTGGAAGACCACGATCTCGCCGCTGGGGCCGATGAAGGTGGCGCCGGTGACGGCCTGGCCGTCGGCGGTTTTGCCGACCATTTTCAGCGTGCCGCCCGGGGTGACCGTGAAGCTGGCGTAGCCGTCGCCGTGCGGAACGGACAGGTCCTCGTCATCCAGCGCGGTCGGCTGCAGGGCGAGCGTGTGGTAGCCGGTGTAGCCGTCCGCCGGGGCCAGCAGGCTGTAGCGGTTGCGGTAGCCGGTGAAGTTGAAGGAGTCCG
>CAYYJK010000184.1:2998-7545 GCA_964472185.1 uncultured Prosthecobacter sp.
GCCGGGGCCAGCAGGCTGTAGCGGTTGCGGTAGCCGGTGAAGTTGAAGGAGTCCGTGCCGGCGGTGACCGAGGCCACGGTGATGCGGTTCGTGGCCGGGTTGATGGTGAAGTCCACCTGCAGCGGCGGCGGCGCCACCGGCTTGCCCTTGCGCAGGATGACGACCGAGCCCGTCGGCAGCGCCGGCGTGTCGAGGTCGGGATCCAGCACCAGAGCCCCCTTGAAGGCGTAGGACACGCCGCCGAGGTTGAGCTTGCCGCTGAAGCCGCCCGAGCTGGCCACCGTCATGTCGAAGCGGCCGCCGAGGCTGCTGTTGAGGGCGGCGTGGCGCGGCAGGCGGCCGGCGAAGACGCCGACGGCGCCGGTGGGCACGGCCTGGACGAACAGCGGAGTCACCCCGCTCTCGGGAGTGTCCGAGCCGAAACTGTTGGAAACCGTCACCGTCACCTGGAACAGGCCGCTCTTGGTCGGACGGCCGGTGATGCGGCCGGTCTTGGCGTTCAGTTTCAGGCCGGCCGGCAGGCCTGGGGCCGCGTACTTCGACGGCGCCATGGTGCTGTCCGGATTGACCGGGATCTGGTAGTCAAAGTCGGCGCCGACCATGGCGTCCGGGAAGGTGATGGTTTCCAGAATGGGAGCCGCCGTGAAGACCTTCAGGTAATGGGTGCCGCCGCTCACCGTCTGGCGGTTGCTCGGCGCCGGGCCGGGGCCGGTGACCAGGCAGGTGTAGGTGTCCGAATCCGCGGTGTTGGTGAGGGTGAAGGTCAGGGTCTTGGTGTTGTCCGGCGAGATGCGGCCGACTTCGGGCGCAATGTCGGCGCCGTTCTTCTGCCACTTGTACTCCACCAGGGCGAGCTGGTCCTTCGGACCGGAGGCCACCACCGTCATGACGGCCTTCTTGCCGTCCTGAACCGGCAGCACCACCTGCGGGTTGGAGACGACGACGACCTGGCCCTTCTGGCTCGGGTTGACGCCGTTGAGGTTGCTGGCCACGCAGGTGAAGTCGCCGGCGTAGGCGGCGGAAACGTTGGTGACGGTCAGCGTCGTGGTGACCACCTGGCCGAGCTGCGTCTCGGTGACGCTGGCGTTCGAGGTGAGGCCGCCGCTGGTGACCGCGCCGAGCTTGACCGGCTTGCCGTTGAGCTGCCACTGGATGCTGCGGCCGGCCGAGGCCCCGCCGACCTGCGAGGTCAGCGTCAGCGTGCTGCCGGCGAGCACCGTCTGCGACACCGGCTGCTGCAGGATGCTCGGGAAGCCGTCGACCACGCTGAGCGTCGCCGCGGCGCTGGTCAGGTTGCTGAAGCCGTTGCTCACCGTGACGCGCACCTGGTCGCCGTCGTCCTCCAGAGTGACGCCGTCGAGCTGCAGGCTCTGGCCGGTCGCGCCGGGGATCGGCTGGAAGCCGGCGCCGCTGTCGCGCTCCCACTGGTAGGTGAACGGCCCGGTGCCGCCGGCCACCACGCTGAAGTTGGCCGGATCCAGGCTGCTGACGGTGATGCTGGCGGGCGGCGTGACGATGGTGACCGGATCGCGGACGATGAGCGACACCACCGCGCTGGCGGGGGCGTTGCCGGCCAGGTTGCTGACAACGACGTTGAAGTCGCTGGCTTCGTCGGCCTGCTGGGCGTTGAGCACGGTCAGCGTGTTGGTGTTGACGCCGCTGTACTTGGCGCCGTTCGCCAGGTTTGTGGTGCCGCGGCGCCACTGGTAGCTGATCGGCGCCGGGCCGCTGGCCACAACCGTGAAGGTGGCGTTCGCGTTCGGATCCACCGTCACCGACACCGGCTGCTGGACGATCACCGGCGGGTCGTTGACGATCAGGGCCACCTCGGCGCTGGTGGCGAGGTAGGTGCCGTCGCCGTTGGTCACCGTGGCGCGGTAACTGCCCTGGTCGACCTCGGACACGCCCACCAGGCTGAGGGTGTTCGAAGTCAGCGCCGCGTTGGTTTCCGGACCGACGTTGACCCAGCCGCTGCCGGTGTCGCGCTGCCACTGGTAGGTGAAGTTGGGCGAACCCGAAACCTGCACGGTGAAGTTGACCGTGACGCCCGGGTTGACCGTCTGGCCGACCGGATCGCTGGTGATCGCCACCGGCGTCGTGGCACCGGTGACGCGGACGATGCCCTGGCTGATGAAGCTGCTGGTGTCCCAGGTGTAGGCGCCCGGCAGTTTCAGGTTGGTCAGCAGGTTGGCCGGCGTGCCGCCGGTGAAGCTGATCGTGCCGTCGATCAGGTCGAACTCCGCGCCGATGCCGGGCGTGTAGCCGCCCGCAAACTGCAGCAGCAGGCGGCCGGTCGGGGTGATGCTGACCGTGTTGGCCACCAGTCGGGTCAGGTTGGCCGTGCCGGCGGTGAACTCGACCACCGAATCCGCGCCCACCGTCAGGGCGCCGTTGATGGTCAGCGTTTCGGTCGGGGCGCCGCTGACGGTCGGATCGCCCGGACGCAGGATCGCCGGATTGAGGCTGGTGCCGGACAGGCTGACCGCGCCGCCGATGATGCCCGTGCCGCCGAGCACCGCGCCGGCGTTGACCGTGACGGCGCCGACCCCGGTGGCGGAACCCGTGGTGTTCATGACCAGCAGGGTGCCTTCGGCGACCACGACGCCGCCGTGGTGGGTGCTGGCGCCGCGCAGGGTGACCACGCCGCTGCCGGTCTTGCGCAGCGCGAGCGCATCCGCCGTGCCGCCGAAGCCGCCGTTGGCCTCGGAGAAGACGCCGGTGAAGTTGACGCCGAAGCCGCCGGTGATGGCGGAGTCGAGCGAGACCGTGCGCAGTTCGCGCACGCCGGCGCGCTGATTCTGCAGCACGACCGCGCCGCTGAAGTCGACCTGGCCGCTGGTGACGCTGCTGGCGGCGCCCAGGATGGCGGCGCCGCTGCCGTTGCCGGCGTTGACGTCGATCGCGTTGGTGATGTTCATGCCGGCGGCGTTGGCGCGCAGCGCCAGGGCACCGTCCGCCACATCCTGCACCCAGAGCAGGGCGGAAACGTTCAGTTCCGAAACGTGGCTGGCGAGGAAGAAGGCCTTGCCGGCGTGCGTGCCCTCCGTGACGCGCACCTGCGTGCCGTAGGCCATCTCCGCCACGGTGTCCATGGCGGCGACGCGCGCCAGGTTCATCGTGCCGTCCAACTGGCCGACGATGAAGACGATGCGGTAGACCCCGTTCCACGCCGGATTGTCCTCGTCCTTGACCAGGATCAGCGTGCCCGCGTCGGCTTCGCTGAAGTTGTAGCCGTCGATGGTGCGATCGACCTCGACGAAGGCACCCGGACCGCCAACACCGTTAAATACACCATCGTGGTCATCGTCAAAGCGGCCGGACAGGCGGGTGAGGCTGCCGAAGGTGGTCGCGCGTTCGACCGTGAGGATCTGCGGCGTCGCGTCGCCGAGTTCCACCACGGCGCCGCCGAGGGCGGCGCTGTCGCCGAGCAGCAGGGTGCCGGAGCGGATGACCACCGGGGCATTGACCGCGGCGCCCGCGCCACCCAGGCCGGAGCCGAAGTTGTTGGCGGCGTTGTCGAGGCGCAGGGTGCCTTCGCCGGCCAACTTGAAGCCGGCGATGCCGTTGAGGGCGCCGGTGAGGGTGGCGGTCAGGCCGGACCCCGGGGCGAACATGGCGGTGCCGTCGAGCTGGATCGTGCCGCTCCAGGTCGTGTCGGCGCTGAAGGCGATGCGCGAGTAGCCGGCGGCGTCCGCCAGATGCATGAACTTCATGTTGCCGGCGCCGGCGTCCTGGTAGCTGACACCCGGCACGCCGTCGACCACGATCAGGCCGGCGTTGCGGCCGACATCGCCGGTGGACTGCAGGGTCTGCGGCGCCCCCCAGGCGGCGCCGTCGGCATCGCTGGCGCGGACGAAGCGCAGGTCGCCGCCGACGGCCTCGTAGTAGGCGACGGCCGGCGTGGCCACCACGCCGGGGAGGACCGTCAGGCTCGGGTACTGGCCGGCCGTGCCGCCGGCATCCAGCAGCGTCGGCGCGCCCCAGGCCGGCTCGAAGGCCAGCGAAGCGGTCGGAATGGTCAGCACCGCGCCTTCAAGGTTGCGCAGGTTGTGGGTCAGGCCGGCGGCATTGGCCGCCCGGGCGTAGTAGAGGTCGCCGCTGCCGGCGTCGTGGTAGGCCACCGCCGGAAGACCGTTGACCAGTTCCAGCGAGAGGTGGCTGCCGACGTCGCCGGAGCTGGCGATGGTCACCGCCGCGCTCCAGTCGCTGCCGGCGGCGTTGTTGGCGACCACGTACTTGAGGTCGCCGGCCGTGGCGTCGTAGAAGGCGATGCTGGGCGTGCCGAGGGTGGCAACGCCGGTGATGGTCACCGTGTTGTTGGAGGTGTTCTTGGTGATCAGGTCGCCGCCGATGTTGAGCATCTCCATCGAGATGGCGCGGCCGACGTCGTTGGCGCTCGCCACAACCTCCACCGGCGTGCCCCAGCCGGTGCCGTTGGCGTCGTTGGAACGCACGTAGCGCAGGTCGGTCTTGTTGACGTCGTAGTAGGCGATCGCCGGCGCGCCGGCGATCGCCTACTACGACGTCAACAAGACCGACCTGCGCTA
>CAYYJK010000185.1:0-2469 GCA_964472185.1 uncultured Prosthecobacter sp.
GGAGAGGGGCGCTGGGGATGGGGGCGCGCTCAATAGAAGGTCTTCAGACCCTCCTGCCAGATCGGTTTCAGGTCGGCAACGGCGGCATCGATCAGGGTGCTGCCCTTGTGGGTGACGTGCAGCCAGCGTTCGTTGGTGCTTTCGCCGATGACCACCGCGCCGGCGGCGCGGGCCGCGGCGACGTGCTCGGGCGCGACCTCGATGAGCAGGCGGCCCGGGGTTTCGCCAAACAGGATTTCGGCGGCGGAGCAGTCCTTGGCGGCCGGAACGCCGTCGAGATCGACGCGGATGCCGGCCTTGCCGCTGAAGGCCATTTCAGCCAGGGCGACGGCGAGTCCGCCTTCGCTGAGGTCGTGGGTGGCGAGGACGGCGCCCTGCTTCACCAGTTCGTGGTACCGGCCGTAGTTGGCCCAGGTGTCCGCCTCCTCCCAGCTCGGCGCGGCGTTGAGGCCGGCGCCCTGGGTGTACTTGGCGAAGACGCTGCCGCGCAGGCCGGGCGTGGTGCGGCCGAGCAGGCAGAGCTTGCTGCCGGCACGGCGCAGCGAGGAGCCGATGACGTGCTTGGCGTCCTCGACGACGCCGAAGCCGCTGACCAGCAGGGTGCAGGGGATGGAAACCGGGCCCTCGTCGGTGATGAAGTAGTTGTAGAAGCTGTCTTTGCCGGAAACGAAGGGCGCGCCGTAGGCCAGGGCGGCCTGGGCCAGGCCCTTGGTGCACTCGACCAGGGCGCCGAGCTCCTTCTCGTTGTCCGGGTTGCCGAGGCAGAAGTTGTCGAGGATGGCGATGCGCTGCGGATTGGCGCCCATGGCGACCAGCTGGCGTACGCATTCGTCGACGCAGGCGCGGCCCATGGCGTGCGGGTCGTTTTTGCCCCACTCCGGCAGGAGGGCGCAGGCAAGGGCGACGAGCTGGCTGCTGCCGTCGACGCGGATGACGGAGCCGTCCTGCGGGGCGTCGCCGGAAGCGCCGGCGAGGGGCTTGAGCACCGTGTTGCCCTGCACTTCGTGGTCGTACTCGCGGATGACCGGCTCGCGCGAGACGATGGCGAAGTCGGCCAGCACGGTCTTCAGCACCTGGGTCCAGGATTCCGGGCGCACGGCGATCTTCGGCGCCTGAGCGGCGGGCTGGCGCCAGTGGGCGCGCATCTCGCGGCGCGGGGCGCCGTGCAGCTTCTCGACCGGCAGGTCGCAGACGGCCTGGCCGTGGTGCCAGACCTTGAGCCGCTTCATACCGTCGGCCTTGGCCAGCACGAAGATCTCGGTCTGGTAGGTGTCGGCGATCTTCTGCAGGGCCGGGAGGTTCTTCTCCTCGACGGCCATGACCATGCGCTCCTGGGATTCGGAGATGAACACCTGCCAGCTCTCCAGGCCGGGCTCCTTGAGCGGGACGTTTTCCAGCCAGACTTCGCCGCCCACCTCGCTGAGCATCTCGCCCGCGGCGCTGGAGAAGCCGCCGGCACCGCAGTCGGTGACGAATTCGATCAGGCCCTCGGCACGCGCGGCCAGAACGAAGTCGGCGACCTTCTTCTCCTCGATCGGGTTGCCGATCTGCACGGCGGTCTGGTCCTCCTCGTGGGAGTCGGTGGTGAGCTCGGCCGAGGAGAAGGTGGCGCCCTTGAGGCCGTCCTTGCCCGTGCGGCCGCCGGCGGCGACGAGCAGATGGCCCGGCTTCACCTCCTTGGCGATGTCGGCGATCGGGATGACGCCGGCGGTGCCGCAGAACACCAGGGGGTTGTAGATGAAGGTGTCGTCGAACTGGATGGCACCGTTGACGGTCGGGATGCCCATGCGGTTGCCATAGTCGCGCACGCCGCGGACGACGCCGCGCATGATGCCGAGCGGGTGGATGACGTCCTTGGCCTTGAGGTCCTCCTGGCGGGTGTCGGGCGGGCCGAAGCAGAAGACGTCGAGCGAGGCGACCGGCTTGGCGCCCTTGCCGGCGCCGAGGATGTCGCGGATGACGCCACCCAGGCCGGTGTTGGCGCCGGCGTAAGGCTCAATGGCGCTGGGGTGGTTGTGGGTCTCCACCTTCAGGCAGACCGCCTTGTCGTCGTCCAGCTTCACGAAACCGGCGTTGTCGACGAAGGCGCTGAGCACGAAATCCGGCTTCTGCGCCATGATCGTCTCCGTGACGCTGCGGATGTAGGTCTTGAACAGGCTGTCCACCACCTCCTCGCGGCCGTCGAGGGTGTGGGTGATGCGGGCGTTGAAAATGCGGTGCTTGCAGTGCTCCGACCAAGTCTGGGCGATGACTTCCAGCTCAACGTCGGTCGGGTCGCGGCCCTCCTCCTGGAAGATCTGCTGGACGACGAGCATGTCGGCGCGCGACAGCGAGAGCTTCATCCGCTTGCTCAGGTCCA
Source organism: uncultured Prosthecobacter sp. (assembly GCA_964472185.1). Lineage (GTDB taxonomy): Bacteria > Verrucomicrobiota > Verrucomicrobiia > Verrucomicrobiales > Verrucomicrobiaceae > Prosthecobacter. The sequence continues at coordinate 2,360 of CAYYJK010000185.1, forward strand.
GCAGCTGGTCCGCGGACAGGTCGCGGACGGGGACGGTGCGGAAAACAGCCCGCTCGGTGCGGGGCGCGGAGGAGAGGTTGGCTTGCAAGGGGGAAAGCAGGGTGGTTGCG
>CAYYJK010000185.1:2569-7538 GCA_964472185.1 uncultured Prosthecobacter sp.
GCCATGATCCGCCCCCTGCTCGCCCTGCTTCTGGCCACCGCCGCCCTGTCCGCCGACGAGGCGGCCGACCTGCTCCGCCAGTCCGGCATCCGCGGCGGACTAATCGTTCACGCCGGCTGCGGCGACGGCGCGCTGACGGCGGCGCTGCGCGGCAACGAACGCTACCAGGTCCAGGGCCTGACCACGGACGCGGCGGCCGTGCCCGGCCTGCGCGAGCGCCTGCACGCCCGCGGCCTCAACGGCGTCGTGGCCGTCGACCGCTGGGACGGCCGCAACCTGCCCTACATCGAGAACTTGGTGAACCTGCTGGTGGTCGAGCAGCCCGGCCTGCCGCGGCAGGAGATCCTGCGCGTGCTGGTGCCGAACGGCGTGGCCCTGATCCGCCAGGACAGCAGCTGGGAAAAGCTGGTCAAGCCGCGCCCGGCTGACATCGACGAGTGGACCCACTACGCCTACGACTCGCGCGGCAACACCACCTCCAAGGACCTGCGGGTCGGGCCGCCCAAGCGCATGCAGTGGGTCGGCAACCCGCGCTGGAGTCGGCACCACGACCGCATGAGCAGCGTCAGCGCCATGGTCTCCGCCGGCGGCCGCATCTACTACATCATGGACGAGGGCAGCCGCATCTCGATCCTGATGCCGGCGAAGTTCATGCTCATCGCCCGCGACGCCTTCAACGGCGTCGTGCTCTGGAAGAAGCCGATCCCGCAGTGGAGCACCCACCTCTGGCCGCTGAAGTCGGGCCCGACCCAGCTCACCCGCCGCCTGGTGGCCGACGGCGACCGGGTCTACGTCACCCTCGGCATCAGCGCGCCCGTCAGCTGCCTGGACGGCGCCACCGGCGAGCTGATCCGCGAATACCCGCAGACGGCCGGCACCGAGGAGATCCTGTTCCGCAGCGGCACGCTCTACGCCCTGGCCAATCCCGAGCCCTGGCGCCTCAACGAGGAGTTCGCGGTCAAGGCGCAGAGCGACCAGAAGCGCGTCGAAACCGAGTTCAACTGGGACGGCAAGCCGCGCCGCCTGCTCGCGCTCGACGCCGCCAGCGGCCGCACGCTCTGGGAGACGCAGGACCGCATCGCGCCGATCACCCTGGCGCTCGACGACAAGCGCGCGGTCTACTTCAACGGCGACGGCATCGCCTGCCTGGACGTCCGGACCGGCGAGACCAAGTTCGCCGACGTGCCGGCGAAAAAGCGCGCGCTCTACGAGTTCAATTTCGGCCCGCGCCTGCTCCTGCACCAGGACGTCATCCTGTATGCCGGCGGCGACGGCAGCATGAAGAGCGTCCACGCCGACACCGGCAAGGATCTGTGGGTGGCGCCGCACGAGAAGAGCGGCTACCGCAGCCCCGAGGACCTGATCGTCGCCCAGGGCCTGGTCTGGAACGCGGGCACGACCAACGGCAACCAGACTGGCGAGTTCACCGGCCGCGACCCCTTCACCGGCGAGGTGAAGAAGCGCTTTTATCCGGACGTGCCCGAGGGCACCTACTGGTTCCACCACCGCTGCTACCAGGCCAAGGCGACGGAGAACTACATCATCCCTTCGCGCACCGGCACCGAGTACGTCGACATGGCCAAGGAGCACTGGGACCTGAACCACTGGGTGCGCGGTGCCTGCCTGTACGGCGTCATGCCCGCCAACGGCCTGACCTACGCCGGCCCGCACAACTGCGCCTGCTACCCCGAAGCCAAGCTCGACGGCATGAGCGTGCTGGCCCCCGACGCCCGCGAACCGCTGCCGCCCGCCACCGACGACGCCCAGCGCCTGACCCGCGGCCCGGCCTACGAGGAACCGCTGCCGGAGGGCGACGCCGATCCGAAGGACTGGCCGACCTACCGCCATGACAATGCCCGCAGCGGCGCTTCCAGCCAGGATTTGACCGCCGACCTCGGCCGCGCCTGGGAAGTCCGGCTGAGCCCGCCGCTGAGCACGAGCACGATCGCCGACGGCAGGGTCTACGTCGCCGAAGTGGACAAGCACACCCTGCACGCCTTCGATGCCGCCACCGGCCGCGAGGCCTGGCATTTCGTCGCCGGCGGCCGCATCGACTCGCCGCCGACGCTCTGGCAGGGCCGCGTCTACTTCGGCGGCAAGGACGGCTTCGTCTACTGCCTGCGCGCCAGCGACGGCGCCCTGGTCTGGCAGTTCCAGGCCGCCCCCCGCCTGCTGCGCCACGGCGCCTTCGAGATGCTGGAAAGCGTCTGGCCGGTGCATGGCAGCGTGCTCGTCGAAAACGGCCTGGTGAGCTTCATCGCCGGCCGTTCCTGCTTCCTGGACGACGGCCTCTGGTTCTACCGCCTGGACGCCCGCACCGGCGCGATCCGGGTCAAGGAGCACTACGACGACCGCGATCCGGAGACCGGCGGCGACCTCAACGACCGCCACAAGACCCTGCAGATGCCGGTGGCCCTCAACGACATCCTCAGCAGCGACGGCCGCTGGACCTACCTGCGCACCCAGAAAATCGGTACCGACGGCAAGCGCGTCGACATCGGTCCGGTGTCCGGCGACTTCGACAAGCAGGGCGGCGCCCAGAAGGGCGAAGGCCAGCACCTGTTCGCGCCCATGGGCTTCCTTGACGACTCGAACTTCCACCGCAGCTACTGGGTCTACGGCAAGAGCTTCGCCGGCGGCCACGCCGGCTACTACCAGGCCGGCAAGTACGCGCCCGCCGGCCGCATCCTGGTGCACGACGACAAGAACGTCTACTCCTACGGCCGCGAGGCCCAGTACTACAAGTGGACCACGACGATGGAATACACCCTGTTCGCCACGCCCAAGCAGGCGGCGGACGAGGCCTTGGCCACCGCCGAGGCCACCACCGAGCGGCGCGGCAACTCGATCGTGCTCGACGCCAGCGGCCAGCCGGCAGCGCAGCAGCCGGAAAAGCTGCCGCAGCCGAACAAGAAGGGCAAAGGCGGCGCCAAGGCGGCCGCCAAAGCCGGAGCCAGGGGCGGCGCGCGCGCCCAGCCGCTTGCCGGCACGGTGCAGTTCCCCGATGTCGACGCCCTGGACCCGGCGAACACGCCGCTGACGATCGAAGCCTGGGTGCTGCCCGACGGCGCGGGCGGGACGATTCTGCACCACGGCGGCCCGCTGCAGGGCGTGGCGCTGGAAATCCGCGACAAGAAACCGCAGCTCCACCTGCGCAGCGCCGGCACCCTGAGCAGCATCGCCGCAAAAGGGGCCCTGGGCGAGGGCTGGCACCACCTGGCCGGCACGCTCGACGCCGACCGGAAGCTGCGGCTCTATGTCGACGGCCTGCTCGCGGCGGAAGGCAGCGCCAGCGGCCTGATTGCCGGCCGCCCGAAGAACCCGCTCCTGCTCGGCAACGGCCAGGGCGTGGCGGAAGGCGGCGCCGGCGCTTACAGCGGCCTGCTCGACCAGCTGGCCGTCTACCACCGGGCCCTGCGCCCGGACGAGGTGGAGATGCGCTTCGAGCAGCCCGACGCCAAGCCCCAGGGCGCCGTCCTGGTCTGCAACTTTGACAATGGCGACTCGCGCGACAGCTCCGGCAGCAACGCCCACGGCGTCGGCGCCGGCATCGAGACCGGCAAGGGCAAGGTCGGCGCAGCGCTGTGGTTCAAGAGCGGCGGCGCCAAGGCGGGCAGCTTCGTCAAGCACAGCTGGGACCGCTACGTGCCGATCGTGGCGCGCAGCATGGCCCTGGCCGGCAAGACCCTGTTTGTCAGCGGCCCGCCGGACACCCTTGACGAGGAATACGCCTTCGAACGCCTGGCCGCCCGCGATCCGGAGATCCTCAAGGAGTTGGCCGAACAGAACGCCGCCCTCGAAGGCGAGCGCGGCGCCAAAATGTGGGCGGTCAACGTCGAGACCGGCGAGCAGAGCGCCGGCCTGGAACTGACCAGCCCGCCGGTCTGGGACGGCATCAGCGTCGCCCAGGGCCGCGTCTACATCAGCACCGTCGACGGCCGCCTGCAGTGCTTCGGCCGGAAGTAGCCCGGCGAGTTGGCGGTTGTCGGCCGCAGGTTTTCCGCTTTCATCCGGCATGCTCGAACTCATCAGCGTCTCCCAGATCGTCTCGCGGCCGCGTGAGGAGGCACTTTCCGTGCTGGAGCACGTCAGTTTCAGCTGCCCGCCCGGTCACCTGATGGCTGTCCTGGGGGCGCCGGGCAGCGGCAAAAGCACCCTGCTGCAGGTGCTCGCCGGCATCCGCCGGCCCACCGGCGGCGCCGTGCTGTTCCAGGGCCGCGACTGCGGCGAGGCGCCGTTGCCGCCGAACCAGGTCGGCCACGTGCCCGCCGAAGACGACGTCCTCAACGAGGTGCTGAGCGTGCGCGAAAGCCTCATGAGCGCGCTGCTGCTGCGGGTGGCGGGCCAGAACCGGGAACAGCGGATCGACCGCGCCTCGCACCTGCTCGTCCTCACCGGCCTGGAAACGGTCGCCAGCCAGCGCGTCAGCACGCTCAGTCTGGCCCAGCGCCGCCGCCTCAAACTGGCGCTGGCACTGGTCAGCCACCCGGCGGTGCTGCTGTGCGACGAGTTCACCGACGGGCTCGACGTCAAATCCGAGCGCGAGCTCGCCGCCCTGCTGCGCCTGGTCGCCGGCGACCACCCGGCGCGGGTGGTTCTGCACGCCACGGAGAGCGTCGGCAACCTGGCCGCCTTTGACAGCGTCGTGGTCCTGCACGAAGGCCACGTCTGCTTCCACGGGCCGGCCCGGGCCATCACCCACTACTTCAGCATCACCACCCTGGAGGAACTGCACGCGCGCCTGGCCAAGCGACCCGCCGCCCGCTGGGGCGAATCCTGGACCCGCCACCGCGATTCCTACTACAACGCCTTCAAACTGGGCGGCAGCGGCGAATCGCTCGCCGCCGCCAGCGAGGCCGACGAAGCGGCCGACGGCGAACGCATCCTCCTGCCGGCGCACGAACAGGCGGCGGCCCCCGCCAAGGCCGAGCCCGCAATGAACGCCACCGTCATTCTTGAGAATTCGGTC
>CAYYJK010000186.1:0-7485 GCA_964472185.1 uncultured Prosthecobacter sp.
AGGCGGGCGGAGGGGTCGATGATGGCGGTGGGATGGATCACGCGGGCGGAAGCTGGGGGACGGCGGCAGGGCGGATCAGCGGTCGACGACGCTGAACATGAGCTCGGCTTCGGAGGCGACCTGGCCGTTAACGATGCAGCGGCCGACGGCCTGGGCGATGCTGCGCTTGACCTTGAGCATCTCGGTCTCGATGACCAGCGTGTCGCCCGGCAGCACCGGCTTGCGCCACTTGACGTTGTTGGCGCTCATGAAGTAGCCGATCTTGCCCTGGTTGCCGGGCAGGCGCAGCAGGACGATGCTGGCGACCTGGGCCATGGCCTCGAGCTGGAGCACGCCGGGCATGACCGGATGGCCGGGGAAGTGGCCCTGGAAGAAGGGCTCGTTGATGGTGACGTTCTTGATGCCGGTGCACTTGGTTTCGCCTTCGAAGCCGATGATGCGGTCGACCAGCAGGAAGGGGTAGCGGTGCGGCAGGATGCTCATCACCTCGTTGATGCCGAGCACGGCCTCGCCGGTGGGGATGTTCACCGTCGGCGGCACCATGGCGCGCATGGCGTTGTACTGGCTGACCACGGCGCGGGCCATCTCGGTGTTCGGCCCGTGGCCCGGGCGCACGGCGATGACGTGGCCGGTGATGCGCTTGCCGGAGAGCATGAGGTCGCCGACGATGTCGAGGATCTTGTGGCGGACGAACTCGTCGTTGAAGCGCAGCGGCTGCTTCGACAGCAGGGTTTCGCCGCGCACGACGACCGCCGCTTCCAGGGTGCCGCCCTTGATCAGGCCCTTTTCCATCAGCGGCGCGATGTCCTCGTAGTAGACGAAGGTGCGGGCCGGAGCGATCTCCTTCTCGTAGGTCTCCGGATTGATCTCCAGCGACAGGTACTGGGTGAAGCGGCCGTTCGGGCCGACGTTGGTGCAGCTGACGCGGAACTTCTTGTCCGGCACGATGGTCAGGATGGTGCCGTCGCGCGTCTCCTGGTAGATCGGCTCGCGGATCTCGAACACCTTGCGCGGCGCGCTCTGCTCCTGCAGGCCGGCCTTCTTGATCAGTTCGACGAAGGGCAGCGAGCTGCCGTCGACGATCGGCGGCTCATTGGCGTCCATCTCGATGATGGCGTTGTCGACGCCCATGCCGGCCAGGGCCGAAATGACGTGCTCGACCGTGTGCACGTTGACGCCGCCCTCGGCGATGGTGGTCGCGCGCTCAACCTTCTGCACCTTCTCGACCAGCGCCGGGATGAAGGGCTTGTCCTCCAGGTCCACGCGCCGGAACTTGAAGCCGAAGTTTTCCGGCGCCGGCTGCAGGGTCAGCGTCACCTGCTCCCCGGTGTGCAGGGACGTGCCGGTGATCGAGGCGGACTTGGCCAGGGTGTGTTGACGGTCGGAAGCAGGCATGGTCGGAGAGGCAAGCGTTGTAGCCGTGCGCCGGAACGGGGTCAAAGGAAAATCCGGCGGTGGCCGCCCCGCTATTGCCGCCCGGGCGGGGAATCGGTAAAACCTTGGAAAACCAGTTTAATCAAAGCCCCCAGTCATGCCCCTGCTCGTTCTCGCCACCTCCAACGCCCACAAGACCCGTGAAGTTGCCGCCATGCTCGGCGCCGACTGGCAGGTCCAGGACCTGCGCAACCACCCCGGCCTGACGCTGCCGGAGGAAACCGGCGCCACCTTCGAGGAGAACGCCCTGATCAAGGCGCTCGGCGCCAGCAGCGCCCTGCCCCCCGGCCTGCTGGTGCTGGCCGACGACTCCGGCCTGGAGGTCGACGCCCTCGACGGCGACCCGGGCGTGCGCTCGGCGCGTTTCGCCGGCCCGGCCGCCAGCGACGCCGACAACCGCGCCGAGCTGAAAAGCCGCCTGCGCTTCCTCGCCCAGAATCCCGGCCAGCACTTTCCCGCCCGCTTCCGCTGCTGCCTGGCCCTGGTGCGCGACGGCCAGGTGCTGCGCATCAGCCACGGCACGGTCGAAGGCTGTGTCAGCCTCCAGGAACAGGGCACCGGCGGTTTCGGCTACGACGCGATGTTCATCCCGGAGGGCCATGACGACAGCTTCGGCGTCCTGCCGCCCGAGGTGAAAAACCAGCTCAGCCACCGCGCCCGCGCCCTGGAGGCACTGCGCACCTGGCTGGCGGCCGCGCACCTCGGCTGATCTCTGGGCTTGCTTTGCCGCCCCAGGTCGCCTCATTCGCCCCACACCGCCCACCCCATGTCGCCCGCATCCAAGACCTTCCTGCTGCACCTGCTCTCGACCCCGAGCCCGACCGGTTTTGAAGTGCGCGGCCAGCGGCGCTGGGCGGCCTACACCCGCCAGTTTGCCGACACCCTGGAAAGCGACGCCTACGGCAACGCCTGGGCGACGCTGCAGGGCGCCAGCCCGCAGCCGAAGCGCATCATGTTCGAAGCCCATGCCGACGAAATCGGTTACATGGTGAAATACATCTCCAAGGACGGCTTCATCCACGTCGACCGCGTCGGCGGCAGCGACGTCGCCACCGCCCGCGGCCGGCGCGTCGACATCCTCGGCGACCACGGCACCGTGCGCGGCGTCATCGGCAACGTCGCCATCCACATCCGCGACCGCGAGGACGAGAAGGTGCCCAAGGTCCACGAACTCTCGATCGACATCGGCGTGTCCAACGCCGACGCCGTCGCCAAGGCCGGCATCCGCGTCGGCCATCCGGTCGTCTACACCGACACCGTCGAAGAGATCGGCGACCACCGCCTGGTCGGCCGCGCGCTCGACAACCGCATCGGCGGCTACATCATCGCCGAGGTCATCGCCCGGCTCAGCCGCCGCAAGACCCGCCTGCCAGCCACGGTGATCGCCCTCAACGCGGTGCAGGAGGAGATCGGCGGCCACGGCGCCAAGATGGCCGCCCACCGTCTCATGCCCGACGTCGCCATCGTCCTCGACGTCACTCACGCCACCGACACGCCGGGCGTCGACGTCAAGAAGCACGGCGAGGTCAAGCTCGGCAAGGGTCCCAGTCTGACGCACGGCAGCGCCAACCACGTCGAGGTCGTCAAACGCCTGATGCAGGTCGCCGAGAAGAAGAAGTTGCACCTGCAGCACGAGTCCTCCTCGCGCTTCACCGGCACCGACACGGACGTCATCTTCCACCAGCAGCACGGCATCCCCAGCGCCCTGGTCTCCCTGCCGCTGCGCTACATGCACAGCGTCGTCGAAATGGCCGATCTGCGCGACGTCGAGCACGTCATCCAGCTGCTGGTCGCCTTCGCCGAGTCGGTCACCGATGGCGACGAATTCAGCGTCAAGCTGTAAGCCGGCCGCGGCAGCCGACGGCGCAAGGCGGCACACCCGCGGTCACCCCTCAAACCCCTCCTAGGAACAGCGGGCCCGCAACCGTCTTAGTTCCGCACTTTTTGGTAGTCGTGGCTCAAGATTGACATGACAACACGCTTTTCTTGCGATAAAAAATAAGTCTTCGCTGCTTTCTTTTCCATGAAACCGCTTCGCCCCGTCAATCGCCTGGCCGCCCTGGTCGCCCGGCTCGCCTTCCTGGTGCTGGTTCCCGTCAGCGCCCTGACCGCCGCCTCCGCGCCGCGGGACCTCGACCAGGACGGCATCGCCAACCTCGTCGACCCCGACGTCGACAACGACGGCATTCCCAACGGCGACGACCGCAACATCGACGGCGGCACCGCCACCTCGGGCCCGCTGGCCGGCCGCACGATCGGCGACCGCTTCAACAACGACCATCCGTCCGAACGCGACATGGATGACGACGGCCTGCGCGACGACTCGCCCCAGGAGACCGACATCGACGGCGACGGCCTGAACGACGACTCGCCCGACGAAAACGACATCGACGGCGATGGCCGCGCTGACGATTCCGCCGACGAGCTCGACATCGACGGCGACGGCAAGCGCGACGATTCGCCCAGCGAGAAGGACATCGACGGCGACGGCCTGAACGACGACTCGCCCGACGAAAACGACGTCGACGGCGACGGCTTGGACGACAACTCCCCCGACGAAGACGACATCGACGGCGATGGTCGGGCCGATGACAACCCGGGCGAAGACGACATCGATGGCGACGGCCGCGACGACGACACGCCGAGCGAGAAGGACATCGACAGCGACGGCCTCAACGACGACTCCCCGGACGAAAACGACATCGACGGCGACGGCCTGGACGACAACTCGCCCGACGAAGACGACATCGACGGCGACGGCAAGCTCGACGACTCCGACAAGGAGCGCGACATCGACGGCGACGGCGAGAACGACGATTCGCGCAAGGAGGACGACATCGACGGCGATGGCCTGGATGACGACGCCCTGGACGAATTGGACATCGACGGCGACGAGCGCGACGACGATGCGCTCGACGAGGATGACATCGACGGCGACGGCCGCGACGACGACCACCCCAGCGAACGCGACATCGACGGCGACGGCTTGGAGGATGACGACGCGGACGAGGACGACATCGACGGTGACGGCCATGGCGATGACGACGATGACGACATCGACGGCGACGGCCACGAGCGGGACGACGACGATGATGACGACGGTGACGGCCGCGATGACGACCGGGACCACGATGACGACGGCGACGACATCGACGACGATGATGACGACGTCGTGGTTCTGCCCGGCGGATCCGTCAATGGCGGCGTTGCCCCGGCCAGCCTGACCGTACTGGCCGTCAGCAAGAACAGCACGGACGCCCTGATGTTCCTCAACTTCAACAGTGCGACCACCGGCGTGCAGAACGAACCGGCGGATGAGGAGGGTGAGGAGAACGAGACCGACCCCTTCGACTGTCTCTACACGCCAAACGGCGCGACGGCCACCCTGCGGGTGACCTTCAAGCCCGGCAAGTTCGACGACTACGCCCTGGACTTTGCCACCGGCACCTTCGTGCGCACCGAGTACGACGATGATGAACTGAAGGATACCGACGAGGGCACCTTCACCCTCACGCCGCCCGTGCTGTGACGGACAGCGGAGTGCACCGCCCCGCATGCGCCCAAGCTTCATCCTGACTGCCGCCGCGACCCTGGTCGCGGCGGCCTTCGTTTGGCGGCTAGCTCTCCGGCCTTCAGGCGAGCCTCCGGCCGCCCGGCCGGAAGCCGTCACCGGGCGACCATCTGCCGCCCTCCTGCCGGAGGCTGGCGTGGCCGGCCTGCCCTCGGCCGTTGCTGGGGCGGAGGCGGAAGGCGGCCGCGTCACCCTGGCGACGCTGCTGGAAGACACGCACCCGCAACGGCGCCAGGAGCAGTTGCGACGGCTCGCCGCCAGCCTCGGGCGCAGCGCTCCGCAGCAAGGCTGGGCATTGATCCGCCAGATCCCGGGCCTGCAGGACCGCCAGGAATTCACCATCGCGCTGCTGCGGGAATGGGCGCGCACCGCCCCCGAAGCCGCTCTGCGCGCCTGCGTCGCGCTGGGGGCCGGTGAACTGCGCGCCAGCGCCTGTGCGGCGGCCGTCGGCAGCTGGGCGGAAAGCGCCCCCGCCCAGGCTGCGGACTGGGCCGCCCGCAACCTCAAGGGCAGTGCCCGCAGCAGCGCGCTGGTGCAGGCTGCCCAGGCCTGGGCGCGCCAAGATCCCCAGGCTGCAGCCGCTTGGGCAATTCAGCAGGCGGACCAGCCCGCCGGCCTGACCACGATCCAGGAAGTGATGAGCTTCTGGGCGGGCACCGATCCGCAGGCGGGCGCCACCTGGGCCGCCAGCCAGCCGCCCGGCCAGTTCCGCGACGCCGCGCTCGGCGCCGTGCTGCGCGGCTGGGCCGACCAGTTTCCGGAAGCGGCCGCCACCTGGGCGCAGACCCAGGCCGACAGCGCCCGCTGGCTGACGGAGATCGCCGGCCTCTGGTCGCGCAGCGACCCGGCCGCCGCCGCCGCCTGGGCCGGCCAGCTGCAGGATCCGCAAACCCGGCAGGAGGCCCTCGCCCTGGCGGCCGCGCAATGGGCCGCCGATGATCCGGCCGCAGCTCTGGCCTGGAGCCGGCAACAGCTCGGCGCGACGGAGCAGGCGACCACCCAGGGTCACATCCTGCGCACCTGGGCGGCCGACGACCCGGCCGCCGCCGTGGCTTGGGCGGAATCGGTTGCCGAGGCGGAGACCCGCACGGCCCTGCTCGAAAACGCCATGTCCACCTGGGCCGCCAGCGCCCCCGAGGCCCTGGCCGACTGGGTGCGCCGCCAGCCCGCGGGACCGGCCAGCGACGCCGCCCTGCAGCAGCTCGCCCTCGCCTGGGTGGAATCCGCCCCGGCCGACGCCCTCAACACCGCCCTCTCGATTCGCAATCCGCTCCAGGCCGGCCGCTCCATCCGCCAGGTCTACGACGCCTGGCACAGCGCCGACCCGCAGGCCGCCACGCGCTGGCTGGCGACCCGGCCCGACCTGCGCGGCCGGGTGATTCCCGTCGAAGAATGAGCATTCAGCGCAGCCGCCGGACGGCTTGGCCGAAGGCCCGCAGCGGCGCCTGCGCACCCGGCCCGTAGCGGTTTGCGGCATAGACGCGCGCCAGCTCCTGAATGTCGGGCCGCCGGGGCGCCACGCGCTGGGCATAGGCCAGCGGTCCTTCCTGCGGCAGGCGCGCCGGCAAACCGAGCTTCTCCAGTCGCCGGCAGAAGCGCAGCCAGGCCCGCGCCCAGGGATCGGCCGGCGGGGTGCGGCGGCGCAGCCAGAGGCTGATCAGGCCGAGGCCGACCAGCAGCCCCAAGCCGCTCGCCAGCAGCAGCAGCGGCTGGCTGGCCGCGCCAAACCCCAGCCAGCTCAGCCAGCCGATCTGGGATTCCTCGTCGAAGCTGATGACGGTATTGTACCAGCGGAAGTTCAGGTCGTCCCAGAACAGCCGCGCCTGCTGGACGGTCTGCCACCAAAGACTGCTGCGCTGCAGCTCGATCGCCGCCTCATCCCCCAGCAGAAAACTCTGCAGGTCCAGATCCAGGCGCGCCGGGGCCAGCACCGCGGTCGGGTCGATCCGGGTCCAGCCGGTCTTTTCCAGCCAAACCTCGGTCCAGGCGTGGGCATCGGACTGGCGCACGATCAGCCGACCGCCCATGGCGGGCTCGCCGCCCAGGTAGCCCATGACCACGCGCGACGGCACCCCGCCCAGGCGCATGAGGGTGGCAAAGGCGGCGCTGAAGTGCTCGCAGAAGCCGACGCGGCGGCGCAGCAGAAACTCCTCGAGCGCGCCGGACCCGAGGTAGGTGCCGGGCTCCAGGCTGTACTCAAACCCCTGCGTGCGCAGGTAATGGAGCGCCGCCTGCACCAGCGCCTCGTCGGTGGTCGCCGTGCGCCGCCATTCCCGGACCAGTTCGCGCAGCGGCGCAGCGATCCGCGCCGGCACCTGCAGGGCGGCCTGACGCGCGGTTTCAAACAGCGGCTCCGGCGCGAGCTGCGGTCTCGACACGATCTCCAGCCGGTTGACGCTGCGCACGGGCTCATGGGTGCCCAGGGTGCGGTCGGCAAACAGGCCCACCGCCCCCTGCGAGCTTTCGGCGCGCACCGGGTA
>CAYYJK010000187.1:0-7476 GCA_964472185.1 uncultured Prosthecobacter sp.
CCGGCACGCCGCTGCGGCCGGGCAACATGCGCATGGCCTTTGCGCCCGACGGCAGCCTGTATGTCGCCCAGACCACGCGCGGCTGGGGCCGGGGCGACGGCCTGCAGCGCCTGTCCTGGTCAGGGCGCACGCCGGTGGAGGTGGCGACCGTCGAGCTCCTGCGCGACGGCTTCCGCCTCACCTTCACCACGCCCATGCAGGCGGGCCTGCTCGGCCGGGCGGATTCCTACCGCCTCGGCCGCTTCCGCTACCTCTACCTGCCGGCCGGCTCGCCGCGCGTCGACGAGGTCGAGGCGGTCATCGACGGCGTGCGGCTCGCGGACGACCGCCGTTCGGTCGAACTCGTCGTGCGCGATCTGCAGCCCGGCCACATCTACGAGTTCGACCTCGAACGCCTGCGCTCGGCGGAGGGCCGGCCCCTGGAGAACGCGCAGGCCTTCTACACCCTGAACCGCCTGCTGGACGGCCGCCGCTTCACCGGGCCGGCGTCGCGTGCGCTGCTGGCGGCCCGGGAGCGCGCCGGGCAGGGGGCCGACCTGGAGGCGGGCCGCCGGATTTACGGCACCTACTGCGTCACCTGCCACCAGCCCGACGGTACGGGCGGTGCGCTGCCCGGTGTCGACGGCGCTGCCCTGCCGGTGGCGGCCAACTTCACCCGCCACGATCCCGGGGCGCCGCTGGCAAAGCCGGATGCGGAGCTGCTCAAGCTCATCACCGACGGCGTGCCCGGCAAGCCGATGCCGCCGTTCGGCGGCGTGCTCAAGGTTGAGGAGATTCGCGACGTACTCGCCTACCTGCGGGCGGCGTTTGGAACCTCGCCGTCCGCACCTTCACCCCCCTGATGCCCATGCTCTGCCGATCCCTCGTCCTCGCCTCTCTGGCCCTGCTGCCCGCCCTCGCTTCCGCCCAGGCGCCGGCGCCCCCGCGGCTCAACCGCGTCATCGAGCTGATGGAGGCGAACAAGCCGGCCTTTGGCGTGTTCTCGTCGAACGTCTCGGTCCGCAACGGCGCCGCCATGGCGGCCAGCGGCCTCGACTTTGTCATCGTCGATCTCGAGCATGCTCCTTACGACGTCACCCAGCTCGAGGGCTACCTGCTCGGCATGATCAGCAAGGCCGAGATCGTCAAGAAGGGCAGCCTGCAGCCGGGAGTCGTGCCTTTCGTGCGCGTGCCGGCGGCCGGGCGCGAGCAGCTGCAGTTTGTCCTCAAGCAGGTGCTCGACTTGGGGCCCATGGGCGTCGTCGTGCCGCACGTGGACACCGTCCAGGATGCCCGGGCCATGGTGCAGGCCTGCCGGTACCCGCAACTCCGCGGGGTGCCCGACTATGAACCGGCCGGCAAGCGCGGCATCGGCTACGGCTGGGCGGCGCGCTACTGGGGCCTGTCCGGCAGCGACTACGGCGAGCGGGCCGACCTTTGGCCGCACGATCCCCGCGGCGAATTGGTGCTCTGGCTGATGATCGAAACCGCGCAGGCGGTTCAAAACTGCCTGGAAATCGCGCGCACGCCCGGAGTGGGCGGCCTGTTCCTCGGCCCCTCCGACCTCGCGTTCTCGCTCGGCGTGCCGCTCGGGGATCCCGCCGTCGAAGCGGCGATCGACCAGGTGCTCGCCGTCAGCCGGCAGACCGGGGTGCCGGTCGGCACGCTCTGCGGCGCTGGCGAAGTCGAGAAGCGCCTGGCCCAGGGCTTCCGCTTCCTGGCCGTCGGCGGTGACGCGGGCCCTTCGGCAGGGGTCAAGGAGGCGGTCGGCAAGGGCCGCGCCTTCAAGGCCCGGCCGTAGTTCCGCCGGTGCGGATGCCCGGTGCCCCAACCTTTTCCCAGAACCTCGAGTGTGAGCCCGTTTTCCCTTCACCCCCGGCCTCCCCAGCCAGCAGCTGGACAAGGTCAAGGCCGCGCCTTGAACCGGGGGGTGTCGGGTCCACCGTTTTTGCATGCCATGAAAATTGTCTCCGCCTGCTCCTGGACGCTGTTGGCGCTGTCCACGCCCTTGTCGCTGCCGGCCCAGGGGCTGTCGCTGTTCGGCAGCGTCAGCCAGGAGGCGCGGGAGATCACCAGCGCCTCGCTGGCACAGCCGCTGGGGCCGGCCGCCTGGCAGGGGACGCTGGCGGAGCGCCGGATGCAGTGGCTGGAGATGCTCGGCCTCTCGCCCCTGCCCGAGCGCACGCCGCTGCAGGCGACCGTCACCGGCACGCTGGAGCGCGGCGACTACGTCGTCGAAAAGCTGCACTTCCAGAGCCTGCCCGGCGCCCATGTGGCGGGCAACCTGTACCGGCCCGCCAAGATCACCGGCCGGCTGCCGGCCGTGCTCTACCTCTGCGGCCATTCCAAGGGCAAGGTCAACGCCCCCTACCAGGCCAACCCGCGCTGGTTTGCCCAGCACGGTTACGTGGCGCTCGTGCTCGATCCGATCCAGCTCGGCGAGTGCCAGGGCCTGCACCACGGCACCTACCGCGAGGGCCGCTGGGACTGGCCCAGCCGCGGCTACACGCCCGCCGGCACCGAGGTCTGGAACGCCATGCGCGCGCTCGACTACCTGCAGAGCCGCGCCGATGTCGACGCCGACAAGCTCGGGGTCACCGGGCTCAGCGGCGGCGGCGCGATGTCCTGGTTCCTCGGCGCCGCCGACGAGCGCGTCAAAGTCGTCGTGCCGGTCTGCCAGAGCGGCAGCATCGAGCGCATGGCGGTCGACCGCGCCACCGACGGCCACTGCGACTGCGCCTTCTGGATCAACTACCACCGCTGGTGCTGGCCGGACATCGGCGCGCTCATCGCGCCGCGCGCCTTCCTGATCGCCTCCGGCAGCGAGGACGTGCTCTGGCGGCCCGCCGGTTACCGCGACGTCGCGCACCGCATCGGCCACCAGTACGCCGCGCTCGGCGCAGCGGACCGCTTCGGCCTGGTCGAGGACCGCTCGCCGCACGGCTACACGCCCAGGCTGCGCCAGGCGATCTTCACCTTTTTCAACACCCACCTGAAGGGCGATCCGGCGCCGGTGACCGACGACGTCACCGACTTCGTCGAGCCGGAGGCGAACCTGCTCGTCTTCGGCGGCCGTCTGCCCAAGGACGACACGATGCCGCAGGTGGACCGCCGGCTGGTGCGGGCGGCCGAGGTGGCGCTGCCCGACAGCGAAACGCAGTGGCAGTCGCACCAGCAGCAGGCCCTGGCGCAGCTGCGGCGCACCACCTTCCGCAACCTGCCGGCCGATCCGGCGCCGCGCCTGCGCGAGCGCCTGGCCGACGGCGCCACGAGCGCGGGCGACGTCTTCGGCACGCGCCTGTTCGACACCGCCGACGGCCTGACGCTGGCGGTGAAGACGCGCCATCCGGGCGCCGGCTCCGCGGCTGCGCCGACCGTGGTGTTTGCCCTGTCGCCCGAGGCGCGCAGCGGCTTCACCGGCGGCGGCTCCGCGCGTCCCGCACTGGCGCCCGAGTTCGCCAGCGCGGCGGTCGAGATCCGCAACAGCGGCGCCACCTCGGTCGGGCCGGGCTACCTGTGGACGCTGCGGCGCGTTTACCCGCTGCTTGGCCACACGCTGCCCGAGCGCCAAATCGGCGAGCGGGCCGCTGGTGCTCTACGGCAAGGCCGAGACCGCCGCGCTCGCGGTCTACGCGGCGCTGCTCGATCCGCAGGTCCGCGAACTTGTCCTGGAAGCGCCGCCGGAGAGCCACGAGGACGCCGCCAGCCCCGAACTGCTCGGGGTCCTGCGCGTCGGCGACCTGCCGCAGAATCTGGCGCTGTTCCATCCGCGTCCGATCACCTTCATCGGCCGCCTGCCCGCGGCCTACGCCTGGACGAAGCAGGTCTACGACAAGCTCGGCTCCGGCGACCGCATCCGCGTCCTGCGCAGCACGCGCGAGTGGCGGCCTGCAACCCACTGACGCGCCCGCCATGCACCTGCCGCCGCTTGCCTCGTCCATGGCCGATGTCATCGGCGCCACGCCGATGCTGGAGCTGCAGCGTCTGCTCAGGCAGCAGGGGCTCGAGGGCCGGTTGCTGGCCAAGCTCGAGCACCTGAACCCCGGCTTTTCCAAGAAGGACCGCATCGCCCGCGAGATGATCCTCGAGGCGCGCGCCAGCGGCGCCCTGCAGCCCGGGCAGCCGGTCGTCGAACTGACCAGCGGCAACACCGGCACGGGCCTGGCGATCGTCTGCCGGGCCCTGGGCCATCCGTTCACCGCGGTGATGTCGCGCGGCAACAGCGTCGAGCGCCAGCGCATGATGCAGGCGCTGGGGGCGGAGGTCGAACTCGTCGATCAGGCCCCCGGCGGCCGGCCCGGCCAGGTTTCCGGCGCCGATCTGGCGCGGGTGGAGGCGCGCGCCCGGCAGCTTGTCGAGGCGCGCGGCGCCTTTCGCGCCGACCAGTTCCACCTGGCTGGCAACGTGCTGGCGCACGAGCGCCACACCGGCCCGGAGATCTGGCAGCAGGCGCAGGGGCGGGTCGACGTCTTTGTCGACTTCGCCGGCTCCGGCGGCACCTTCACCGGCGTGGCGCGCTTTCTGAAGGCGCAGAATCCGGCGATCCGCTGCTACCTGGTCGAGCCGGCCGGGGCGGCGGTGCTCGCCGGCGGGCCGCTCAGCCGGCCGGGCCACCGCATCCAGGGCGGCGGTTACGGCATGGCCGACCTGCCGCTGCTCGACCGCTCCCTGGTGACCGGCTACCTCACCGTGACCGACGCGGACGCCATCGCCGGCGCCCGCCTGCTGGCCGCCGAAGAGGGCGTGTTCGGCGGCTTTTCCGCCGGGGCGCATCTCGCCGCGGCGCTGCAGCTCCTGCGCGGGCCCGAGCGCGGCGCCAGCATCGCCTTCCTGGTCTGCGACAGCGGCCTCAAGTACCTGAGCACCGATCTCTACGAAGGTGCGCCCGGGTCCGCCGCGCCGGCCTGAGACGGGCGCGCTTGGGCCGCTCCGGCAATAACGGCGCGCCGTGGGGCGTATCTGACCGCCATGCCGCACCACCGTCATCACCGCCTGCTGACCGCCGCCCTCGGGCTGCTGGCGCCGGCGCTGACGGCGGCGGACATGAGCCCGGCGCAGCGGACGTTCTTTGAGACGAAGATCCGGCCCGTGCTGGCGAAGCAGTGCTACGAGTGCCACTCGGCCGGCGCCAAAAAAATCGGCGGCAAGCTGCTGCTCGACAGTCCGGCCGAGATGCTCGGCGGCGGCGAGTCCGGGCCGGCGATGATTCCCGACCGGCCCGATGAAAGCCTGATCATTCAGGCGCTGCGCTACGACGGTCTGGAGATGCCGCCCCGGCAGCGCCTGCCGGACGCGGTGGTGCAAGACTTCGTCACCTGGGTGAAGATGGGCGCGCCCGACCCGCGCGCGCCGGCGGCGGGCAAGCCGGCTCCGGCGGTGCCGGTGGACCGGGCGGCGCTCTGGGCCTACCAGCCGGTGCAGGCGCCGGTTCTGCCGGCGGTGCGGCGTCAGGACTGGCCGCGCGATGCGCTCGACCGGCTGGTTCTGGCCGGGTTGGAGGCGCGCGGGCTGGCGCCGGTCGCGGATGCGCCGCCGGCCGTGCTCATCCGGCGACTGCATGCCGACCTGGTCGGCCTGCCGCCGACGGCCGAGGACGTGCAGGCTTTTGTGCATGAGCATGCGCAGCGCGGCGCGCGCGCCGTCGAAAGCCTGGTCGACCGCCTGCTCGCCTCGCCGCATTTCGGCGAACGCTGGGGCCGGCACTGGCTCGACGTGGCCCGCTACGGCGAGTCCAACGGCAACGACGGGCTCAGCCGCAACCCCAGCTTTCCGCATGCCTGGCGCTACCGCGACTACGTGATCCGGGCCTTCAACGACGACACGCCCTACGACCGGTTCCTCACCGAGCAGATCGCCGGTGATCTGCTGCCGGCCGGCTCGCCGGCGCAGCGCGACCGTCAGCTCACCGCCACCGGGTTCCTGGCGCTGGGCGCCAAACCGGCGAAGGCGATGAACGAGAACTTCGAGATGGACGTGGTCGCGGACCAGGTTGGCCTGATCGGCAGCGCCGTGCTCGGCTTGAGCGTCGGCTGCGCGCGCTGCCACGATCACAAGACCGATCCCATTCCGACGCGCGACTACTACGCGCTGGCCGGCATCTTCAAGAGCACGGAGACGCTGTGGGGCGCGGCGGCCTACGAAGGCCTGACGGCGCCGCAGACGGCGCTGCACGAACTGCAGGCCGCCCCCCGTCTGACGGCGCGGCCGGAGACGCAACAGCTCATCCTGGCGCGTTCGAAAAAGAAGGCCGTGAAGGCCAGTTTCGCCTACGCACCGGACGCGCCGCTGGCCATGGGCGTGCGCGACGCGAAGGCCGTGGCCGACTGCCGGCTCAACATCGGCGGCGAGGCGAAGCGGCTCGGCCCGGCGGTTCCGCGCGGCTTCCTGAGCGCCGGCGGTCCGGCCGGGCTGGCGATCCCCCGCGATTCGAAGCAGAGCGGCCGGCTGCAGCTGGCCCAGTGGCTGACGCACCCGCATCACCCGCAGACGGCGCGCGTCATGGCCAATCGCCTCTGGCTGCATCTGTTCGGCGAGGGCCTGGCGCCCACGCCGGACGACCTGGGCGTATCCGGCGAACGGCCCGCGCAGCCGCAGCTGCTCGACCATCTGGCGGAGCGCTTCATCCGCGGCGGCTGGTCGGTCAAGCGGCTCATCCGCGACCTCGTGCTCAGCCGCACCTACCAGCTCGACAGCCGCGCCACTCCGACCCTGCTGGCGGCCGATCCCGAGAACCGGCTGCTCGGCCGCCACGCCCGGCGCCGGCTGGATGCCGAGGCGCTGCGCGACGCCCTGCTGGCGGTCAGCGGCGGCCTGGACCGCACCCCGGGCCGCGGATCGCTGATCCAGCAGCAGGAGGTGCTCATCAACCAGCTCGGCGACCTCCACCAGCCCAGCCCGCATCGCAGCGTCTACCTGCTCCTGCTGCGCAACTCGATGCCGGCCGAGCTGACGCCCTTCAACCTGCCCGACGGCACCGCCGTCACCGGCCGGCGCGACCGCTCCACCCTTGCCACTCAGGCGCTGCATCTGCTCAACCATCCGTTCGTCGTCGAGCAGGCGCGGCGCTTGGCCGGGCGCGTGCAGCGCGTGGCGGCGGAGGACGCGGCGCGCATCACGGCGGCCTACCGCTTCGCTCTGGCCCGCGAACCGGCGGCGGCCGAGCTTGACCAGGCCCGCGACTTCCTGCGCGAGGCCGATCTCATGCTGGCTTCCTCGCGGACGGAGACGGCCGCGTCCGGCATCGGCGCCTGGGCGGCTTTCTGCCAGGCCCTGCTGGCTTCCAACGAACTCCGCTATATCGACTGACCGCCATGCCTGCCCCGATCGAACCTTCCCTCCGCGGCCGCTGCGCTGGTCCGCTGTCACGCCGCGGTTTCATGCAGATCGGCCTGACCGGTTTTGCTTCGCTGGGCCTGCCCGGGCTGCTGCGCCTGCGCGCGGAAAACGCCCTCAAGCCGCAGAGCGAACGCACCGCGGTGATCCTGGTCTGGCTGCGCG
>CAYYJK010000188.1:0-7416 GCA_964472185.1 uncultured Prosthecobacter sp.
TACCACAATTACACGACCGCCATCTATGCCCTGCATCGCCAGCCGCCGGCGGCTGTGCCGCCATCCTCGCCCCGCGCATGAGTGATCCTGCCGATCCAGGCCCGGTTCCTGCGGAGGCGCCGCTGTCGCCGGCCGAACTGCACGCGCGGTACGAGGCGCTGCAGCGGCGTGTCACGCGCTTCTCGGTGGTCGAGCAGCAGCTGATCGAGGTGCGCGACCGGCTCGACTGCGAGCTGGTCCGTTTCGGGCGCATTCAGGAATTCAGCACCCGGGCCCTGAATACCGCTTCCGACGCCCAGTTCGCCGCGATGGTGGCCGACGCCCTGCTCGACGTGTTCGAGCTCGAATTTGCCCTGTTCTGGCCGGTGGCGGCGGGCGGCCGTCTGACCGCTGCGCCCGCCGCGGTGGCGGGTTTGCGCGAAGCCGGCATCGACTGGGAGCCCGTGGCTGCCTGGCTGGAGCGGGAGGCGGGCGAAGCGCCGGGGGACGGTCTCGGCGACATCCTGTCGCCGGAGCAGCTCCGCCAAAAGCCCGGCGCCCTGAACTGGCTGCACGTGGCCCTGAGCTGCTGCCACGATGAGCAGGGGCGGCTGCAGGCGCTGCTGCTGGCAGGCAATTCGGCCGCCGCGGCCGAGTTCCACGATTCGCTGCAGCCCGAGCAGATGAGCTCGTTCCGGGTCTTCGCTCAGCAGGTCACCGCGTTGCTGCGCGCCCGCACCAGCGCGGCCATCATCGCGCGCCAGATGCGCCAGATCCAGGAGTCCGAAGAGCGGCTGCAGCTCGCCATGGAGGGCAGCAACACCGGCCTCTGGGACTGGGACATCGCTTCCAGCCGGGTGGTGTATTCGGCGCAATGGAAATCGATGCTCGGTCTGGCGGAGGCCGAGGTTGGCCACGATCCGGATGAATGGCTCAGCCGCGTCCACCCGGACGATCTGGCGGCCAGCCGGCAGAAGATCAAGCAGACCTTCTCCGGGGAGTCGGAGACCTACGAAAACCTGCACCGCTTGCGCCACAAGGACGGGCATTACGTCTGGATCCTGGCCAAGGGGCGGGTGTTCCGCGCGCCCGACGGCCGCCTCTGCCGTTTCGTCGGTACGCACCAGGACATGACCCAGCAGAAGCTGCTGGAGGCACGTTTGCGCGAGGCGGAAGATCAGCAGCGGACCGCCAGGGAGCAGGCCGAGGCGGCAAGCCGGGCAAAGAGCGTCTTCGTCGCCAACATGAGCCATGAGATCCGCACGCCGATGAACGGCGTGATCGCCATGCTCGACCTCCTGCGCGAAAGCGAACTGACGGACGCCCAGCAGGCCATGGCGGCCACCGCCGAGCAGTCGGCCACCGCCCTGCTCGACATCATCGGCGACATTCTGGACCTGTCGAAGGTCGAGGCCGGCAAGATTGAGATCGAGCAGCAGGCCTTCCATCTGCCGCAGATGCTGCGCGATGCCGTCGGCATGCTGCGCTTCCGCGCCGACGCCAAGGATCTGCTGCTCGACCTGAACCTGGATCCGCAGCTGGCGGAATGGGTGGTCGGTGACGCCGGCCGGCTCAGGCAGGTGCTGGTCAACCTGATCGGCAACGCCATCAAGTTCACCGAGCGCGGGTCGGTCACGGTCACCGTCACGCAGCCGCAGGGCGATGCGGCCAGCGTGGAGTTCGAATTTTCGGTGCGCGACTCGGGCATCGGCATCCCGGCCGCGCTGCAATCCCGGCTGTTTCAACCCTTCACCCAGGCCGATGACACGGCGACACGCTGCCATGGCGGGACCGGACTGGGCCTGGCGATTTCGCATTCGCTGGTGAGCCTGATGGGAGGGCGCATCTGGGTCGACAGCGCGCCGGGCCAGGGGGCGGAGTTCCGGGTGCGCCTGCGTCTGCCGCGCGCGTCGGCGCCGGCGCCCGCAACATCGGCGGAACTGCCCGATCCGGGCGAACGCTTCCACGGGCGTGTGCTCATTGTCGACGACAGCAAGGTGGGCCAGACTGTGGCCCGGCTGATCCTCGAAGCGATGGGCTTTGAGGCCGACATCGCCCAGGACGGCGGCGAGGCCGTGCGCTTGGCGCTTGAACGGCCGTATGAGCTGGTCCTCATGGACTGCCAGATGCCGGTCATGGACGGCTACGAGGCCACCGCCCGCATCCGCCAGGGCTGGCAGGCCACCGGCCGCGGCCACCTGCCGATCATCGCCCTCACCGCGAACGTCCAGCCCAGCGACATCGCCGCCTGCCGCGCCAGCGGCATGGACGACTACATCCCCAAGCCCCTGCGCAAGGACCTTTTCGTCAGCGTCCTGCGCCGGCACTTGCATCGCACCGGGGTGGCGCCCGCCTGACTAGCCGGCGGCCGCCCGCCGCCCCGCCGACATCCGCTCCGCACGCGGTCAGCGCGAACCTCGGAGCCGCTTCCTGGCGAAAGCAATCGCGGAGGCCGTTTTCAGGTAGCGTTCGAAATCCAGGGCCTGCTGACGATCCGCGCAGGCCAAGCAGGTTTCCAGCAGCCAAGGGCGGAATCGGGCGGTGCGGACGGACTTGCCACGGTTGTGGTCCGCAAGGCATCGGCGCACATCCGCCGTGAAGCCGACTTAGGTGCGCGAGGCGTCGGACTGGTTGCGCAGGAGGTCGACGCACAAAATCAGGCGCCGGAGAACCCGGGTGTTAAAGAGTGGCGGAAGGGGTGGGATTCGAACCCACGGTGAGGTTGCCCCCACGTCTGATTTCGAGTCAGATACTTTAGACCACTCAGCCACCCTTCCGTGAACAGGCAGAATAGCACTTCCGTGACCCTTGGCAAGTGCGGGCTGCGGGAAGCGCGCGGGAGCGGTCCCGGCCGTGCAGGGGGAGCGGCCGCTGAGCGGGCAGTGACGGCCGCAGCGTGCCGGTGTCAGCCCGCGTTCAGGCGCACCGGCGTCAGTTCGACGCTGCGTTCGCCTTCGCCGACCCAGAGCCCGCCGTCCTGCAGGGTGAACTGCAGGTTCATCGAACGCTGCGCCAGTTCGCCGAGCGCCTGGCTCTGCGCCGCCGGGATCTGCCAGACCTGCAGGTTGGGCAGGCGCGCCAGCCGGCCCGCGACCGAGCTCCACCAAGCCGGCGCCGTGGCGGCGTAGGCGTAAACCGCCACCTGGCGCGCGCGGCTGCAGGCGCGGGTGAGGCGCTTTTCGTCGGGCTGCCCCAGCTCGATCCAGTGCATCAGCAGGCCGGTCAGGTCGCGTCGGCAGAGGGCGGGCTCGTCCGCCTCCCACAGGTCCTTGCCGAATTCGAGCTCGCCCTCGTCCCGGTTCGCCGGCGCGTTGAGCACGAAGGCCAGCAGCCGGATCATGAGGCGCTCCTCGGTCTCCGACGGATGCCGCGCCAGGGTCAGCGTGTGATCGGCGTAGTGGTTGCGATCGAGGTCCGAAAACGACACCGCCGCGCGGTAAATGGTTGCCTTGAGGGCCATGCCCGGTCCTACGCCGGCGCCGCTCGCCGGGCAAGGCCCGGTCCAAAAAAGTCCGTGCGCGGCGGGCGCGGCGGGTTTAATGGTTGGGCGTGAACCCGACCCCGGCGGCCCTGATCCTGCTCCCCCTGCGACTCACGCTAGGGTAGGCGGCCCGTGTTTCCTCGCCACGCCCCTTCGCCGCCACGCCGCGGCGTTCCCGCAGGACCGGCCTGAATTGCCGCCTGCAAATCCGCCAATCTGGTTCAACCTGTCTTTTCCCGTACCGTCATGCTGAAGAATCCCGCCTCCAAATACCGGCCGTTCCCGCCGGTCGACCTGCCCAACCGCCAGTGGCCGAGCCGCCACCTCACGCAGGCGCCGATCTGGTGCAGCGTCGATCTGCGCGACGGCAACCAGGCGCTGGCGGTGCCGATGAACGTCTCGCAGAAGCTGGAGATGTTCGACGCGCTGGTGAAGTGCGGCTTCAAGGAGATCGAGGTCGGTTTTCCGGCCGCCTCCAACACCGAGTTCGCCTTCAACCGCCGCCTGATCGAGGAGAAGCGCATCCCGGACGACGTCACCATCCAGTGCCTGGTGCAGGCGCGCGAGGATCTGATTGAGAAGACCGTGCAGTCGCTGCTGGGCGCACGCCGGGTCATCATCCACCTGTACAACTCGACCTCGCCGGCCCAGCGCAAGTACGTCTTCGGCAAGTCGAAGCAGGAGATCGTCGAGATCGCCGTCAAGGGCGCGCAGATGATCCGCGACCGGGTCCACCGCCTGGAGGCGGGCGGCACTGAAGTCGTGCTGCAGTACTCGCCGGAGAGCTTCAGCGCCACCGAGGTCGAGTTCGCCAAGGAGATCAGCGAGGCGGTGATGGACGTCTGGCAGCCGACGCCGGAGCGCAAGATGATCCTCAACCTGCCGGACACGGTGGAGGTGGCGATGCCCAACGTCTACGCCGACCAGATCGAGTGGATCTGCTCGCACATCAAGAACCGCGACAGCTTGGTCATCAGCCTGCACACCCACAACGACCGCGGCACCGGCACCGCCGCCACCGAGCTGGGCCTGCTGGCCGGCGCGGACCGCGTCGAAGGCACGCTGTTCGGCAACGGCGAGCGCACCGGCAACTTGGACATCGTCCAGGTGGCGATGAATTTGTACATGCACGGCATCGCCCCGGGCCTGGACTTCACCGACATGAGCGGGCTGATCCACATGTACGAGCGCTGCACCGGCATGACCGTGCCGCCGCGCCAGCCCTATGCCGGCGAACTGGTGTTCACGGCCTTCAGCGGCAGCCACCAGGACGCGATCAAGAAGGGACTGGCCGGGTACCAGCAGCATCAGGGCGTCTGGGACGTGCCCTACCTGACCATCGACCCCAACGACATCGGCCGCGAGTATCGCGAGGTCATCCGCGTCAATTCGCAGAGCGGCAAGGGCGGCGTCGCCTACCTGCTGGAGAGCGAGTTCGGCATCGAGCTGCCGAAGGACATGCAGCGCGAGTTCGGCCCGCTGGCCAACGACGAGGTCGACCGCCTCGGCCGGGAAGTCACGGCGGCGGAGCTGAAGTCGATGTTCTGGAAGGAGTACATCGAGCGCGAAACGCCGTTCAGCCTGCACCATTTCCACGCCGACGGCGTCGACGGCGTCTTCACCTGCCGCTGCAGCCTGATGAGCAACGGCCAGGAACGCGGCATCCGCGGCACCGGCAACGGCCCGATCGCGGCCTTTGTCGACGCCCTGGTCAAGGACGCCGGCGCGCCGGCCTTCGAGGTCGCCACCTACCGTGAACAGAGCCTCAGCGCCGGCACGGAGGCCAGCGCGCTGGCCTACATCCAGATCCGGCTGGCGGACGGCCGCCAGGTCTGGGGGGCGGGGGTCGACACCAACATCGAGCTGGCTTCGATCAAGGCGGTGGTCAGCGCTGTGAACCGCGCCTCAGCCTGAGCCGCCCGCCCGCTTCCGGTTTGCGCACGCGGGCCGAACGCGTAGCTTCCGCGCGCCCTTGAGAGCCGCCCGTTCCAGCCTGAACCGCCCGTGCCGCCTGCTCCGGCGGCTGGGGCTGTGCCTGCTGGGGGCGGCGGGCCTGGCGGCCGCCGAGCCGCCGGCGCGGCAGCCCGTCCGCCTGCAGCTGAAGTGGCACCACCAGTTCCAGTTCGCCGGCTACTATGCGGCGCAGGTGCACGGCTATTTCCGGGCGGAGGGGCTGGAGGTGGAGCTGATCGAAGGCTCGCCCGCCCGGCCGCCGCTGGAAACGGTGCTGCGCGGCGAGGCCGACTTTGGCGTCAGCGATGCCGACGTCCTGCTGGCGCGGCTGCGCGGCCGGCCGGTGGTGGTCTGTGCGGCGGTGTTCCAGCATTCGCCCTACATTCTGCTCAGCCGCGCCGACAGCGGCATTTCCAAGCCTTCGGACTTGGTCGGCCGCCGGGTCATGATCTCGCCCGACCAGGGCGAGGCGCAACTGCGGGCCATGCTCATGCGCGAAGGCATTGCGCCGGACACCGTGCGCCTGCTGCCGCACAGCTGGAACAACCGCGACCTGATCGAGCGCCGTGTGGACGTCATCAGCGCCTACAGCACGGTGGAGCCGACCCAACTGGAGCAGGCCGGGGTGGAGCCG
Source organism: uncultured Prosthecobacter sp. (assembly GCA_964472185.1). Taxonomy (GTDB): domain Bacteria; phylum Verrucomicrobiota; class Verrucomicrobiia; order Verrucomicrobiales; family Verrucomicrobiaceae; genus Prosthecobacter. The sequence continues at coordinate 6,048 of CAYYJK010000188.1, forward strand.
GCCTACATTCGGGTCAGCGACTATGGGGTCGATTTTTACGGGGACACCCTGTTCACCACCGCGGCGCAGGTGCAGCGGGATCGGGCGCAGGTGGCCGCCCTGGTGCGGGCCAGCCTGAAGGGCTGGGACTATGCGATGCGCCATCCGGAGGAGATGATCGAATACATCCTGCGGCTGCCGGGCGTGAAGGAGCGCGGCATCGAGCGCCGCAACCTGGAGGTGGAGGCGCAGGAGATGCGCAGACTCATCGTGCCGGAGCTGGTCGAGATCGGGCACATGAATCCGGGCCGGTGGGAGCGCATGGCGCAGATTTTTGCCGAGACCGGCGTGACCGCATCGGAGTACTCGCTTGACGGTTTTGTGTTCGAGAAGGAGCCGCACCTGGATCTGCAGCCCTGGCTCTGGGGGCTGGGGCTGTTCGGGCTGGCCGGGGCGCTGGTGTTCTTTTGGAACTTCCAGCTGCGGCGCCAGGTCGAGCAGCGCACGCGCGAGGTGCGGGAGGGGCAGGCCAAGCTGTCGGCCATCCTCGACAACACCTTCCAGATGCAGGGCCTGCTCGATCCGGAGGGCCGGCTGCTCGAGGTGAATCGCACCGCCTGCACCTTCTGGGGCATGCAGCCCGAGGCCGTGCTCGGCCGCTGGTTCTGGGACACGCCCTGGTGGGCGGAGGATCCGGCGGAGAAGAACCGCCTGCGCGACGCCCTGCAGGACCTGCAGCAGGGCGTCGACAGCGTGCGCTTCGAGACCCGCCGGCGCGACGGCCGCGGCGAGCTGCGGCAGCTGGAGTTCTCCGCGCGTGCGGTGCGCCGGCCGGATAGCCGGCTCGGTTTCATCGTGGTCGAGGGCCGCGACATCACCGAGCGCAAGTGCGCGGAAGACGCCCTGCGCGAGTCCGAGGCGAATCTGGCGGCGCTGGTGGAGAACACGCCGGGAGCGAGCTGGTCGCTGGATCGGGAGCTGCGCTACCTGACCTTCAACTCGCGCTTTCGCGACCAGGTGCGCCAGCAGGGCGGCGGCGAGCCGGCGATCGGGCGCCGGGTGCAGGACACCGAGTCCGCCGAGGCGGTGCAGCTCTGGCGGTCCCACTACGAGCGGGCGCTGGCGGGCGAGCGGTTCCGGATCGAGCTGGAGCAGCCGGCACCGGGCGGCCGGCGGGTCGTGGAGACGTACTTCAATCCCATCCGCCGCGGCGACGAGGTGAGCGGCGTGTCGGTGTTCAGCTACGACGTCACCGAGCAGCGCCAGCTGGAGCAGCAGCTCCGGCAGTCGCAGAAGATGGAGGCCATCGGCCAGCTTGCCGCCGGCGTGGCGCATGACTTCAACAACCTGCTGACGGTGATCCAGGGCAACGCCTCCCTGGCCAAGGTGA
>CAYYJK010000189.1:0-7408 GCA_964472185.1 uncultured Prosthecobacter sp.
GCCCGCCTGCGGCTCGGCCAGGGTCAGCAGACCGGTGCCGGTGCGGCCCAGGGTCCCCAGGTCCAGATGGACGCTGCCGCCAGCGCCCGAAACCAGGCTGATGACGCTGCGCAAGCCGCTGACGGTCACGTTGCCGAAGCGCTGCGCGTTGTCGGTCGCCGCCTTGCCGTTGAGCTGGAGGACCGTGCTGGCATTGGCGCCGCCGATCAGGTTCAGCGGCCCCGCCGTGGCCACGCCCTGATAGAGCAGGTCGGCGACCGGCGCCGCCGCCGCCGAGAAGTCGAGGATGTTGATGCCGCCGGCAAAACCGCTGCGGCCGAAGGTGGTGGCGCCGGAGTAGGTGCTCGCGCCGGCCAACGTCAGCGTGCCCGTGCCCGCACCGGTGGCGAAGCGGCCAAAGCCGAGCCCCGGCGCCGCTTCGACGATGCCGCCGGTGATGAGGGTGCCGGTGATCCCGCCCGTGTTGGTCTGGATGGCGGCATCCGCAGTCAGCGTGATCGGCGCGCTGAAGGTGGTGTTGCTGGCGTCCACGCGGATCGCCCCGTACTGGTTGGCGCCGCCGAAACCGGCGATGTCGAACGGCCGGCTGTACGTGCCGGCGCTCGTGGTCGAGAAGGTGCCGTTGGCCTCCACCACGATGCGCTCGGCGGCGCCGAAGGTGTTGGGATGACCTCGCAGGAAAATGCCGCCCGCAGCGCCGCCGACCGTGAGGGTGCCGGTCAGCTGCGGATTTGCGGTCATCAGAAACGTGATGAACTGCACCGTGCTGCCCCCCGACTTGCGCACCGTCAGGTTGCTGCCCTGGAGGCTGAGCGTGCTGCCGAAAGTCACGAACGGCGAACCTCCGGACGTGCCGTCCGCCAGGGTGATCGCGGCGCCGGTTCCGAAATCAAGCATGCCGGCCGTGCCGCCGGTGAGCGTGTACTGGTTGCCGCTGACGGTCTGCGCCGTGGCGACCTGCGAGACGAAATCGATGCCGCCGAGCTTGAGCGTGCCGGAGATCGTGACCGTGTTGGCGGCGACGCGCGGGGCGTCGCCGAAGCGGGCGATGGCGCCGTAGCCGTCCGCCCAGGCCTCATTGACACCGAGGCTGGAGCGCCAGTTGAGCCCGGCGCTGTTCCAGGAGCCGCTGCCGTTGGTGATGCCGTTGGCGGCATTGGCGTCCGCATCCCAGTCGTAGAGGGTGGTTTGCGCGTTCAGTCCGGCGGACAGGACCGTCAAAAGACGCAGGGGCAGCAGCAGGCGAGAGAGAGGTTTCATGGCAGCACTCCCCGGCCGCGGCACCGGACCGTGGACGCCCGCCACCGGCAGGGGTCGGCGGTGCGGCAAGCTTGGGGGATGCCGCCGCTTCAAGCACCGGTCGTGCCAGCCTCAGCGCGCCACCAGCAAAAACGCCCACTTGGGCACAATAGTATGGCAACTCGGCGCGAGGGAACCCAGTGGCACAGTCGCCCTGGGGGCGGCCGCTTTCTGCAACATTCGCCGCGTGTCGCCCGTAATTCCAGCACCCCCATGAACCGTCCGAACCGCCGCCAATTCCTGCGCGACCTTGGCATCTCCGCCGCCGCCCTGCCCTTCCTCGCCGGCCTGCCCAGCCTGACCGGCGCACCGGCCCCGCAGCGCCGCCAGCGGCTGATCATTATGTTCTCGCCGAACGGCACGATTCCCGGCGAATTCTGGCCCGATCAGGAAGGCGAACAGTTCGAGTTCAAATCGATCCTGAAGCCGCTGGAGCCGTTCAAGAAGCAGACGCTGATCCTCAACGGCATCGCCAACAAGGTGCGCGGCGACGGCGACAACCACATGCGCGGCATGAGCTGCCTGCTCACCGGCGACGAACTGCTCAAGGGCAACATCATGGGCGGCGGCGGCAACCCCGCCGGCTGGGCCAGCAGCATCTCCATCGACCAGGAGATCAAAAACTTCCTGCAGAGCCGTCCGGAGACCCGCACGCGCTTCGGCTCCCTGGAATTCGGCGTCGCCGTGCCCGACCGCGCAGACCCCTGGACGCGCATGTCCTACGCCGGCGCCAACCAGCCGATCGCCCCGGTCGACGACCCGCACCAGATGCTCGGCAAGCTGTACGGCCGAATGAAGGACAAGGAAAGCCTGGTCAGCATTCTCGACGACGTCCGCGCCGACCTGAAGCGCGTCTCGTCGAAACTCAGCGCCCGCGACAAGGCGCTGCTTGACCAGCACCTCACCCTCGTCCGCGGCCTGGAGCAAGACCTCGAAAACGCCGACAAGCAGGGCCAGCTCGCCCACCCGGTGCCGCAGATCGATCCCAGCATCGAACTGGTCAACGACAACACGCCGGAAATCAGCCGCGTGCAGATCGACCTGCTGGTCAACGCCCTCGCCAACAACATGGCCCGCGTTGCCACGCTCCAATACATGCGCTCGGTCGGCATGGCGCAGATGCGCTGGCTCGGCATCGAGGAGGGGCATCACTCGCTCTCGCACGATCCGGACGACAACAAGGACAGCTACGCCAAGCTGATGAAGATCAACACCTGGTTCGCCGGTGAATTCGCCCACCTGGTGAAGCGCCTCAGTGAAACCCCGGAACCGGCCGGCGAAGGCAGCCTGCTCGACAACACGCTGGTGGTCTGGACCAACGAACTCGGCAAGGGCAACAGCCACACGCTCGACAACCTGCCCTGCGTGGTCGCCGGCGGCGCCCCGGGCTTCCGCATGGGGCGCACGCTGAAGTTCGACAAGGCCGCCCACAACCGCCTCTGGCTCTCGGTTGCCCACGCCATGGGCCACACCGGCCTGCAGAGCTTCGGCAAGGCGGAACTTTGCGAAGGCGGCGCGCTCGCGCTCGGCTGAGGCTCAGGCCTTGCGCAGGCACCAGACCCGGTAGCTCAGCTCGCCGCCCTTCAGGGCGGCGTGCACGCGGGCGCCGGGAATGCCGGCAAAGTCGCGCCCAAGCGGCTGCAGAAAGGCCGGCAGCCGCCGGTTCACCAAATCCAGGCTGCGCTCGGCGTTGCGTTCCATGCCGCGCCGCACAGCCTCGCTGATGTCGGCCTCCGACACGGCCAGCAAGGGCGCCGCGGCCAGGGCGTTCCGCCAGTCCCGCCACTGGTCGCTGAAACGGAAATCGGCATAGAGCAGATGGCCGCCGGGGCGCAGCACCCGCGCCGCCTCGGCCAGGAAAGCCGCGAAGTCCGGGTAGCAGTGCGAGGCCTCGACATTGAGCACGGCATCAAACGAGGCCTCGTGCCAGGGCATGTTCTGCGCATTGCCCTGCACGAAACGCAGCCCCGGCAGCGGATGCCGGGCCCGGCAGAAGCGAATGCCGGCGGGGTTGAGATCCAGCCCCGTGAAGCTGGCCGGCTGCAAACTGCGCGTGATCCAGGACGCGCCGCCGCCGTGGCCGCAGCTCACTTCCAGCACATCCTTGCCGCGCAGATCCACCTGCGCGGCGACCCGATGGTACAACTGAATGCACGCCCGGTCCGGCTCATCCTCCGGCGCCAGCGGCAGATCCACCGGCGGATCCGGCTCGAAGGCGTAGTTGAGAAACCGCACGCCGTCGTCCTGCAGCCGCCGGGTCAGAAACGGATACCAGAGCCGCCAGAGGGCCTGGCGCACCGGACCGATGGCGAAGAGGCGTTCGAGAAAGGACATGCGAATCGGTGGCTGGCTGCCTCTGTCGCGGCGCAAGCCCGCTCCCGCGAGTAAAAAACGCGCCTCAGTACGAGACCCCGGTGATCTCGTTGGCGAACGTGTTGAGCCGCTCGATCACCTCGTCCGCCTCGGCCTGATCGATGCCGAGATCGAGCAGGGTGTCGACGAGATGGCCGGTGAAGCGGGCGAAGTGGGCGCGGGTGAGGCCTAGGCCGTGGTGCACGTGCGCCAGCGGCCGGCCGCTGTAGCGCACCGGGCCGCCGGTGGCCATGGCGAAGAACTCGCGCTGCATCGCGTGCAGTTTGTCCAGCGCTACCTCGCGGAAGAACGGCGCCAACTCCGGATCGGCGAGGACCCGCACGTAAAACGCCGGCACCAGGCGCTCGATCGTCGCCTCGCCTCCGAGGCGTTCATACAGGGAAGCAGCATCGCGGCTCATGCCGTGGTTGAAGCAGATCACGGACCCTTCTGGAAGCTGAAACTCGCCGCCTGTCCGGGATGTCACCCGCAAATGCCTTGCGCGGCTGGCATCCTTCATGCCCGAGTGCAGGCATGCCTTTTCTCGCCCCGCTGCAGGAGAATTTCCCGGTTGCCCACGACCTGCTGGTGCTCAGCCTCGTCATCCTCACCGGCATCGGCCTCGGCCATGTGCGGTTCGCCGGCGTCCGACTCGGCGTCGCCGGGGTGCTGTTCACCGGCCTGATCGCCGCCCATTTCGGCCTGCATCCCGGCCATGAGGTGGCGCACTTCCTCAAGGATTTCGGCCTGGTCCTGTTCGTCTTCGCCCTCGGCCTGCAGATGGGCCCGGGCTTCTTCGCCTCGCTGCGCCGCCAGGGCCGCCTGCTCAACGGCTACGCCATCCTGCTCGTCGCCGCCGGCGTCGCCGTCACGCTGGCCGGCGGCTGGCTGCTTGGCCAGCCCGCCTCCGCCCTGGCCGGCCTGTTTGCCGGCGCCACCACGAACACCCCGGCGCTCGGTGCCGCCCAGCAGGCCCTCGCCTCCGCCCACGCCCCTGCGGCCGGGGCCGCTCTGCCGGCCCTGGCCTACGCGGCCAGTTACACGCTCGGCATCGTCGGCATCATCCGGGCCATGCTGCTGCTGCGCCGCGGTTTCGGCATCGATGTCGCCGCCGAGGCCGAACGCTTCGGCCGCGAGCAGGGCGCCGGGGTCGAGCCGCTGCAGCGGCTGAACCTGCGCGTCGATAACCCCAACCTCGACGGCGTCACCCTCGGCAGCGTGCTCGGCATCCACGAAACCAGCGTGGTCGTCTCCCGCCATCAGCCGGCCGGCGCTGGCGAGGTCGTCGCCGCCACACCGGAGACCCGCCTGCATGTCGGCGACCTCCTGCTGGCCGTGGGCACGCAGGCGCACCTCGACCAGTTCCGCCTCGTGGTCGGCAGCGTCAGCGCCGCCAACCTCATGCAGGCGCCCGGCCGCCTGACCTACCGGCGGGTGGTGCTGACCAACAAGCAGCTGCTCGGCAAGACGGTGCGCGAACTCGGTCTGGAACCCCTGCACGATGTCGCCGTCACCCGCGTCAGCCGCGGCGACCTCATCTTCACCGCCCTGCCCGACCTGCGCCTGCAGTTCGGCGACATGCTGCAACTGGTCGGCGACGAGGCCGCGCTCGACCAGGCGACGCGGGTCATCGGCAACGCGGTCGAGCAGCTGCAGGAGACCAAGTTTGCCGCCGTGTTCGCCGGCATCCTGCTCGGCGTGCTGCTCGGCCTGTACCCCTTCCATCTCGAGGGCCTGCCGGCGCCCGTGCGCCTGGGGCTGGCCGGCGGTCCGCTCGTGGTGGCGATCCTGCTCAGCCGGCTCGGCCGCCTGGGACCGCTGATCCTGCACATGCCGCTGAACGCCAACCGCGCCCTGCGCGAACTGGGCATCATCCTGTTCCTGGCCAACGTCGGCCTGCTCGCCGGCGGCACCTTTGCCACCACGGTGTTTTCCGTGCAGGGCCTGCAGTGGCTGCTGCTCGGGCTGGCGGTCACCCTGCTGCCGCTGCTGCTGGTCGGCTTCCTGGCGCGCCGGCTGCACGGCATGAACTTCGTCAGCCTCTGCGGCCTGCTCGCCGGCGGCATGACCGATCCGCCCGCCCTGGCCTTCGCCACCGGCCTGGCGCGCTGCGACTCGCCGGCGGTCGCCTACGCCGCCGTCTACCCCCTGACCATGCTGCTGCGCATCGTCGCCGCCCAGGTGCTGGCCCAGCTGGGCTGAACCTCAGCGGCGCACCGGTTCGGCGTCCCAGACCTTGAGGTCGTCGAACCAGCCGTCCTTGCCGGCCACGCCAAACTCGATTTTCGACTTGGTGGCATGGGCGATGCCCGAGGACTTCAGGTAAGCCGCCGGCCGGCCGTCGATCGTGACGCGCATCTCGTCCCCGGCCGTCTCCACCACCAGCGTGTACCAGCGCCCGGCCTCAAGCTTGGCCGGATAGGTCACCTGCCGCCCTTTCAGCAGCTTCGCGACCTCGGCCTTCTTCGCCGGATCCTGGCGCATGGCCCGGATGTCGTTGCGCATGCCGCCGTCGCGTTCGTCGATCACCGTCACCCCGTTCAGCCGGACCTGGGCGCGGCAGAGGTGGCCGTAGTGGGCGCCGGTGTACTTCCGGTCGTCGAACTCGACATCGATCATGGTGGCGCCGTCGAAACGGATGCGCGCCTCGACCACGCTGTCCCGGGTCGGCAGCTCCAGACCGTGCACGGCGGCGTGCGCCTTGATCACCTTTTGACCATCGGCCGAGGTCTGATCGCGGTCGCGGGTCTGTGTGCCTTTCAGGGCCCCCTGCTCACGGACAAAGGTGGGCACCACCCGGTGCCAGAGCGGGTTCGCCTCGGCCGCCGTAAAATCGTCGGCAAAGCGCAGCACGGTTTTGCGGGCGACGGGCTGCAACGGAATGGCCGGCAGATCCGCCGCCGAGGCGGCGCAGGAGACTCCGAACAGGAGGGCGAGGCTGAGGCGGGCGAGCGACATGATCCACGAGTCGTAACGCCAGCCGGGGCCCCGCACAAGCTTCGAGTCCGCCAAGTCGGGGCAGCCCCCCGCCACAGTCAAATCCAGCCGCCAGCCCAAGGCGCCGCCAAGCCGACCGCCGCCAAGCATCACCTCCAGTTCGCAGTGTTCCCTTTGACGGGTCGCAGGTAAACGCAGAGCAAAAATTCCAACCAACAAACTTGTGATTGTTGATTCAATTTAGTGATTTCAACCAAAAATATCAACCATCACAGCTTTAGACATCCCTTGAACGTTTTCTCAAATAACGTGTTAATTGATTTTTAATTGTTGCTAATCAATGAACTCATCGAGCTTTATTTGCGACTATCCGAATCAATTTCCTCTCAGTTATAACCGCCTTACCCGCAGCGCCAGAGCCAGTCTTGGCAATCCCAAAAACTTCTCTGAAATTCATTTTTATGATTCAATTTTGAATTTTTAATCACTGAATTCCAAAAACACGCATTTGAGAGCAAAACAGATTGCACTTCACCCATGCTTTCAAAATCTCAATTTCTGACTTTGAACCTCAGTTTCTGACTTTGTATTTTTTATAACAAGTCTGGGGATTTTCATTCTGCTTGGCAATTTCAAGACTTTGGCTTGAGTGCTGGCATGGCTTCCCCCTTTCGGCTGCTCTTCGTCTGTTTAGGCAACATTTGCCGCTCTCCGGCGGCGGAGGGCGTGATGCAATCCCAAGTGGCGGCGGCGGGGTTGGCGGAGCAGGTCCGGATCGATTCGGCCGGCACGGCGGGCTGGCACCGCGGCAAACGGCCGG
>CAYYJK010000190.1:0-3106 GCA_964472185.1 uncultured Prosthecobacter sp.
GGGCGGGGCGGATGGCAAGAAGCAGTCGCGGGGTTGCAAGTCCGGCTTCTGTGAACGAAACAGCCCTTCCGTCATGCTGCAACTTTCCCAACTCCAGCTCCCCGTCGATCACGGCGATGCCGAACTCCGGCAGGCACTGCTTCAGCGCCTGGGCCTGCGGGAGCCGGAGCTGCTCCAGTTCCGCATCAAGCAGCGCGCCATCGACGCCCGCCGCGGGCACGTGGTGTTCAGCTACACGCTGCTGGCCGAAGTGGCCGACGAGGCCCGCGTCCTGGCCGCGCTCAAGGGCCAGCCGCAGGTGGTGCTGGCGCCGGATGAGACCTACCGGGAGCTGACGGCGCCGGCCGCCAGACCGGCCGCTCCGGCCGGCCGGCCCATTGTGGTCGGCACTGGCCCCTGCGGCCTGTTCGCCGGACTGCTGCTCGCCCGCGCCGGCCGCCGGCCGGTGTTGCTGGAGCGCGGCAAGGCCGCCGGGGATCGCGCGCGCGACGTCACCGGCTTCTGGCGGCGCGGCTGGGCGTTTGACCCGGAATCCAACGTGCAGTTCGGCGAAGGCGGGGCCGGGACGTTTTCCGACGGCAAGCTGTACACGCAGATCCGCGACCGCGAGCACCGCATCCCCTGGCTGCTGCGCGAACTGGTGGCGGCGGGGGCGCCCGAGGACATCCTGGTCAAGGCCCGGCCGCACATTGGTACGGACCGCCTGATCAAGGTCGTCCGGCATGTGCGCGAAGAAATCATCGCCCTCGGCGGCGAGGTGCGCTTCAGCGCCCGCGTCAGCGACGTGGTCATCGAGGACGGCTCCATGCGCGCGGTCGTGCTGGCCGACGGCACCGTACTGGAGGGCAGTCCGGTGGTGTTCGCCGTCGGCCACAGCAGCCGCGACACCTTCAGCATGCTGCATGCGCGCGGCGTGCCCTTCGAGGCCAAGCCGTTCTCCGTCGGCGTGCGCATTGAGCACCCCCAGAGCCTCATCGACCGCATGCTCTACGGCAAGTGGGCCGGGCACGAGCGTCTCGGCTCGGCGCCCTACAAGTTCGTCGCGCACTGCCGCACCGGCCGGAGCGCCTACAGCTTCTGCATGTGCCCGGGCGGCTTGGTCGTGGCCGCCACCTCCGAACCCGGCATGGTGGTCACCAACGGCATGAGCAGCTACGCGCGCGCCGAGGCCAACGCCAACGCCGGCTTCATGGTCGAGGTCGGTCCGCAGGATTACGGCGACCGCCACCCGCTCGCCGGCATCGAGTTTCAGCGCGACATCGAGCGCGCCGCCTTCCGCCTCGGCGGCGGCAACTACCACGCGCCGGCGCAGCTGCTGGGCGATTTTCTGGCCGGCCGCGCCTCCACCGGGGCGGGCCGGGTCAAGCCGTCCTACGAGCCGGGCGTGGTCTGGACCGACCTGCGCGAATGCCTGCCCGCAGCGGTCATCGACACGCTCAAGGAGGCGGTGCCGCGCATTCAGAAAAGCCTGCCCGGCTTCCAGCTCGACGACGCGGTGCTGACCGCCGCCGAAACGCGCAGCTCGGCGCCCGTGCGCATTCCGCGCGATCCGGTTTCGCTCGAGTGCACGCAGATCCGCGGCTTTTACCCGGCGGGCGAAGGGGCCGGGTACGCGGGCGGCATCATCTCCGCGGCGGCCGACGGCATGCGGGTGGCCGAGGCGGTCCTGCGCGCGGGCTGAGCCGCCGCGGCTTACAGCGCCAGATGGCCGAGCGCGAGCAGGCCGTAATAGGTGTATTCGGGATCGAGCGTGTCGTCCGTCCAGTTGCCGTGGAAACCGCCTTCGGCGCTCCACAGGCTGTCGATGAAGTCGAGGCAGGGTTCGCGTACGCGGTCGATGGCGGCGCTGTTGCCGGACAGGGCGTGCAGGGCCACGGCGGTGGACAGCAGATCGGGAATGGGCGCTCCGGGCACGGCCAGGAAACCGCCGGTGGGCAGGCACTGGCGCAGCAGCCATTCGGTGCTGGTAGGCGGGGCGGGCATCTGCAGGTGGCGGTAGAGCGACAGCATGGCCGAGGTGGCGGTCGTCGAGCCGACCGGCAGCCCGGGTTCGTTCGACCAGGCGCCGTCAGGGGTCTCCAGGCTGTCCATGCACTGGGCGATGCGGAACGGATCCGGCGGCAGCAGGCCGAGATCCTGATAGGCGCCCCAGGCGATCAGGCAGCCGTAGGCGCTGCCGTGCCGGCGGCCCGGCGCCTGATGGTAGCCCCCATCCGGTGTCCGCCACGCCTCCAGGCGCTGCGCCAGCCGGGCCCGGGCGGCTTCCGGAAACCCGTCCAAGCCGAGAGTGGCCCAGCAGCGGGCCAGGCAGCTCAGGTGCACGAAGTCGAGCCCTTCGCCGTCGCCGAAGCTCCGCAGCCAGGCGGCGGTGTTTTCCCGCGGCAGCGGTTCCTGAAGGGCCAGCAGGCCTTCCAAGCCAAAGACGGTGTAGTAGAGGTCCGGCCGTTCCGCCCGGTCGAGCACGCCGCCTTGCGGATGCAGCCGCGAGTTCAGGAACGCCGCGACCAGGCCGGCGGAGTCGCCGAGCAGCTTGGGCGCCACCCGCGCCACCTGGAGCATCTCGAGTCGGAAGGACATGGTCTCAGCCGGCGAAGGCGCTGCTCGGCACGCCCTGGGCGCCCGGCCGGCAGACGAACAGGCGGCCGGCCAGCGGTTCCTCGAGGCCGGGCTTCAGGCCGGTGGTGACGTAGAGGTCGCGCAGCTCCGGTCCGCCGAAGGCGCAGGCGGTGGTTTCAACGCAGGGGAAATCGATCTGCTCCAGCACCTTGCGGCTGGCGGGGTCGAAGCAGACCACCTTGGCGCCGTGGCAGAAGGCGATCCACAGGCGGTCTTCGGAGTCGATGGTCATGCCGTCCGGGCTGCTCGGGTCGGCGCTGGTGTCCCAGACGACGCGTTCGCCGGAGATCGCCGAGCTGGCGACGTCGAAATCAAAAGCGCGGACCTTTTTGCTGGGGGTGTCGATGTAGTACATCATCGAGCCGTCGCGCGTCCAGACGATGCCGTTGGAGTTGGTCACCGGACCGAACTTGCGTTCGACGCGCAGGTCGGTGTGCAGGCAGTACAGCGCCGCTTCCGGGCGCTTTTTCAGGCAGATCGTGCCCGCCCA
>CAYYJK010000190.1:3206-4358 GCA_964472185.1 uncultured Prosthecobacter sp.
ATCTTGTGCGCTTCAATGTCGACGTACAGCAGGCGGTTCTGGTCCCAGAGCGGGCCTTCGCCCCAGACGGAAATGTGCGAGCCGACAGTTTCAGGTGTGATCATGCAGGCGAGCAGATAGCCGGGATGGCCGCGGGCTCAACGGGAAAGCGCCCGAAGGCGCCCTTCGGAGTCCCGGCGGAAGGCCGTTTGCGGGTCAGCGCAGGTAGATGAACTCGTTGGTCATCATCAGCGACTGGCACAGCAGCTCCCAACTCTGCTGCTCCCGGCGCGCGGCGTCGGCCTCGTTGGAGGCGAGCATTGCGTCGGCGGCGGTGAGGAAGTCGCGCGCCTGGCCGATCTCGGCGGGCGCGGCCTCGCGGCCGTAGGCCAGCCGGTAGGCCTCGCGGATCCGCGGTTCGAAATCGCGGCCGTGGCGCTGCAGGCGTTCCGTCAGGCCCCGTGCTGCCTCCTGGGCGAGCGGGCTGTTCATCAGCAGCAGGGCCTGCGGGGCGACGATGGTGCTGTTGCGCTGGCCGGTCGAGACGGCCGGATCCGGGTAATCGAACTGCTGGAACAGGTCGTAGAGGTTGTTGCGGATGATCGGCAGGTACAGCGCGCGCCGGCGGCTGTCGTACTTGGTCATGTCCTTGGACGTGTGGTTGAAGACGAACTGGCGGTTGCGCAGCGGCACCGTCTTGCCGCCCATGCGCAGGTCGAGCCGGCCGGCGACGCCGAGCAGCGCGTCGCGAATCTCCTCGGCCTGCAGGCGGCGCATCGGGAAGTGGTGCAGCAGGCGGTTCTCCGGATCGGCCTCGAGCGAGGGGCCGCTGCGCTGCTGGTAGGTCGCGCTGGTCATGATCAGCCGGTGCAGGTCCTTGAGGCTCCAGCCGTTTTCCGGAATCCAGCGGGCCAGCCAGTCGAGCAGTTCCGGATGGCTGGGGGCCTGGCCGAGCAGGCCGAAGTTGTCAGGTGTGGCGACGATGCCCTGGCCGAAGTGCCAGGTCCAGATGCGGTTGGCGAGAACGCGCGCCGTGAGCGGGTGCTCAGGCCGGGCCAGCCAGCGCGCGAGTTCCAGGCGGCCGCTCTGCTCCTTCGGGAAGTTGGGGGCGTCCTTCAGGGAGGCCTGCATCACCAGCGGGAAATTGCGGTCGACCGGCTTGCCCAGGGTGAG
>CAYYJK010000190.1:4458-5710 GCA_964472185.1 uncultured Prosthecobacter sp.
TTGAAGATGGCGGCGAGGGCGTAGTAGTCCTCGATGCGGATCGGGTCGAACTTGTGGTCGTGGCAGCGCACGCAGCCGAGGGTCATGCCGAGGAAGGCGCGGCCGGTGGTCTCGATCTGCTCATCGATGACGTCCATGATGAGTTTGGTCTTGTCGGCCTCGGCCAGCACCTTGGCGCCGAGGTTGAGGAAGGCGGTGGCCGTCGCCTGGGTGTGGCGCTCCTCGAGGCTGGCGGCGGGCAGCAGGTCGCCGGCGATCTGCTCGATCAGGAAGCGGTCGAACGGCTTGTCCTGGTTGAAGGCGTTGACCACGTAGTCGCGGTAGCGCCAGGCGGTGCCGAGTGCGACGTTCTCATCCAGGCCGTTGGAGTCGGCGTAGCGGGCGACGTCGAGCCAGTGGCGGCCCCATTTCTCGCCGTAGTGCGGCGAGGCGAGCAGGCGGTCGATGAGAGCGCGCACGGGCTTGGCGGGCAGGGGGGCGCCGGCGACATCGCCGCACTCCCGGACGAACGCCGCCACCTCTTCCGGGGTCGGCGGCAGGCCGGTCAGGTCGAAACTGGCGCGGCGGATGAACGTGGCCGGATCAGCCGGCGGCGACAGGCGCAGGTTCTTCTCCGCCAGTTTGGCCGTGACGAAGGCGTCGACCGGATGCCGGGCCGCCCCGGGCGGCGGTTCCTGGCGGGCGACGGGGCGGAACGCCCAGTGTTTGCGGCCTTCTTCAATGTCGATGCGTTTCGGGCCGGCGGCCTTGCCGGCAACTTCGGTGCGCGGGTCCGGTGCGCCGCGCTTCACCCACTCCTCGAGGACGCGCACTTCGGCGGCGGGCAGCGCGCCCTTGGGCGGCATCTGCATGTCCCGGTTGTGGTAGCGCACCGCCTCGATGATCAGGCTCTTGCCCGGATCGCCGGCCACCAGGGAGGGGCCGTTGTCGCCGCCGCGCAGGATGGCTTCGCGAGAATCGACGGCCAGGCCGCCCTTGATCTTGCCGGTTTCCACCGAGTGGCATTCGTAGCAGCGCTCGACCAGGATCGGCCGCACCTTCTTCTCGAAGAATTCAAGGTCCGCAGCCGGCACGGCGGCCAGGGAGGTGCCGCCGGGCAGAAGGCTGAACATGCCGAGCACGGCCAGCACAGGGGTGGGGAACAAAACCGCAGGCTTCATGGGGCAGTTGGACTACGCCCCGGCGCCCGGTATTCTTGCGGTTCGGGATGAAATCCCGGCCGCGGATCACTGGTCGCGCAGACGCAGGAAAA
>CAYYJK010000190.1:5810-7341 GCA_964472185.1 uncultured Prosthecobacter sp.
TCGCTGACCCAGACGCCGGGCAGCGAGGCGTCGTTCTTCTGGAAGCCCGAGGTGAAGACGGCCTCCTTGAACAGGCAGGCGGACAGGCCGAAGGTCAGCAGCGTGACGGCAAGCAGGCGGGCGAGGGTTTTCATGGCGGGCGGGTGGATGGGCTGAAAACATCCAGACTCCGCAGCGGCCGGAGTATTCAAAACTTTTTGCAAAGAACCGGGCGATCCGCCTGCCGGCCGGGCTTTTTTGCGCCGGGCCGGCCCGCCCCGGGAAAAAGGCGTTGAGACGGGTCGCGGGCGGATGCTAGGGAGGGCCATGCCGCACAATCTCGATTTGATCCTGACGCTGACAGGCGGGCTCACGGCGGCCCTGCTGTTCGGCTTCATCACGCAGAAGCTCCGGCTGTCGCCGATTGTCGGGTATTTGCTGGCCGGCATCATGGTCGGCCCGTTCACGCCCGGGTTTGTCGCCAACCACGACATCGCCACCCAGAGCGCGGAAATCGGTGTGATCCTGCTGATGTTCGGCGTCGGCCTGCATTTCCGTCTCGATGACCTACTGGCGGTGCGCAAAGTCGCCCTTCCCGGCGCGCTGGTGCAGATCGCCGCGGCCACCGGCTTGGGCGCGCTGGTCACGCACGGCCTCGGCTGGTCCTGGAGCGCCGGCATCGTCTTCGGCATGGCGATTTCGGTGGCCAGCACGGTGGTGCTGACCCGCGTGCTTGCCGACAACCGCGACCTGCACACGCCCACCGGCCACATCGCCGTCGGCTGGCTGATCGTCGAGGACCTGTTCACGGTCGTGGCCCTGGTGCTGCTGCCGGCCCTGGTGGGCGATGGCGCCAGCGGCGGCACCAGTGTCGGCGTCACTCTCGGCATCGCCCTGCTCAAGTTGGTGGCGCTGGTCCTGGTCGCGTTCACGCTCGGCGGCCGGCTGATCCCGCGCTTCCTCGGCTACGTGGCGCGCAGTGGCTCCCGCGAACTGTTCACGCTCACCGTGCTGGTGCTGGCGCTCGGCATCGCGGTCGGCTCTGCCAAGCTGTTCGGCGCCTCCATGGCCCTTGGCGCCTTCCTCGCCGGCATGATCGTCGGCCAGTCGGACTACAGCGCGCGCGCCGCCTCCGAGGCCCTGCCCATGCGCGACGCCTTCGCCGTGCTGTTCTTTGTCTCGGTGGGCATGCTGTTCGACCCCGCGACCCTGCGCACCGGCTGGCCGCTGATGCTGATGACGCTGGGCATCATCCTGATCGGCAAGCCCCTGGCGGCGCTGCTGGTCGTGCTGATCCTGAAGAAGCCGCTGCGCTCGGCGCTCGGCATCGCGGTGGCGCTCGCCCAGATCGGCGAGTTCTCCTTCATTTTGGCCGCGCTCGCGGCCTCGCTGAAGATCCTTCCGCCCGAGGCCATGAACGCCCTGGTGGTGGCTTCCATCCTCTCGATCACCCTCAACCCGCTGCTCTACCAGGGCATCAACCCGCTGGTCCGCTGGCTGGAAAAGCTCGGCGTCCTGCGCGCCTGCTCCACCGCCGCCGGCGCGCCGGCGG
>CAYYJK010000191.1:0-7324 GCA_964472185.1 uncultured Prosthecobacter sp.
TGACGGTGCCGGCGGCGCTGGAGTTGGTGAGGTTGAGGGGGCGGTTGGTGACGGAGTCGGAGTCGCCGATGTAGCGGAGCGTGGCGGTGAGATGCGTGTTGAGCGCCGAGGTGCTGCCGTTGGCGAAGTCGATGATGTGGGTGGAGGCGTTGAAGTCGCCGGTGCCGAGGGAGCTGGGCAGGCCGCGGTCGGCCAGCTTGGTGACCTCGACATGCTCGCGGCTGATGCTGGTCTTGCCCTTGAAGGTGTTGTTGGGGCCGAGCTGGGTGGTGCCGAGGCTGATGGTCAGATTGAGGTGGTTTTCGTTGGGGCCGGGGCCGCCGAGGAAGCCGTTGCGGAAGTCCTGAACGCCGGTCACGTAGGCGAGGAAGGTCGACAGGGTGGAGGCGCCGCCGACGACGGCATTGGCGGTGCCGTAGCCGTCGGTGCGCAGCGCTCCGTACTGCGTGACCGGCGTGCTGCCGCTGCCGAGAATGAGTTTGCCGCTGGTGCCGCCGCTGCCGAGGATGAAGGGCGTGTAGTAATAGACCGGGTAGGTGATGCTGGAACCCGTGCCGGAGGCGATGCGCAGAGCGCCGTCGAGGATGCGGGTGGCGCCGCTGTAGTCGCCGGTCACGTAGCCGGCGCCGTACTCGAGCACGACGGTGCCCGGGCCGGCCTTGGTGAGTCCGGTGCTGCCGCCGCCGGCATTGTTGCCGATCTTGCCGGTGATCTTCAGGACGCCCTCGGGGTTGTTCTGGAAGATGACGAGATCCGGCGCGGATGCCGGGGCGCGCAGGGTGCTGGCGGCGATGACGATGTCGTGGGCGCCGACGTTCGGCGTGACCAGGATGCCGCCGGTGGTCAGGATGCGGCCGCTGGCGTCCTGGCCGACGGTGACCGCCTGCGGCTGGTGAAAGCGCAGACTGGCGACGCTGGTGCTGTCGGTTAGCGTGACGCTGCCGGTGACGTCGGCGTTGCCAGCGAGGGTGGTGGCGGTGCTGGCCGTGTACCCGGAAAACGAGGACAGGCCGACGAGGCTGCGGCTGCCGGTGGCGGAGCTGGCCGTGGCGGCCCAGTCGTCCAGGCCGATGATGGCGTAGGCGACGCCGCCGGTGCCGGTGAGCAGGCTGTTGTTGGCGCCGGTGGTCGTGGTGATGGCGCCCGAAGCGGGCAGGTCCAGACGCAGCACGGCGGCCGCGGCGCGGCTGAGGGTGGTGAAATTGAGGCTGAGGCTGGCGGCGTTGTTTTGATCTGCGCTCAGGCGGTAGCTGCCGGCGGTGCCGAGGGTCAGGGTGGTGAAGTTCTGGCTGTTGGTGGCGCCCGTCTTGCCGATCAGGCGCAGGCTGCTGCCGCCGTTCAGCGCCAGTCCGCCGGCGGTGACGTTGGTGTAAAGCAGGTTGCTGGCGGGGGCGGTGGCGCCGGCAAAATGGAGGACCAGCGCGCCGTTGCTGACCGTGGTGAGGCCGGTGGCGGTGCTGGTGCCGTGCAGGGTGAGCGTGCCCGGGCCGTCCTTGCTGAGCGTGCCTGTCGCGGCGGCCACGTTGCCGCGCACCTCGATGTCGCCGGCGCCGCCGAAGGTGATCCCGGTGCCGCTGTTCTGGGTGGCGATGCCGCTGAGGATGAGCGTGCCGCTGTCCGAGACCAGACGGGTCATGCCCTGGATGCGCAGGACGCTGCTCAGCGTGTTGGTGCCACCCAGGTTGCGCAGGGCGCCTTCGGTGCCGGTGCCCTGGCCGTTGGCCTGGATGAGTTCTGCCACGGTGATGTCGCCCGCCAGGTTCAGCGAGGCGCCGGTCATGACCTTGGTGACGCTGCTGCCGGCGCTGCCAAGGGCCTGCGCGTGGCGGATTTCCAGCGTGCCGCTGTGGATGGCGACGGTGCCGGTGAAGCTGCCGGCGCCGGTCAGCACGGTGCGGCCGGTGCCGTTGAGCAGCAGCGAAACGGCGCCGCTGCCGTTGTTGGCGATCGCCGCGTGCACCGTCAGCGGCTGCGCGGACAGGTTGGTCAGCAGAAGTTGGCCGGCGGTGTTGTCGCCGCCGCCGGCGGTGAGGGCCCCCGCAGCTCCGGGGCTGCCGACGGTGAGCGCCGCAGCGCCCTGGATCTGCTGAATGCCGCCGGTCTCGCCCAGCCGCAGCGTGCTGCCGGCATCCAGGGCCAGCAGACGCGGCGCGGTCGAGTCGGTCATCGACAGCGTCGCCAGTCCGGTGGTGCCGGCGGTGAAACTGACGGCGCCGGTGGACAGCGAAGACACCCGCAGGTGGGCCGCGGGGGCGTTGGCGACGATGCTGTCGGTGAGCTGTTCGGTGGTGCCGGTGAACGCGGTCAGCGCTCCATCGGCGAGCGCTGCCCAGGTGCCGCTCTGCGCGCTGGTGTAGGTGATCCAGGGGCCGGGGAAGGCGGTGGCGGAGCCGCCGTGCTGGGCGGTGATGGCGCCGCTGGCCGGGCCGCGGATGGCGAGCACGGCCAGGTCGCCGCGCGTGATCTCACCGAGGTGCAGCGAGGCGCTGCCGTTGCTGCCGGAGACGACCTCGATGGCGGTGGCCCCCTGCAGCACCTGCAGGCCGGCGAAGGTCTGCGCGTTGGTCTCGCCGGCGGCGCCGACGACGCGCAGCACGGTGGGCACGACCTGGCCGCCGATCAGGGTCAGCGTGTTCGGCGCCGTGCCGTGGTAGAAGATGTCCTGCTCCGGCGCCGAGGCGGCGCTGAAGTCGAGGATGTTCAGGCCGCCCTCGGTGGCCACGGTTTCGCCGGTGTTGGTGAGCGCGGTCAGGCGGCCGAAGGTCGTGGCGCCGGTGAAGGTGTTGGCCGCGCTGTAGGTTGTTGTCAGGACCGAGGTGGTCAGCACCGGCGCGTAGGCGGTGCGCTGGAAGGCCTTGCCGCCGCCCGCCGTTTCGGTGATCGGCGCGGCGATCGTGGTGTTGAGGACGTTGATGTGGGTGTGGAAGCGGGCGTCGCCGCTGAGCGTGATGCCGCCGGTGAAGACCGTGCCCGAACTGCCGACCCGGATGGCGCCCCACTGGCTGCCGCCGCTGCCGGCGATGGTCAGCGGCAGGGCGAAGGCGCCGCTGCTGGAGGTGGAGGCGACCGAGCCGGGTTCGACCACCACGCGGTCGAGTCCGGGGAAGCGGGCGGCATTGACGTAGAAAAAGATGCCGCCGCTGACGCCGGGTTCGCTCTTCAGGGTGAGCGTGCCGGTGAGATTGGGATTGACGGCGTTGAAGCTGACGTAGCCCAGCAGGCTGCCCTCCGGCTTGACCAGACTCAGGTCGCGGCCGGCCACCGGGACGCTGAACTGCAGGAAGCCCGAGCTGCCGTTGCTGGTGCCGGTGGCGACGCTGATCCGGGCGCCGTCGGCGAAGTTGAGCGAGCCGGTGCCGGTGAAGGAATAGGCCGAGTTGGCGCTGGGCAGGCTGCCGCCCTGCAGCGGCAGAAAGTTCATGCCCGCCAGGGCGATCGCCTCATTCACCGTGATGGCGGCGCCGGCATTGCTGGCGGTTGAGCCGAACTGCGCGATGGCGGCGGAGCTCCAGGCCTGATAGGCGCTGCCGTCGTGCCAGCGCAGGTCGGTGAGGTTCCAGGGGCCGGCGGCGTTTTCAAGGAGGCCGGCCGTGGCGGGGTTGCCGTCCCAGGTGAGCAGGGGCGACTGGGCGGCGAGTGGCGGAGTGACGAGCAGGGCAGCCGCCGCGGCCGCCAGCGGGGGGAAGAGTTGGCGCAGCATGGGTTTTGGGGGATGCCCCGCTGCCAAGCAGATGCCGAACCAAAGGCCGTGCGGCGGAACCTCTTGGCGATGGAAGTACCATTTCCCGCCACTCCCGCACCACTGCGCGCGCCGGGCCGCGGCTTGGGCCGGGGCGCCAACCCCGCCGATTGTGACGACTCCCTGTGCGGAAGTCACGAATTGGCCGTTGGCGGAAAGGCGCTGCCGGCGCAGACGTAGTCGAAGGGTCCATGATTCGCTCCCTCCTTTCCCTCACGGCGGCCCTGGTGGCCGTTTCCTCCGCGCCGGCCCAGAACATCCGCGCCGGCATCATCGGTCTCGACACCTCGCACGTGCTGGCCTTCACCAAAACCCTCAACACCGATCCGCAGAAGCCGGAGGTCATGGGCGTGCGCATGGTGGCGGCTTATGCCCAGGGCTCCAAGGACATCGAGGGCAGCGTCAAGCGCGTGCCCGAATACACCGAGAAGGTCAAGGCCATGGGCGTGGAGATCGTGCCCAGCATCGACGCCCTGCTCGACAAGGTCGACGTGGTGTTCCTGGAGACCAACGACGGCCGTCCGCATCTGGAGCAGCTGCGTCCCTGCCTGGCCGCCGGCAAACCGGTGTTCATCGACAAGCCGATCGCCGGCACCCTGGTCGACGCCATCAAGATTTTTGACGAGGCCAAGGCCGCCCGCGTGCCGGTCTTCTCCTCCTCCTCGCTGCGCTTCGGCAAGAACACCCTGGCGGTGCGCGCCGGTTCGATCGGCAAGGTCAAGCAGGCCGAGACCTCCAGCCCGGCCTCGCTGGAGCCCACGCATCCCGACCTGTTCTGGTACGGCATCCACGGCGTTGAAAGCCTGTTCACCGTCATGGGCACCGGCTGCGTGTCGGTGAAGCGCGGCACCACGGCGGACGGCAAGATCCAGGTCGTCGGCACCTGGGCCGGCGGCCGCCGGGGCACCTTCACCGAGGGCAAGGGCTACACCGGCAAGGCGGTGGGCGATAAGGGCGAGGCCGTGGTGGGCGCCTACGATGGCTACGACCCGCTGCTGTTCTCCGCCGTGCACTTCTTCCGCACCGGCCAGGCGCCGGTCACGCCCGAGGAGACCCTGGAGATCTACGCGTTCATGGAAGCGGCCGACGAGAGCAAGCGCCGCGGCGGCGCCGAAGTGACGCTCAAGGAGGTCATGGACAAAGCCACCGCCGAAGCCCGGAAAAAATAGTCGGGCAAGAGGCGCTAAAACGTCGCCGGGGGGCGTTTTTGTGTGTGGAATAGTTTTCAACACCTGCCCGCGGTTGCCGTCTGTAGGCACTGCGCGTTGATGTGAACCGTTCGACGCACCTTCCACCCATGAACACCCCCCATCGCCTGATTCTGACCCTGGCCTCCGGCAGCCTGCTCTGGCTCGGCCAGACTTCCGCCCAGGAGCCCCAACCCAAGCCGGCTGGCGGCAAGTTTGCGGACTTCCAGACCCGCCTGCTCAAGGACGCCAGCTCGCTGCCCGCCGGCGGCCAGCTGCAGATGAGCTACGCCGGCGTGGTGGAGAAGATCCTGCCCAGCGTGGTGACGATCTTCGCCTATGGCGGCAAGGCCGCCAGCCAGCCGACGATCGAGGACATCCCGCCGCAGCTGCGGCCGTTTTTCCGGCGCTTCTTCGGCGAGGAGGGGCTGGAAGACGATCCGTCCGCTCCGCGCGGCCGCCGCCAGGCGCCGCCACAGGAACAGCCCGAGCGGCCCAACGGCGTCGGCTCCGGCTTCATCATCTCCGGCGACGGCTACGTCCTCACCAACAACCACGTGGTTGGCGAGGCGGAGAAGATCGAGGTCGTGGTCGAGACCAACGGCACCACCAAGACCCACCTGGCGAAGGTGGTCGGTTCCGACCCTCTCACGGACGTGGCGCTGATCAAAATCGAGGTCGCGGGGCTGCCGCAGGCGACCCTGGGCGACAGCGACACGCTGCGCGTGGGCGACATCGTGCTCGCCGCCGGCGCCCCGATGGAGCTCAACCGCTCGGTGACGCAGGGCATCGTCAGCGCCCTGGGCCGCAGCGGCATGGGCATTGTCGGCCAGGGCCGGGTGGCCGGCTATGAGGACTTCATCCAGACCGACGCCTCGATCAACCCGGGCAATTCCGGCGGGCCGCTGGTCGACTCGCTCGGCCGTGTCGTCGGCATCAACACCGCCATCCTGTCCCGTTCGGGCATGAACGCCGGCATCGGTTTCGCCATTCCGATCAACATGGCCATGCGCATCGTCGAGGACCTGATCGACGTCGGCACCGTCAAGCGAGGCTACCTCGGCATCCTGCTGGAGGATCTGGACCGCGAGAAGGCCGAGCTGCTCGGCCTCAAGGACCAGGGCGGCGCTCTGGTGCGCAAGGTCAGCGCCGATTCGCCGGCCGACCGCGCCGGCCTGGAGGTCGGCGACGTGGTCACTGAGGTCGACGGCCAGCGTGTCGACGGCAGCTCCAAGCTGCGCCTGATCGTCAGCAGCCGCAAGCCTGGGTCGCCCGTCACGCTGAACGTGCTGCGCGATGGCAAGTCGGTGCAGCTCAAGGCCATGCTGGAGGAACTGCCTGCCGAAGCTCTGGCGCAGGGCGAGCTGCCGCGCAGCAATTCCGGCGGCGGCGCCCCGGGCGAGCTGATTCCGGGCATGACCGTGCAGAACCTGACCCGGCCGATCCGCGAGCGCTATGACATCCCCGAGGACGTGCAGGGCGTGATCGTGACCCAGATCAACCCGGAAAGCCGGGCCGCGGCCATGGGAGTCGAGGAAGGGGATGTCATCACCCAGGTGAACCGCAAACCGGTGACCAGCGTCGCCGAGGCGCGGACCCTGGCCAAGGCCACGGAGAAGACCGTGCTGCTGAAGGTCTACCGGGATGGCGACACCATGCTGTTCATGGTCGGCAACAACTGATCCGGATTTTGCCTGTCCAGGCCCGCCTTCCGGAACCGGAGGGCGGGCCTTTCTGCGGGGATCCGGTTGAGAAACTGCGGAGATGGATGCAGGGTGCGGACGTGAAAGGCCGCGTTTTGTCATGGTTCCAGGCCGGCTCGTCGCCGGTGCAGCCGCGCATCGCGCCGGTGCAGCCTTGGTTGCAGCCGGAGCTGGAGCCTCCATACCACGTGATCCTGCACGATGACGACACCCACACGTACGAGTACGTCATCGAGATGATGGTCGGCATTTTCGGGTTCGACCTGAAGAAGGGGTACCAGATCGCCTGCGAGGTGGACCGCTGCGGCCGCGTCATCGTGATCACCTGCCACAAGGAACTGGCCGAACTGCGCGTGGAGCAGATTCACGAATTCGGCGCGGATCCGCGCATGAAGGAAAGCCAGGGCTCCATGCGCGCCTCGATGGAGCCGGCGGAGTAGGCTGCAACTCCGCCGCGGCCCGCGGGTTGCAGTTCAAGCCATGAACCTGCGCCTGCTGCTGCCCCTCGGTCTTCTGCTCGCCCACGCCCTGCCTGCTCAGCAGCCGCCGGCGGCGGAACACGCGCGCCTGTTTGAACTGGCCGACCGCGATCACGACGGCAGGCTCTCCAGCGAGGAGTTGCCGGAACGCGCACGGCCCCACTTTGGGCGCCTCGACACGGACCGGAACGGCTACGTTTCCCGCGCCGAACACGC
>CAYYJK010000192.1:0-7313 GCA_964472185.1 uncultured Prosthecobacter sp.
CGGATCGTGGTTGATCGCCTCCGTCGTCATCGAGCGCACCAGGCAGATCTCGTCGGCGATGGAACCGGTGTGCGGCAGCAGCTCCGACAGCTCCATGCCGCAGCGGCCGAACTTGCGGAAGGCGAACATCGGTCCCTTGCAGACCAGCTGCTGGCCCTGGAGCTGCGCGAGCTGCTGGCCTTTGGTGAACGACTCCGGCATCGGCTGGCCGTCCATTGCAGCGAGCTTCGGCTTGAAATCGAAGAGCTCGAGCTGGGAAGGACCTCCGGCCATGGTCAGCCAGATGACCCGCTTCGCCCGCTGCGGCAGCGGCAGGGAGCCGAGCACGCCGCGCGCGCCGGCCGCGCGCAGCAGGCCGGGTTGCAGCAGCGCCGCCAGGGCCACCGAGCCGAGCCCCAGCGTGCCGCGGCCAAGAAAGGCGCGGCGGGTTTGGGCGGGGATCGCGTTCATGGCGGCTCAGGCGCGGGTGATGGTTTCGTGCAGGTTGAGCAGCACGCGGGCGACGTGCGTCCAGGCGGCGAGCTCGGCCTGATCGAGCCCCGCCGGCACCGGAGCGGCGCCGGTCTTGAGCAGGGCTTCCGCGGCGGCGCCGTCCTGCCGGTACTCCGCCAGGTGGCGGGCGAGCAGGTCGGCGAGCGTCTGCCGCTCCGCCGCGGCCGGCGGCCGCTGCAGGGCCTGCTGCCAGGCCCAGTTCAGACGCCGCGCGGAGTCGCCGCGGCACTCGGAGAGGATGCGCGCGGCGAAGGCGCGGGCGGCTTCGACGTAGGTCGGGTCGTTGAGCAGCACGAGCGCCTGCTGGGGAATGTTCGAACGGTTGCGCTCGGCCGTGCACTCCTCGCGGCTGGGCGCATCGAAGGCGAGCAATGAGGGATGCAGGAAGCTGCGCTGCCACCAGGTGTAAAGACCGCGGCGGTGCAGGCCTTCGCCTTGGTCGTTCTGCCACTCGCGCGGCGGAAAGTTGAGATTCTCCCAGTAGCCCGCGGGCTGGTAGGGCTTCACGCTGGGACCGCCGATCTTCGGCACCAGCAGACCGGAAACGGCCAGCGCGTTGTCGCGCACCAGCTCGGCGTCGAGGCGGAAGGGGCTCTGGCGGGCGCACTCGCGGTTGTAGGGGTCGGCAGCGGCGAGTTCCGGCGTCGCGGTGGACACCTGCCGGTAGGTCTGGCTGGTGACGATGACGCGCACCATGTGCTGGACATCCCAGCCGCTGTCCATGAATTCGCAGGCGAGCCAGTCGAGCAGCGCCGGGTTGACCGGCGGTTCGCCCTGGGCGCCAAGATCGTCGAGCACCTTGCTCAGGCCGGTGCCGAAAAACTGCTTCCAGAGCCGGTTCATCACCGTGCGCGCAGTGAGCGGGTTGTCACGCGAGACCAGCCACTGCGCCAGATCCAGGCGGGTCGGTTCGCGGCCCTCGATCTTCGGTTTCGGCAGGTAGCCGGGCAGGGCGGCCTTCACCACCTCGCCGCTCTCGTCCATCCAGTTGCCGCGCGGCAGGATGCGCACGGTGCGCCGGTTGGAGTCGCTCACGGAGACGAGGCATTTCGGCAGCGGGTCGTAGAAGGCCTTGCGGGCCGCGGCGGCCTTGTCCACCGCCGCCAGTTCGGCCTGGAAGGTACGGTTCACCTTGCCGCGGTAGTAGGCCTCCACAGCCTGCTTCTGCCTGGCGTTCCAGTCTTTCGCGGGCTTTTTGGCAAGGGCGAGCACCTGCTGCGCCGCCTTCTTGTCGGCCTCCGCCGCGCGGGCGTCCGGAGCCAATTCGGCCAGCTTGACCTTGCCGGCGGCCAGATCGGCCAGCCACTGCCGCTGCGCGGCCTCCAGCTTGGGCAGCACGGCGGCGAGCCGCGCCTTGGCTTCGCCCTGCGCCGCATCGAGCGCCGCCAGCCGGGCTTCCTGCTCGGGCGTGGCCACCACCATGCCATCCTCGCGCTTGCCGATGATCGGCTCCTTCAGATCGGCGAAGAAGGCGCCGAGCGTGTAGAAGTCGCGCATGGTGATCGGGTCGAACTTGTGGTCGTGGCACTGGGCGCAGCCGGTGGTCTGACCGAGCCAGGCGGTGCCGACGGCACGGACGCGGTCGGTGAGCATGCGCTGCTCGTAGTCCCTGGCCTGGGCGCCGCCCTCCTCGGTCGTCAGCAGCAGGCGGTTGAAGGCGGACCCGATGCGCGTCTCCGGGCTGGCGTCCGGCAGCAGGTCGCCGGCGATCTGCTCGAGGGTGAAGCGGTCGAAGCGCTTGTTGCGGTTGAACGACTGGATCACCCAGTCGCGGTACGGCCAGACGTTGCGCGAGTTGTCGCTGTGGTAGCCGATGGTGTCCGCAAAGCGCACGACGTCGAGCCAGCCGAGCGCCATGCGCTCGCCGTAGTGCGGGTTCTTGAGCAGCTGCCCGACCAGCTGCTCGTAGGCGTCGGCGCGCCGGTCCGCGGCAAAATCGGCCACCGCTTGCGGCGTCGGCGGCAGGCCGAGCAGGTCGAAGTACAAGCGGCGGATGAGGGTGCGCCGGTCGGCTTCAGGCGAGGGCTTCAGGCCGATTTCGGCGAGGCGCCGGCGCACCAGCACGTCGACCCCGTTCTGCCCGGCGGGCACGGCCGCTTTGACCGGCTTCTCGTAGGCCCAGTGCTGCTGGTACTCGGCGCCCTGGTCGATCCAGCGCCGCAGGATCTCCTTCTGGTCGGCGGTCAGCTTCTTGTGCGAGTCCGGCGGCGGCATGAGGTCGTCCTCCTCGTCCGTGAGGATGCGCGCCATGAGCTCGCTGTCCTGCGCCCGGCCGGGCACGAAGGCCTTGCCTTGCAGCGCCTCGGCGCGCAGATCCAGGCGCAGATCGGCTTCGCGATGGTTCGCATCCGGGCCGTGGCAGTAAAAGCAGTTGTCCGAGAGGATGGGCCGGACATCGCGGTTGAATTCGATCCGCGCCGGCACGGCCGCGGCGAGCGGCAGCGCGGCGGCCAAAGGCAGGATCAGCAGGGGAGCGCGGAACGCAGTCATTCGTGGGTGAGGGCTTCGTCGAGATTGAGCACCAGGCTGGCGACCAGGGCGCCGGCGGCGAGTTCGGGCAGGGCGGCCGCGGCCGGCGACGCCGCGCCGAGGTAGCGGGCGGCCTCGCGTGGATGCTGCCGGTAATGGGTACGGGCCCGGACGAACTCGCGTTGCAGCACTTCCAGTTCGTCCGGGGCGGCGGCTCGGCCGAGCACGCCAAACACCAGCCGGCCGAGGCCGGCCACGGGATCGCCGGCGGCGAAATGACGCTGCGCCAGAGCCTGGGCCGCATCGCGCAGGCTCTGGTCGTTGAGCAGGGTCAGGGCCTGGAGCGGCGTGTTGGTGCGGCTGACTCCGACTTCGCAGACGCGGCGCTGGGCGCTGTCGAACAGGAAGGTGGGCGCGATGCTGCGCCGCCAGAAGGCGTAGAGTGTGCGCCGGTACTGCGCCGCGCCCTCGCTGGGCTGGTAGGTGAAGCGCCCCATGAAGATCTCCTCCCAGACCCCCTCAGGCTGGTAGGGCCGCACCGGCGGGCCGCCGAGACGCGGGTTGAGCAGGCCGGCGTGTTTCAGCGCCGCGTCGCGCAGCATCCAGCTGGGCAGGCGGAAGCGCGCCCCACGCGCGAGCAGCCGGTTCTGAGGGTCGCGGGCGATCCGCTCCGCCGAGGCTGCGGAGGTCTGCCGGTAGGTGCTGCTGGTGACGATGCGGGTGATCAGACGCTTGAGGTCCCAGCCATGCGTTCGGAAATCGACGGCCAGCCAGTCGAGCAGCTCCGGATGCGTGGGCGGCTGGCCCTGCAGGCCGAAGTCGTCCGGCGTGCGCACCAGGCCGGCGCCAAACAGCAGCTGCCAGACCTGGTTGACCGCCACACGCGCGGTCAGCGGATGGTCCGGCGCGGTCAGCCAGCGCGCCAAGCCCAGCCGATCGTGCGGCGCCCCGGCCGGCCAGGGCGCCAGGGCCTCGGGCACGCCGCGCTCCACCGGCGCCCCCCTCTTGTCCCAGACCCCGCGTTCCAGCACATGGGTCGCACGCGGCGTCTTGCGCTCGGCCAGAACCATGACCGCAAGCTTGCCGGCGGCGGCCTGGGCCTCCTGCAACTGGGCGTCGGCCCGCGCCAAGGCCTGCTTCGCGGCCTGATAAGGCGCATGCTCCTCAAGGAACTGCGCCAGCAGCCGGTCGCGCAGCGCGGGCGTCAGATCGCCCGCAGCCCGCGCGGCCAAGCCGGCCCATTGTTCCAGAGGCGCGGGCTGCAGGCTGCGCACGGCCGGCCCGGGCTGGTCGGTGACCCAGAGCCGGAAGCGGCCGATGTTGGCGTCGCCGGTGGTCGAGCGCTGGCGCAATTCGACCGCCAGTTCCTCGCCCGCCTCGAGCACCAGCGGCTCGGCCAGGGCAAAGACGGCGGTGTGCGGCGGGCGATTGGGAGCGCCCTTGGTGGTCCAGCCGTTGCGGGGATCGTCGTCGAGCGTGCCGCGAACGGCGCCGTACTCGCGCGCGGTGTTTTTGCCGCCCTCCGCGTCGGCCACGGCGTCGGCGATCAGGACATCGCGCACCTGGGAGCTGCCGCGCCTGCGCACCTGCAGCTTGAGGTCGGTGAGGATGAACTCGCCCGCAGCGCCGCGCGACAGCCTGCCGGCTGTGTGCGTCGGGTGCGGCAGCACCTCCAGCTTGAGGCCGGTGATGCGGGGCAGGTTCACGCGGGCGATGAGCCGGTAATCGTCCTGCTTCGGATTCGGGCCGCCGGCTTGGACGCTGCCATCGGCCTCCTGGACCAGCCGCGTGCCTTCCTGGGCCTCGACGGCACCGCGCAAGAGCTGCCACGCCCGGTAGTCCGGCCGCAGCCGGCCCGCCTGCTCCGCCAGCCAGGCGGCAAACGGCGCCTCGGCGGCGCGGCGGGCGGCCTGCTCGGCGCGGCGGCGCTGGTCGACCAGGACACCGGCTTCGGCGACCGCCGCCGGCGCGTGCGGCGACTGGTAGTTCAGGTAGGGCTTGGCGCCCTTTCCGGCAGCGCCGTCCTCGTCGATGCTGTTGAAGAAGGCGGACAGCCGGTAGTAGTCCGCCTGCGAGACCGGATCGAATTTGTGCGAATGGCACTGCGCGCAGCCCAGCGTCAGCCCGAGCCAGACCGTGCCGGTGGTGTTGACGCGGTCGATGACGTAGTCGATCCGCGACTCCTCCTTGTCTCGACCGCCCTCGCCGTTGGTCATGTGGTTGCGGTGGAAGCAGGTGGCGAGCTTCTGCTCCGGCGTGGCGCCGGGCAGCAGATCGCCGGCGAACTGCTCGAGCGTGAACTGGTCGAAGGGCTTGTTGGCGTTGAACGACTCGACCACGTAGTCGCGCCAGGGCCAGTTGGTGCGCGTCGCGTCCGACTGAAAGCCGTCGGTGTCGGCGTAGCGCGCCGCGTCCAGCCACCACATGGCCAGGCGCTCGCCGTAATGCGGCGAGGCGAGCAGGCGCCGCACCAGACGCTCATAGGCCTCCGGATGCGGGTCCTGGACAAAGGCCGCCACCTCCTCCGGCGTCGGCGGCAGGCCGGTGAGGTCGAAGGACAACCGGCGGATCAGCGTCGGCCGGTCCGCCTCCGGCGAGCGCTGCAGCCCCTCGCGGGCCAGCCGCTCATCGACCCAGGCGTCGACCGGATGCCCGGCGCGGGGCAGCGGCGCCTGCACCGGCGGCTCAAAGGCCCAATGCTTCCCCCAAGGCGCGCCGGCGGCGATCCAGCGGCGCACGCGCTCGACCTGCTCGACCGTGAAGCGCGGCTTGTGCGACTCGGGCGTCGGCATCACCTCGTCGGGATCCCGGCTGACCAGACGGCGCAGCAGCTCGCTGCCGTCCGGGTCACCGGGCTGGATCACGGCCAGCGCGCCCTCGCGCGTGTCCAGGCGCAGGTCGGCCTTGCGCTGTCCTTCATCGGGGCCGTGGCAGCTCAGGCAGTTGTCCGACAGCAGCGGCAGGATGTCGCGGCTGAAGCGCGCCGGCTCCAGGGCACGAAGCAAGCCGGCCGGGCAGAGCAGGACGAGGGCGGCGACAAAAAACTTCATGCTGGGCAGCACCATGCCACAGGGAACGGTGCCGGCCATGCAGGGTGCGAGCATTCGCCATGGACTATCCTGAGTCGGTTCCGGCGGCCGCAACCGCCGTGGCGACAGCAGGCGCCGGGCGGCTTAGCGTTTTTCCGCCGGCTCCAGCACCTGCTCCAGCAGGGCCGCCAAGCCGGTGGTGTCGGGCAGGGTGTGGGTGGCCGGCACCCGGTGCGGATTCTCGCTCTCGATGCGGATGGTCCGCCGGACCCCGGCATTGTGCCCCATCTCGATGTCGCGGTCGGCATCGCCGACCAGCCAGCTGGCCGACAGGTCCAGATCGTGCTCGGCGGCGGCGCGCAGCAGCATCTCGGCGCTCGGCTTGCGGCAGGTGCAGCCGGGGTCGCTGCCCAGGCAGGTGCAGGCGTAAACGGCCTCCAAAGCGGCGCCGTGGCGGGCCAGTTCGGCCTGCATGCGCGCATGGATGTCGTCGAGATCCGCCTGGCTCATGAGCCCCTTGCCGACCCCCTGCTGGCTGGTGGCCAGGACGGTGGCGTAGCCGCGCGCGCGGCAGAGCCGCAAGGCGTCGATGATGCCGGGACTGAAGCGGAACTCCCGCCAGCTCAGGACGTAACCGGCGCCGGGCGAGACGTTGACCACGCCGTCGCGGTCGAAAAACACGGCGGGGCGACTCATGCGGCGCCGGCCTCCGCGTTGGGCCAGACCGGGCGGCCGGTCAGGCAGAGGTTGTCGCCGAGCTGTTCGACCTGCACGCCATCGAGGGCCACCGAGGCGGTCCAGTCGTCGCCGGCGATCGACGGCAGGCCGCGGCCGCAGAGGCGCGGGGCAAGGTACCAGTGCACCTCGTCGACCAGCCGGTCGCGAAAGGCTTGGCCGAGGACGTTGGCGCCGCCCTCGATGAGCACGCTGACCACGCCACGCCGGCCCAGTTCAAGCAGGGCCTCGCGCAGGCTCAGTCCAGCGAGGACGAGCGTACGGTCCTTGAAGGCGTCGGTGAACACCCGGGCTTGGGCTGGCAACTGTCGGCTGCGGGTGAGGATGACCCGCCAAGGCTGCTCCTTGCCGGGCGGTCCCTCGCGCAGGGTGAGCTGCGGATCGTCCTGACGCAGGGTTTCCGCCCCGACCAGGATGGCATCCACCCGGGCCCGCAGGCGCCGGCCGTGGGCCCGCGCGGCCTCGCTGGTGATCCAGGGACCTTCACCGGGCGGACGCGTGATGCGGCCGTCCAGGCTCTGGCCAGCCTTGGCGAGGACGTAAGGCAGGCCGGTGGTGACCCACTTGGCAAACGGCCGGATCAGCTCG
>CAYYJK010000193.1:0-7259 GCA_964472185.1 uncultured Prosthecobacter sp.
GGCCGCGCCGACGTGTTCGAGAACGTCAACGACCAGTGGGGCGTCTCCGGCGACTACCACGAGTACGCCTTCGGTTCGCGCTTCGACCGCAACGGCGATCTCTGGGTCACGCTCTGCCTGACCGGTTCCTTCAGCAGCCAGGCGCCGTTCCGCGGCTGGGCGCTGCGCATCAAGCCGGATGGCCGCATGGAACCCGCGGCCAGCGGCATCCGCAGCCCGGGAGGCATGGGCTTTGACGCCGACGGCGAGGTCTACTACGTCGACAACCAGGGGCCCTGGCACGGCTCGTGCACGCTGCAGCATCTGGTGCCGGGCAGCTTCCAGGGGCATCCGGCGGGCAACGTCTGGTACGATCAGGCACCCCACATGGGGCCCCGGCCGGAGGATCCCATCCCCGCGGCTTTTCTCAACGGCCGCAAGCGCGGCCAGCCGAACCCGCAGGGGGATCCCGGCCGCATGGTGACCGAGCGCCAGCGCATCAAGCAGCTGCTGCCGCCGGCGGTCTACATGGTGCACGGCAAAATCGGCAACTCCTCGACCTTCATCGTCTGCGACGAAACCGGCGGCAAATTCGGTCCTTTCGCCCGGCAGCTGTTCATCGCCGACCAGAGCCACAGCAACATCAGCCGCGTCTTCCTCGAGACCGTCAACGGCATCCGCCAGGGCGTGGTGATCCCGTTCCGTTCCGGCTTCGCCAGCGGCCTGGTCGGCGGGCGCATGGATGCGGAGGGGAGGCTTTACGTCGGCGGCAGCGACCGCGGCTGGGGCGCGCGCGGCGGCAAACCGCACTGCTTCGAGCGGCTCGAGTGGACCGGCGCCACCCCGTTTGAAATTCACGAGATGCGCGCCAAGTCCGACGGCTTCGAGCTGACCTTCACGCAGCCCGTCGAGGCGCAGTCGGCCGGCGATCCCGCCAGCTACCGCCTGCGCGCCTTCACCTACGCCTACCGTGAGGACTACGGCGGTCCGGAGATCGACGAGGTGCTGCCCAAAATCACCGCGGCCAAGGTGGCGGCCGACGGCAAATCCGTGCGCCTGACCGTGGCGCCGCTGACCCGCGGGCACATCCACGAGCTGCATCTCGACGGCGTGAAGAACGGCCAAGCGCAGCCGCTGCTGCACCCGGTGGCCTACTACACGCTCAACGAGATTCCCGCTGCCCGGTAGTCTCAGGCCTCCAGCTTCCACGGGCCGCGGTACTCGCGGCCGAGCAGCTTGGCGGCTTCGGGGTCGCCGACGATCTCCTCCTTGACCGGATCCCACTTGATCGGGCGGTTGACCAGGAAGGCGATCAGGGCCAGGTGGCCGGGTGTGGCGCTGCGGTGAGCGGTTTCCACCGGCGTGACCGTGGGCTTCCGGCTCTTGACGCAGTCGAGGAAGTTGCGGTGATGGCCCGGGGTTTCATAGAGCCGGGTCTTGATGACGTCGTCGCCCAGTTTGGGGGCGGCGGCGGCCTCGACCACGCGATCGCCCTCGCGCTTCTTGACGATCCGTTTCAGCTCCGGCTTGGAGGCGTCGTAGGAGCCGCGGTTGACCTGCACCCAGCCGTCTGTGCCGATCCACCGGGTGCCCATGCGGATGTCGTCATGGCCGCCGGCGATGGTCATGCGGACGTCGCCGGGGTAGAGAGCCTCGGCGCGGTAGCGGGTGGCGGTGTTCCAGATGTCCGTGCGCGGCGGCATGTCCACCTGCAGGGGCCGAACCTCCAGCGGGCCGCCGGAATCCATGTCCATGCCCCAGTGGGCGATGTCGCAGTGGTGGCCGATCCAGTCGAGCAGTTGGCCGCCGCCGATGTTGTAGTCCCAGCGCCAGTTCTTGTGCACGCGGCATTCGATGTAGTCCTGCATCGCGGCCGGGCCGATCCACATCTCGTAGTCGAGTTCGGGCGGCGGCGGCGTGACGCTGCGCTTGTCGCCGGTCTTGGCGAAGTCGTTGTGGCCGGCGGGCAGGCCGACCTCGACCCGGGTGAGCTTGCCGATCAGGCCGTTGCGCACGACCTCCGCGCCGATGCGGAAGTTGTCCTCGCTGCGCTGCCAGGAACCGGTCTGCCAGATGCGGCCGTAGCGCTGCACGGCGCGGACAATGGCCTGCTGCTCGGCGATGGTGCGCGCCAGGGGCTTTTCGCCGTAGATGTCCTTGCCGTTGCGGGCGGCCTCAATGGACGTCAGCGCATGCCAGTTGTCGGGCAGGGCCAGCATGACGCTGTCGATGTCGCCGCGCGCCATGACCTCGCGGTAGTCGCGGTACCCCTTGCAGTCCTGGTTCTTGTAGTAGCGGTTGACCGTGCCGACCGCCTTTTCCAGGTTGCGCGTGTCGATGTCGCAGGCGGCGACCACCTGGCAGTCGGCCTCGGCCAGGAACTTGCCGGTGTTGCCCGGACCCATCATGCCCCAGCCGATGACCGCCATGGTGATGCGGTTCGAGGGGGCGTTCTGGCCGAACACGCTGGCCGGAACAATGCTCGGAAAGCCGAGCGCGGCGGCCGAGCGGGCCAGGAACTGGCGGCGTGAGGAAAGGGGGACGCGTTTCATGAGGAGCGGCGTTTTAGTCGAAAGGAAGCCCGCCTGTCGAGCGTGAAATGGACGGCCGGCCGTTGGCGGAGCTGGGCCGACGGGGCTGGGGGCGGGTTTCTGGGCAGAAAATCGTTTGCAAACCGGGCCCCGGTGTCCATAAAGCGCCCCGTGCGTTTTGAACGCTCCGTTGTGTCGCTCTGTCACACTGCGGTCCTTTTCAAGCAACCTCAAACAACCATGAAACTGACAGTATGATCCAAGTGCAAAACCTCCGAAAAGTGTTCGGTGCGAAGGTGGCGGTGGACGATGTCTCCTTCGCCGTGGAAAAAGGCCAGGTGCTCGGGTTCCTCGGGCCCAACGGCGCCGGCAAGTCCACTTCGATGCGCATGGTGACCGGCTACTTCCGCCCCACCTCCGGCCGCGTCCGGATCGGCGGCGTCGACATGCTCGAGGAGCCGGAACTGGCCAAGCGCTCGATCGGCTACCTGCCGGAAAACGCCCCGCTGTACTCCGACATGACGGTGGCCTCCTTCCTCGGCTTCTGCGCCGAGATGCGCGGCCTGAGCGGCGCGGCCAAGGCCAAGGCGCTCGACCGGGCGCTGGACATGTGCTTCCTGCACAGCGTCCGCAACCAGAGCGTCGACACGCTCTCCAAGGGCTACCGCCACCGCACCTGCTTCGCCCAGAGCATCATCCATGACCCGGATGTGCTGATCCTCGACGAGCCGACCGACGGCCTGGATCCGAACCAGAAGCACGAGGTGCGCGCCATGATCAAGCGCATGGGCCAGGACAAGGCGATCATCTTCTCCACCCACATCCTGGAGGAGGTGGAGGCGGCCTGCACGCGCGCCATCATCATTGACCGCGGCAAGGTCGTCGCCGACGGCACGCCGGACGAACTCAAGCAGCGCGGCGCCGGCGCCGGCTCGGTGCGCGTCAGCCTGCAGGGCGCCGGCGTGGCCGAGGAGTTGCGCAAGCTGGCGGGCGTCGGCAGCGTCGAGACGCTTGCGGACAGCGGCGCCGCCTTCCGCGGCCTGCTGCATCCGGTCAAGGGCCGCCAGGGCGTCGAGATCGCCCTCGAGGTCTCCTCGCTGGCCCAGGCCCGCGGCTGGAAGCTCGAGGAGCTGGCCCACATCGAGGGCAAGCTGGACGAAGTCTTCCGCGCCATCACGCGCTCCGATCTGGTGAAATAACCTCTCAGGCAAACCCTTCCCAACCGACTGTTCATGAAAAATCGAGATCTGGCGAACACCCTGGCGATCTTCAAACGGGAGTTCCTCTCCTACTTCAACTCGCCGGTGCTGTATGTCATCGTGGTCATCTTCCTGCTGGCCTCGATGGGCTTCACGTTCTTCTTCGGCCGCTTCCTGGATTCGGACAACGCGTCCCTGACGCAGCCGTTCTTCTTCTGGCACCCGTGGATCTACATCGTTCTGGCGCCCGCCGTCGGCATGCGCCTGTGGTCCGAGGAGCACCGCCTCGGCACCTTCGAGCTGCTGATGACCATGCCGCTCTCCCCGTGGCAGGCGATCATCGGCAAGTTCATCGCCGCGGCGATGGTCTGGCTGATCGGCCTGGCGCTGACCTTCCCGGTCGTGCTCACCGTCTGCTGGCTCGGCGACCCCGATCCGGGGCCGATCCTGACCGGCTATGCGGCCAGCTACCTCTACGCGCTCGGCTGCCTCGCGGTGACCAGCGCCGCCAGCGCCTACACCCGCAGCCAGGTGGTCTGCTTCATCGTCTCGGTCGCCCTGTGCATCTCGCTGACGCTCATCGGCTACCCCGGCTTCACCGACTGGGTGGTGCGCACGCTGCCCTCCTCGCTGGAGGTGGTCGTCCGCTTCGTCAGCTACCTGAGCTTCATGGACCACTTCTACGAGATGTCGAAGGGCATCTTCGTGTTCCGTGACGTGCTGTACTTCCTCTCCGTGATCGTGGTCGCCCTGGTGGTCACCCACCTGGGTCTGCGCTCGAAACGCGCCTGATTTCCCCGCGAAACCTCCTCCAACGCATCCCATGAATCTGAACAGCAAAGAAGGCACCGCAGGCATCACGGCCCTGCTGGTCATCGCCATCGTCGTCGTCGTGAACTTCCTGGTCGGCGGGCTGGGCTTCGGCAACCTGCGCGTCGACCTCACGCAGAACAAGCTCTACACGCTGTCCTCGGGCACCCGCAACATCCTCGACCGGCTCAACCCCGACAAGCCGGTGACGGTGCGCTACTACGTGTCCACCGAGGACCGCGTGATGCCGCCGATGCTGAAGTCGCACTCGCGCACCGTCCAGGACCTGCTGCTCGAGTTCCAGAAGGCCTCCAAAGGCAAGCTGATCCTCGAGAAGCTGGCGCCCAACCCGAACACCGAGGACGAGGACAAGGCGCGCGAGGATGACCTGCAGGGCATGCAGGTGAACGCCAACGGCGACAACATCTACCTGGGCATGGCCATCCAGTGCGCCGCCCAGAAGGAGGTGCTGCCCTTCCTCAATCCCAACGAGGAGACCGCCCTGGAGTACAACATCGCCCGCGCCATCCAGAAGGTGTCGCAGACCACCAAGACCGTGGTCGGCGTCATGAGCCCCATGCCGATCATGGGCTCGCCGATGTTCCCCTTCCAGCGCCAGCAGGGTCAGCAGCCCTGGGTGCTCATCCAGCGCCTGCGCATGGACTACGAGGTGCGCGAGATCCCGATCGGTTCCGACAAGATCGACGCCGACGTCAACGTCCTCCTGGTCATCCATCCGGCCGACATCACCGAGGCGGCCGAATACGCCATCGACCAGTACCTGCTCAAGGGCGGCAAGGTCATCGCCCTCGTCGACCCGCAGAGCATCGTCGCCCAGCGCGTCTACAGCGGCCAGCCGAACCCGATGACCGGCCAGCCCGGCGGCGTCGTCAACCCCTCCTCGGACCTCGCCAACCTGTTCAAGGCCTGGGGCGTCGGCTACAACAAGACCCAGATCGTCGCCGACGTGAACTACCGCGGCGTCACCCAGGGCGGGCAGAACCCGGTGGAGCTGCAGCTGCCGCGCGAGGCGCTCAGCACGGAGGACCGGATCACCTCGGACCTGCAGACGCTGCGCATGCTCATGGCCGGTTCGTTCAACCTCGACAAGAAGGACGGCATTGAAGCCAGCGTGCTGGTCAGCAGCTCCGAAGCCAGCGAGCTGATCGACGCGACCGCCGCCGAGAAGCTCATGAGCGAGCGCATGACCTCGTTCAATCCGAGCGGCCGCCGCCAGGTCATGGCGGTGCGCCTGTCCGGCAAGTTCAAGACCGCCTTCCCGGGCGGCAAGCCGAAGGGGCCGGCGGAGACCAAGGAGGCGGGCGGCGCCCAGGACGATGCCGGCGCGCCGAAGGCCGCGGAAGGCGGGAAACCGGCCGACGCGGCCGCGCCCAAGGACGACGGCACCGTCAAGGAATCCACCAGCAGCGAGGGCATGGTCGTGCTGTTCGCCGACGCGGACATGATGTTCGACGCGCTCTGCGTCCAGCAGGATCCGATGACCGGCGGCCTCATCGCCGCGAACTCCAACCTGCCGCTGATGCTCAACGCCGTCGAGGTGCTCAGCGGCGGCGGCGACCTGCTGCAGGTCCGCAGCCGCGCCAGCACGCAGCGGCCGTTCATCAAGATGGACGAGCTGCGCGAGCAGGTGGAGCGCGATTTCCGGCCGAAGCTCCAGGCCCTGCAGGCCAAGCTGGACGAGACCGCCCAGAAGATGGGCCCGCTGCGCGTGAAGAACGGCCAGCTGGCCGATCCGCGCCAGATCCAGGAGCTCGAGGAGCTGATGAAGACCCAGGCGTCCATCAACCGCGAGATCCGCGAGATCAAGAAGGCGCAGAACAAGGACATCGATTTCACCGAATCGATGATCACCCTGCTCAACTTCCTGGCCGTGCCGCTGCTGGTCATCAGCGTCGGCGTGCTTCTGGCCATCCGCCGCCGCGTCAGCACCGCGGCGGTCTGACCCCCGCTTTGTCTTCAACCCCTCCTTCAAACGATCCATGAAGAAGATCCTGTTTCTCCTGGCAGTCCTGGCCGGTCTGGTCGGCACCGCCGTCGTCTATCAGAACCGGCAGAACGCCCGCCTCAACACCGCCGTCAGCCGCGGCGCCAGCCTGCGCGAGCTGCTCTTGCCCGGCCTTGACATCACCGCGGTGCGCAAGATCCGCATCAAGGATGCGAAGTCGGAAGTCAACGTCGTCATCCGCGACGACCGCAAGGGCGCCAGCGTCAGCGAGCGCGGCGGCTACGCCGCCAGCCTGGACCGCATCAGCAGCATTCTCGGCGAACTGCGCGAGCAGAAGATTTCGAGCAAGCAGCAGGTGGGCAAGGGCGCCTGGGCGGAGATCCGAGTCCAGCCGCCCGGCGAAAACGCCGACGGCGTCGGCACCCAGGTCGAACTGATCGGCGCCGAAGGCAAGGTGTTGCGCACCCTGATCCTCGGCGAGCAGATCAGCGTGGCCGGCGGCCAGAGCAGCACCCCGCTCAGCGGCGGCAACCAGCGCTTCGTCCGCATCCCGGAGGATGGCGACACCATCTGGGTGGTCAGCAACACCTTCTACGACCTCGAGCCGAAGCCGGAGTCCTGGCTGGACAAGGCCTTCATCGACGTCCAGAAGATCCGCGAAGTTGCCGTCACCGCGCCGCAGGCGGCCGACGGTTGGAAGGCGGGCCGCACGGAGGAGACGGCCACGGACTTCACCCTGCTCGACGCCAAGGCGGGCGAGACGCTGGACGCGGC
>CAYYJK010000194.1:0-7228 GCA_964472185.1 uncultured Prosthecobacter sp.
ATGAGCCACACCGGCGACTTCGGCAAGCCGAACCAGGCCTGCAACGCCTTCGGCAAGGATTCCGAGCAGTTCAAATGGTTCGAGCAGACCATGAACCACACGCAAGCCGGCTTTGTGATCACCGTGTATGGCGAGACCGGCATGACCGTGCGCCGCCATGCCGAAGGCGGCTGGAAGCGGCTCATTGAAAAGGGCAGCCTGGCCATCTCCGGCGAATGCTACCATGCCGAACGCACCGTGGTGGACGGCTTCACGTACTACAACAGCTCGGTGCGCGGCAACGGCAGCTTCGGGCACGATCCCCAGGCCGCTTTCTCCGACAAGTCGGCCAGCTACCAGCTGCTCACCCTCGACCGCGAGGCCGGCACGCTCACCTCCGAGCTGAAAGCCCTCGACGACGGCCGCGTGCTCGACCGCCAGGTCTTTCGGAAGCGCGACGCGCGCTGAGGCGGGCGGACGGAAAGACGCCGGGTTCGCCGCGTATTCCTGTCCATGAAACGCTTTCTGCACGTTCTCGCGCTGCTGCTCGGCCTGGCCGCCGCGGCGCCCGCCGCCGACATCGTCATCATGGCGGTCGAGGAGCCCGACAACTACGATGCGGTCAACTCGATGCGCGCCTTGGCCGAGCGCGAGCTGCGGCCGCTCGGCCACCGCGTGACGCTGGTCGAGGGCGACAGGCCGGTGAAGCACCACTTTGCCGGGCTGGTGGAGGCGCTGAAGGGCGCCGACCTGCTCATCCTGTTTTCGCGCCGCCGCTTCCTGCCGGAGGAACAGATGGCCGCCGTGCGCGCGCACCTGGCTGCCGGACGGCCGCTGCTCGGCATCCGCACCGCCAACCACGCCTTCATCCCGCGGCCCAAGGACGCCGTCGATTCCGGTCTGACAATCTGGCCCGGGTTCACCCGCGAGGTGCTCGGCGGCGAGAACGCCGGCTACGAGACCCGGGGTCTGCCTTACGCCGTCAGCGTGCCGGCTGGCGTCCAAACCCCTCTGCTGGACGGCGTCAACGCCGCGGCCATCCGCGGCCATCAGTCGCTCTACCAAGTGCTGCCGCTCGCCGCCGATGCCGCGCCCATCCTCATCGGCACCGCCGGGGTCGGCGCGACCGCGCCGCCCCAGCCGGTGGCCTGGACCCGCCGCCACGGCCCGAACCGGGCCCGCATCTTCTACACCAGCCTCGGCGCGCCGGAGGACCTGCGCATCGCCGATGTGCGGCGTTTGCTGGTGAACGCCGTGAAGTGGACGCTCGAAAAGTAAATCCGCCATGAACGCCGTCCCCGCCAAACACCGCGCCATCCTCTGCGCGCTGGCCTTTTCATGTGTGACGGCGCCCGCCGCCGATCCCGTTCAAGGCGCCGTGAAAATCCTCGATCTGGGCGGAGTGCCGCTCGAGGTCGTTTTCATCCCGCCGGGCGAGTTCATGATGGGCAGCACGCCGCAGGAAAAAGCCTGGGCCACGGGCGTCGAGGGCGGTGCGCAGCCGGGGACGGCGCGGGAGTCCTTCGAGGGCGAGACGCCGCGGCGCATGCGGGTGAAGAACGGTTTCTGGATGGGGCGCACGGAGGTCAGCGTGGCGCAGTTCCGGCGGTTTGCGGAGGATTCCGGCCATGTGACCGATGCGGAGAAGCCCGGCGGCGAGACGCAGGTGTTTGATCCCGAGTGGGACGGTTACCAGCTCACGACCCGCGTGGCGCACCCGTGGAAGCCCGTGAAGGGCAAAAGCTGGCGGGATCCGAACTGGGGATTCCCGAACCGGGACGACTACCCGGTCGTTTGCGTGAGCTACCGCGACATGAAGGCGTTTTGCCAATGGCTGACGGAACGCGAGCGCAAAGCCGGCCGCCTGCCGGAAGCCTTGGAATACCGCCTGCCCACCGAGGCGGAGTGGGAGTATGGCTGCCGCGGCGGCAGCCAGGAGAGCCGCCATTTCTGGTGGGGCAACGAGCTTGAGGACGGCGAAGGCAGGCTGAACATCTCCGGCATGGATGTCCTGCCGGGCCGCACGAAGGCCTGGCCGCTCGCCAAGGTGCCTTGGAGCGATGGCTTCGCGTTTGTGTCGCCGGTGGATCACTACGGTGACCAAGGCCGCAACGGCTTCGGCCTGGCCGACATGTGCGGCGGCGTGTGGGAGTTTGTCTTCGACCACTTTGATCCCAAAGGCGGCCATGAGGACGTCCATTATGAA
Source organism: uncultured Prosthecobacter sp. (assembly GCA_964472185.1). Lineage (GTDB taxonomy): Bacteria > Verrucomicrobiota > Verrucomicrobiia > Verrucomicrobiales > Verrucomicrobiaceae > Prosthecobacter. The sequence continues at coordinate 2,186 of CAYYJK010000194.1, forward strand.
AACGCGGAGCAGCGCACGGTGTCGCGCCCGGTCTGCCGCGGCGGCAACTACTTTGATGTCCCGGGCAACGCGCGCTGCGCCGTCCGGCTGGGAATCAAAAGCGTGACCTACTCCGACTCGCGCGACGGCTTCCGCATCTGCCTGGGCCAGCGCATCCCGACGCCGTGAAGCGTCGCTCTGCACGCTTTGGCGCGCGGACCCAAGCTCGGCAAAACGCAATTTTCCGCCACATCATCGTGGCGTCGCTTATGATGAGAGTGATGGCCGATGTACCCACACCCGTCTCTCCTTTGACACGCCGATCGGCGTTTCGCACCACCCGATGGTCTGTCTTGCTGCAGGCGAGGTCCGACACGGCGGACGAGGCTTGGGAGTCGTTGGAGACGCTCTGCCGGCACTACTGGCCGCCCCTGTATGCCTACGTGCGCGGCCGCGGGCATTCGCCGCATGATGCGCAGGATCTGACGCAGGAATTCTTTTCCCGGCTGCTGGCCAAAAACTGGTTGGCCGCCGCGGACCCCGCCCGCGGGCGCTTCCGGTCGTTCCTGCTGATGGCCCTGAAGCGCTTCCTGGCCAATGAACGGGATCAGCTGCGGGCGCAGAAGCGCGGCGGCGGCGCTCCGCGCTTCGAACTGGATCCGAGTGCGCTGGCGGAGCTCCCGGCGGCGGCGAGCCTGCCGGGCGATGGGGATGCCCTGTTTGACCGGCAATGGGCGCTCGCCCTGCTGCAGAAGGTCATGCAGCGGCTGCGGGCCGAGCATGCGGAGGCAGGTCACGAGGCGGAGTATGAGCATCTGAAGCCCAGCCTCGTCGCGGCGCGCGGCGAGACGGACTACGAGGCGCTCGCCGCCGCTTTGAAAATGACCGCCGTTTCCGCCCGCAGCGCAGTGCATCGTCTGCGCAAGCGTTTCCGTGAGATCTTCCGCGAGGAAGTCGCCGCGACTGTGGAAAAGGAGGCCGACATCGAGGCTGAAATGCGGGCGGTGATCGCCGCTCTGGGAGCCGGATGAAGTTTTTTTGCCTTTTTTGCCACAAAGCCGGGCGGTTGCTTATTGCATCCTCAAACGCATGAAACCGCCCCCGCCATCCAGCCCCGCCGACCCTCTCGTGGACGGTTTGAGCGCCCGCCGCCTGGGGGCCTTGAACCTTTCCGCCGACACGATGCCCGTGGACGCCTGCGCGCCGCCGCCGCTCACGCCGGAGGCTCTCGCGCCCTTCTTCCCTCAGCTGGAGATTCTCGAGTGCCTGGGCCGTGGCGGCATGGGCGTGGTTTACAAAGCCCGGCAAAAATCGCTTAACCGGCTGGTCGCGCTGAAGCTGCTCGCCCCGGAGCGGGCAGGGGATCCTTTTTTTGCCGGCCGTTTTGAGAAGGAAGCGCAGGCGCTCGCCGCCTTGAATCATCCGCACATTGTCGGCGTGCATGACTTCGGCCAGGCGGGAGGCTTTTACTATCTGCTGATGGAGTATGTGGACGGGCTGAACCTCCGCCAGGTGCTTCAGGAGCGGCGTTTGTCACCCCGCGAGGCGCTGAGCATCATCCCGCCCCTCTGCGAGGCCCTGCAAGGTGCGCACCGCCGCGGCATCGTGCATCGCGACATCAAGCCGGAAAACCTCCTGCTCGACAAGTCGGGTGCGGTGAAGATCGCGGACTTCGGCATCGCCAAGATGCTGCACAGCCCGCCGGATGCCGGCGGTGGTGAAGTGCCGCCGACCCGCCAGCCGCTGGCTTCGCTGCCCTTGGGCACGCCGGACTATGCCGCTCCGGAGCAGGCGGATGGACAGTCCGATCACCGTGCGGACATCTACTCGCTGGGCGTGGTTCTCTATGAGATGCTCACCGGCGAAAGGCCGCGCGAGCACGCCGAGCCGCCCTCCCGGCGCGTCCAGGTGGATGTGCGCATCGACGAGATCGTGCTGCGCGCCCTGGAAAAAAACCCGGAGCGGCGCTTTGCCACCGCCGCGGAGTTTCGCACGCAGGTGCAGGCTGCGGCGGGCCTGGATCAACCGGCCAAAACCGACCTCTCCCGCTTCACCGACGACCCGCAGAACTGGCGTCTCTGGTTCATCTACTTCTGTCGCGAGGATCCGCGCATCGCCGTGCCGAAACGCATTGCCGGCCTCGGCTGGACGCTCAACTTCGCCCATCCCTGGGCGGTGCCCTTCCTGGCGGCGCTCTGCGGCGGCGTGTGGGCAGTCTTCGCCGCTCTCGAAGCCAACGGCCTGTACCGGCGCTACGGCACCTGGAGCATGCTGATTCTGCTGCTGCTCATCGTCCTGCTCTTCCAATGGCTGTCCAATCCCAACCGCCCTGCCCAACGCCGATGAAAGCCCATCCCGTTCTCGCCCGCCAAGCTCTGGCCCTGCGTCTCGCCGCCCTCGTGATGTTCACCGGTCTGCCCGGCGTGCTGCTGCCGGCGCAGGCCCTGGAAAAATTCTCCTGGTTCGTCGGCTACGGTCAGCCGCGGCTCGATCCGCTGGCGGTCTTCATGACGGCCGACGCCGCCAGCGCCTCGGTCATTCTCGGTCTCGTGCTTGGCTTCCTCGCCCGCGAACCCGCGCGTTATCAGCCGCTTGTGCGCCTGTTGGGCTGGGCGTTCACCGCCGCCGGTCCGCTCTGGCTCTCCATCGGCTGGCAGTGCCCGCTGCCGTGGTGGTGGACGGTTTCGGCTGCAGGGGGCTGCCTGGTCCTCGGCGGTTTGCTGCTCGCCCGGGCGTCTGCGGCGGCCGACGTGCCGTGACACGGGCGGCACGCGGAAGCGGAGTGCGGCGACAAACCGCCGCTGTGGGCGGCGTATCCTGCATTCGCCATGTCCACCGACTCACCCTCCCGCCGCCAGTTCCTGAAAACCGCCGCCGCCTCGGTGGCCGCCTTCAACATCGTCCCGCGCCACGTGCTCGGCGGGCCGGGGTTCGTGCCGCCGAGCGAGAAGGTGAACATCGCCATCGTCGGCGCGGGCGGGCAGGGCCGCTCGAACGTGCGCAACCTGCTGCCGCTCGACGACGCCCAGATCATCGCCGTCGCCGATCCGGCGGAGTCGTTCAGCCTGGAGAACTTTTACTACAAGGGCATGGGCGGCCGGCTGCCGGTAATCGCCGAGATCGAGAAGCACTACGCGCAGAAGACGCCCAACCGCCGCGTCGCCGGCTACGTCGACTTTCGCGAGATGCTCGACCAGGAGAAATCGATCGACGCGATCCTCTGCGCCACGCCCGATCATTTGCACGCCTACGTGGCGGTGACAGCGATGCGCGCCGGCAAGCACGTCTACTGCGAGAAGCCGCTGACCCACAACATCTGGGAGGCCCGGCAGGTGGCGAAGGTCGCGCAGGAGACGGGCGTGGCGACGCAGCTCGGCAGTCAGGGCCACTCCTCGCTGGGCACGCGCGAAACGATCGAGTACATCCAGGACGGCGCCATCGGTACGGTGCGCGAGATCCACGCCTGGGTCGGCGCCAAGCGCTGGAATCCGACGCTGACCACCAAGCCCGCGGACCTGCCGCCCGTTCCGGCTGGCCTGAACTGGGACCTCTGGCTCGGGCCGCGCGAGCCGCGCCCCTACCACCCCGCCTACTTTCCCGTCGCCTGGCGCGATTTCTGGGCCTTCGGCACCACCGGCATCGGCGATTTCGGCTGCCACGACCTCAACTCCGCCGTGCGCGCCATGGACCTGCCGCTGCCCTCGCACATCGAGGCCCTGCCGGCCGGGATCATGGACGACGAAATCGCGCCGCACGGCTCGGTCATCCACTACAAGTTCCCGGGCAAGGACGACGCTTCGCCGATCCGTCTGACCTGGTATGACGGCGGCCTGCGCCCGCAGGCGCCGGAGGCCCTGGGCCGGTTCCCGCTGCCCAGCCGCGGCTGCCTGTTCATCGGCGACCGGGGCGTCATCCAGTGCGACGGCGGCGGCGGCGCGCCGCGCCTGTTCCCCGACGCGCGCCGCGCCGAGTACCGCAAGCCGGCGCCGAAGCTGAAGCGTTCGAACGGCCACCACCGCGACTGGATCGACGCCTGCAAGGGCGGCGCGCCGGCGAGCAGTCCGTTCGCCTACGCCGCGCACCTCACCGAGATCGTCCTGCTCGGCGTGCTGTCGCTGCGCGCCCGCAAGGCCGTCGAGTGGGATGCCGCTCAGATGAAGGCCGTGGGGCTGCCCGCCGCCGACCTCTTCATTCGCGAGCCCGTGCGTGCGGGCTGGGAAGTGGCCTGAACTCCGGTTGCTGATCCGCATGAAACGCCTCCTGCCCCTTCTTCTCGCCGGCTTCGGTTCGGCCGGCTTCGGCGCCGACGAACCGCTGCCAGTCGCGCACTGGCGGTTCGACGCGGGCGCGCCCGATCTCGGACGGGCGGAGGGGCGGGTGAGCCTGGATCAGCCGGGACCGCCGCAGTTCGCCGGCTTCAGCGCCGCCAACCGCTCGGTGCGGCTCGGCGGCGGCGCGGCCGGCTTGATCCGGGTGAGCGATCCGGGCGAAAAGAGCGTGTTCGACTTCGACCAGGGCGATGCCATCACCCTGGAAGCCTGGGTCAACCCGGCGGCGGTGCCAAAGGGCGGCAACGTCTACCTGCTCGGCAAGGGGCGCACGAACAATCCCGGGGCGGCCCGGGACAACCAGAACTACGCTCTGCGGCTCTGGGAGAGCGGCGGTTTCCTGCGCCTGAGCTTCCTGTTTCGCAGCCGGCCCGAGGGCGGGCAGGCGGGTGACTGGCACCGCTGGAGCACGACGGGCGGCTTCGGCGCCGGCACGGGCTGGCACCACGTCGCGGTGTCGTACGTGTTTGGCCGGCCGGAGACGATGCGCGGCTACATCGACGGCGAGGCGCTCGCTGGCGCCTGGGACATGGGCGGGGCGACGAAGCGGGCGCCGGTCGTGGACAACGACGAGGTCTGGCTGGGCACATCAATGGGCCGGCAGCCGAGCGTGAGTTTTGACGGCTGGCTGGACGAGGTGAAGCTGCACCGGACCGTGCTGCCCGAGGCGGTGATCGCCCGGCGCTATCCGGTCGTGCCGTACACGCCGGCGCTGCCCGAGGGCGGCCTGCCGAAG
>CAYYJK010000195.1:0-7203 GCA_964472185.1 uncultured Prosthecobacter sp.
CCAGCTCGGCGCCGAGCTGGATCTTGACCGGGGCCATGGCGTGGCTGAGCACGCGCACGTCGGTGTGCAGGCAGACCAGGCGCGCCTCCACCTCCGCCGTGCGGTCGAGGGTGATGCGGTCGAGGACGTTGCTGCCCGCGCCGCCGATGCCGACGATGCAGGTGCGGAGGGCGGACGGCGCGGCTTCGGCGCGCTGCGAGTGGCGATCGTATTCGACCATGGGAGCAAAGGTGGTTGAAGGGTGGAACTCGGGACGGATCAGAAGATGCGGAACAGGTCGGTCAGGGGCCGGAAGATGGTCTTGATGGAGGACAGGGGCGGTTTTTCCTGGTCCAGCAGCTGCGCGTAGCGGATGAGGCCGATCGGCGCCGAGTACTGCGGCTTTTCGAACATGGCCGTCACGCCGCTGACCGGAGCCGAACCCGCGCGCGTCACCTTCATTCCAAACACTTCCCGCGCGACGGCGTCAATGCCTTTCAGCAGGCTGGTGCCGCCGGTGAGGTAGACGCCGGCGGCGAGGCGGTCGATGTGGCTGCCGCAGCGCGCCCGCACCTGCTCGAGGATCTCGCGCACGCGCAGGTAGATGACCTCGTTGAGGAAGGCGCGCTCCACCTCGCCGAGCAGGTAGCCGGCGTCGTCCTCGACGCGCACGAGCTCGCCTTCGGGCACGTCCTCATAGATGCAGCTGCCTTCGCCGACCTTCAGCGCCTCTGCGCGGCCGTGCGGAATCTGCAGGGCGACGGCGATGTCCTCGCTGATGTGGTCGCCGCCGAGCGGCACGCAGCCGGAGACGGCAAGCATGCCGCCGTCGTACAGCACGAAGTCGGCGGTGCCGCCGCCCAGGTCGATCATCAGCGCGCCCTCGCGCTTGGCGTCGCGGTTGAGCACGACCTGCGCCGCGGCGATGCCGTTGAAGACGACGTCCTCGACTTCGATCGGCACCTCCTTGACGCACTTGATCGAGTTCTGGATGCGCGTCAGCACGCCGTGGACGATGTGGTAGTCGGCCTCCAGCAGCCGGCCCTGGCGGCCGATCGGCTGGCGCACGCCCTCGACGCCGTCGACGATGTACTGGCTGTTCATGCTGTGCATCGAGATGCAGTCGGGCGGCAGCGGCACGTTGCGGGCGATCTCCTTGACCTCCTCGACGTCATCCTCGGTGATCTCGGTCTGGTCGGGGGCCAGGTGGTGGGTGCCGCGATTGTTGAGGCTGCCGATGTGGCCGCCGCTGATGCCCAGAAAGACGTTGCGGATCATCACCTCGCTGGTGTCCTCGACGCGCACGAGCGCGTCGTTGATGCAGGTCTGCACGGTGTCGAAGTCGACGATCTCCCCCTTGCGCACGCCGCGCGACGGCGCCGAGCCGACGCCGAGGATCTTGATCGCCCCGTCGCGCTTCGCCTCGCCGACGACGAAGCAAATCTTCGAGGTTCCAATTTCCAAGCCTGCGTAGATGGTGGTCTTCGCCATAGGGATCAACGAACGGGGGCGGCAGCGGGGAGGGTGGAGGCGACGGGCACCGCCAGCACCGGCGCCGGCTGCAGACCGGCAAGATCGGGCGGCTGGCGGAAGGTGACGGGCACATTCTGACGGGCGAGCAGGTTCAGCGTGGCGATCTCCCAGCGCCGGGCGCGGGCCTCCTGGCGCACCCGGTCCAGGCGGGCGAGCTGGTGGGGCAGATCGTCGACGCCGAAGGTGATCTGGGAGCGGTCGGTGAAGCTGGCGACCATCGAGTAGGGCGTCTGGATGTCGAGGCTGCGCAGCTGGGGCTGGCCCTGCTCGAAACGCTGCTCCAAGGCCTGCAGGAGCTGCAGCGCGACGCGCAGCTGCAGGGCGCGGATGGCGGTGCCCGGAGAGTTCTGGGCCAGGGCCTCGTAGCGGATGACCGGCAGCGCGGCCAGGGTGTCGGTCAGCACCTCGCAGGGAAACGGCACGCCCTGTGCGTCGATCAGCTGGCCGGCCTCGGGCCGGCCGGCGATCAGGCCGAGCCGGGGGCAGTCCAGCCAGGCGACCGGCTGGCGCTGCTTGACGCGCAGCGTCATCAGGCCCGCGTCGAAATCGCGTTCGACGGCCAAGTCCTCGATGGCCGGCAGGCGGCGCAGGCGGCTGTGCACGGCGCGCAGGTCGACGCTCAGCAGGTTCTCCCCCCGCGTCAGCAGGGTCGCGCGCACGATCTTCTCCACCGGCAGCGGTCCCGACGTCTCCACGGCGACGTGGCGCAGCTCAAACTGCGGGTTTTTCAGGAACGACTCCTGCACGGTGATCTTGACCAGCGCGGCGAGGCAGATGCCGACGATCAGCCCGAAACCCCACTTGAAACCGCGCCGCTGCGCCGCGCGCTTCTCCATCTCGCGGATCTTCGGCGAATCCACCTTCAGGCAGACCTCCATGGTCACCCCGCCGGTCTTGCGGGCCTGCTTCCTGGCAGGACCGCGAGCCGGTTTGGCGGGCGTGACGGGACCTTTCCGTGAGGTGAACATGTCTCGGGAGCGAACCACCGCTGGCCGCCAGTTGCGGCCAATGGTTAACAGTACTTAATTACCCGAAACGGCCCGTTGCCGCCACGAATTTCTGGAAAAATCCGCCGGCCGCCGGCCCGCCGATCCCGGCTCAGGGACGGGCGGCGAGGGAGAGCTCGATGATGCGCACGCAGAGGTCCGGAAAGCTGATGCCGGCCGCCTGCGCCGCCTTGGGCAGCAGGCTGCTGCTGGTCATGCCCGGGATGGTGTTGATTTCGAGGACGAACGGCTCGTTGTCGGCGCGCAGCATGACATCGACCCGGCCGTAGACCTCGGTGCCGCAGGCGCGGAAGGCGGCCAGCGCCGCTTCCTGGACGCGGCGCGTGGTGTCGGGGTCCAGGTCGGCCGGGCAGTGGTAGAGGGTCTTGCCGGCGCCGGTCATCCACGGGTACTTGTTGTTGATGTCGTAGAAGCCGTCCACGGGCTCGATGTGGATGACCGGCAGCACCTGGTCGCCAAGGATGCCGACGGTGAGCTCCCGGCCTTCGACGAAGTCCTCAAGCAGGGTGGTGGCGCCGTACTGGCGCGCCGTGGCGGCGGCCTGCTGCCACTCCGCCTCGGTGCGGCAGATGCTGACGCCGACGCTCGAGCCCTCGCGCGGGGGCTTGGAGACGAGCGGCAGGCCGATGGCGCGCGGCTGGCTGTCGTCGAGCGGGTAGACCTGGGAACGCGGGGTCGGCACGCCGGCGGCCAGGAACCGCTCCTTGCTGAGGGCCTTGTCAAAGGCGAGCCGGCTGCTCTGGACGCCGGCGCCGGTGTAGCGGATGCCGCGCTGCTCGAGCAGTTCCTGAAGGCGGCCGTCCTCGCCAAAGGTGCCGTGGATCAGGTTCATGGCGATGAGGACATCGGCCGGACAGTCGAAGTCGGGACCGGTGACGTCGATCGGAACCACCTCGGCCCCCTTGGACTGCAGGGCGGCGATGACGCTTTCCGCGGTTTTTTTGGAAACTTCGCGTTCCGAACCCGGGCCGCCCAGCAGGACGGCGATCTTCTGGCCTTGGATGTCGAGCATGGCGCCAGATATGCAGCGCCCGGCGGAAGTGCGCAAAGGCAAAAGCAGCCGGTGCCGGCGGTGGCGGGGACGGGATCCGGCAAGACCCGCTGGAAAACCCCGGCAGGACGCGTAAGATGAGCGCCTTGCCCGTGCCTCAACGCCCCTCCTCCAGCGCCAGCGTCCGTTCCTGGCGGGTGTCCGACGCCACCGCCGCCCTGGCCGGTTCGCGGTCGCTGTCCGTGCGGCAGTCCCTGCTGCTGGCCGGCACGGCAGGCTTTCTCGGCGGCTACTTCGTGTTCTACGACCAGTGGCTGCAGCTCGGCTGGGGGCTGCTGACGGTGACCGCCTGGCTGCTCATGGGCGGTGTTCAGGAGTTGGCGGGCGGCCTGCGCCGCGACCGCTGGCTGACCGCGGCCCTGGGCCTGCTGTTTGTGCTGATGGTGCGCTCCTCGGTGCTGGAATCGCCCGGCGTCAACATGCGCAGCCTCTGGCTGGGCTGGGCGAACAGCGCGCTGCTCGCCGGCTTTCTGCTGACGCTCTGGCAGGCGGCGCGGCTGCCCCGGGCGATGGCCGCGCTGGGCAAGCCGCTGGTGGTCCTGGCGGCGGTGGCGGCCCTGGTCAGCCTGGTGGTGTTCTACTCCCTGCATCCCGAAGGCCTGTTCGGCTCGCGCCTGCGCAACTGGTTCGTGTTCGGCGGCTGGAATTCGGTCTGCTCCGGCCTGACCTTCGGGTTCGCGGCCTGCTGGGCCGCCTACGGCTGGAACACCGCGGCGGAGCCGCGCGAACGCCGGCGCTGGCTGCTGGCGCTGCTGCTGCTGGAGGCGGCGACGCTGTTCACCCTCAGCCGCGGCGCGCTGCTGGCGCTGCTCACCGGCCACACCGTGCTGCTGCTCGCCCAGGGCTGGCGGCAGGCCCGGAAGCCGGTGCTGCTGCTGCTCGCCGTGCTCGCCGCCTTCCAGCTCTCCGCCCCCCTCCTCGCCCGGCTGGCGATCCAGGACGCCTCCAAACGCATGGGCCTCGCCGACACCGCCGCGGCGGCCCAGGTGATCGGCGACGCGGTCGTCTCGCCGAATCCGATGCAGGCCGCGATGGCGCGCTCCGACAACGGCCGCTTCGTCATCTACGAGGCCGCGCTCGGCACGCTGACCGGCTGGCAGGACTGGCTGTTCGGCAAGGGCCTCTGGGCGGACAACGACTGCTGGTCCTGCTCGCTGCGCTGGTACCCGGAGCACCTGCACAGCCTGTTCCTGGACGCCCTGATCCGCGGCGGCCTGCCCGGTCTGCTCGGGCTGGCGGCGGTGTTCGGCTGGGGCGCGCGCCGCGCCTGGCAGCTCGCCCGCCGGGGCGAAGGCCTGTGGATCATGCTGGCGGGCTACGGTGTCACCGGCCTGCTGTTTGACGGCGACAGTGCCTTTGCGCTGGTGAGCGTGGCGCGGTACGAGCCGCTGCTGTTCTGGACCCCGCTGGTCATCGCCTCCGCGCGCTGGCAGCTGCAGGCGGAGACGCCGGCCTGAGCGGGCGCTACTCGCGCATCTCCTGCTCCATGCGCTCGCTCAGCCACTGCTTGATCATGCTCTGGTAGTTCAGGTAGCGGCGGCGGGCGATGCGCTTGATGCGGCTGAGCATGCGCGGATCGAAACGCAGCGTGATCGTGGTCGACTCGCGCACATCCGACCGGTGGATCGACATCTGCATGAGCCGGGCGTCCAGCTGGTGCTGCGCCCAGAACTGGCCCTCCGCCTCCTCGCTGTCAAAGGCCGGCACCTCGCTCCAGCCGCGCACGACCGGCAGTTCGTCCGTGAACCGGGGAATCGGCGTGGTCTCCGGCTTGTGGTGTCTGGGTTCCATGCTCACAGCTCCTCCGCTTTCTTGCGTTCAAAGAAATCCGCCTCGCTGACGGTCATGTCGCGGGCGTAGATGACCCGGTAGCGCTTGCCGTCGGTCCAGAACACGCTGAACACCGCCCGGCCGCCGAGGGCCTTGCCGAGGTTGTAGTAGCGCGCGGCCGCGCCCTCGCCGTTGTCGTCGGGCAGCAGCTTGAGGGAGAAGGGGTCCTCGAACGACTCCTCGATGTCCTTGGGGGGCAGTTGGGTGAAGTCGACCGAAGCGACGCCGAGCCAGTCAAAGTCCATAGGTGTGTTCGTTTGATCTTCAACGTCGGCAGAACGCCGGCTCTCGCTAACCGCGGTACTGGATGAGTTCGATCTCGTAGCCTTCGGGTGCGTCGATGAAGGCGAAGGTGCCGCTGGAACTCTCGGTCGGACCGTCCGACAGCGGGTAGCCGTGGGCCGCCGCATGGCGGGCAAAGGCGTCCAGGTCGTCGACCTCAAAGGCGAGGTGGGTGACGTCCGGCCCGAGCTGCACGGGACCGCTGGCGGGGAAGCTGCAGATCTCGATCAGCTCGTCGCTGTTCGGCGTTTTCAGAAACACCAGCTCCGAGCCGCGCGGCGACTTGTGGCGCTTCACCTCCTCCAGCCCGAGCACGTCCTTGTAAAAAGCGACGGTCTTGGCCAGATCATTCACCCGGTAGCGGGTGTGCAGCAGTTTTTTGACCATGGTGGAACGGTTTGGCCCATTGTGGGACAAGCCGGCGGCTCTGGCAACCGCGCATTGTCCGCCCCGGCCAACGCCGACTTTGCGTTTGCCGCCGGGCGGAACCGCCTCCTATCATGCGCCCCACCCCTGCACCACCATGTACTTTCTCGGCATCGACAGCGGCACCCAGAGCACCAAGGCCATCGTCCTCGACCTCGACACGGGCGCCATCCTCGCCTCCGGTCACAGCGGCCACAGCCTCATCGAGGGGCTGCCGCCCGGCCATCTCGAGCAGCATCCGCAGAGCTGGACCGAGGCCGCCGAGAGCTGCGTGCGCCAGTGCCTGGACCAGCTCGGCGCGGCGCGCGCCAAGATCGCCGGCATCGGCGTCAGCGGCCAGCAGCACGGCCTGGTGGCGCTGGACGCCGATGACCGGCCGGTGCGGCCGGCCAAGCTCTGGTGCGACACCTCGACCCAGGCGCAGTGCGAGGAGCTCGCCCACGCCTTCGGCGGCCAGCCCGGCCTGATCGCCCTGGCCGGCAACGCCATGCTGCCCGGCTACACGATCCCGAAGCTGCTCTGGATGAAGCAGAACGAACCGGAGCACTTCGCCCGGACCACGACCATCCTGCTGCCGCACGACTACCTGAACTTCTGGCTCAGCGGCGTCAAGCGCATGGAGTACGGCGACGCCTCGGGCACCGGCATCCTCAACGTCGCCACGCGCGCCTGGTGCACGGAAATCTGCGACTACATCGACCCGCGCGTGCGCTCGATGCTGCCGCCCCTCGGCAGCAGCCGCGCCGTGCACGGCCGCCTGCGGCCGGAACTCGCCCGCGCCTGGGGCCTGGCCGAAACGGTCGTCATCAGCGCCGGCGGCGGCGACAACATGATGGGCGCGATCGGCACCGGCAACATCCAGCCGGGCGTGATCACCGCCAGCTTCGGCACCAGCGGCACGCTGTACGGCGTCGCCACCCGGCCGGTGGTCGACGGCCAGGGCGAAGTCGCCGCCTTCTGCGACAGCACGGACCAGTGGCTGCCGCTGGTCTGCACGATGAACGTCACCGTGGTCACCGAGCAGGTTCGCGAGCTGTTCGGCTGGGATCTCCGGCAGCTGGAAGCCGCCGTCCAGTCGGCGCCGGCCGGCGCCGA
>CAYYJK010000196.1:0-2092 GCA_964472185.1 uncultured Prosthecobacter sp.
TCGGCCAGCCGCAGTCCAACCACAACGGCGGCCAGCTCGAGTTCGGCCCCGACGGTCTCCTGTACATCGGCACCGGCGACGGTGGCGGTTCGAACGACAACGACGCCGGTCACACCGGCGGCAGCGGCAGCAAGCCCTCCGGCGGTCTCGGCAACGCGCTCGACCGGCGCAACCTGCTCGGCAAGATCCTGCGCATCGATCCGCTCGGCAGCGACGGCCCCGGCGGCGCGTACGGCATCCCGGCCGGCAATCCCTTCGTCGGCCAGTCCCAGGACTTCGCCGGATCGGCGCTCGACGGGCCCATGCGCGGCGAGATCTACGCCTACGGCTTGCGCAACCCCTGGCGCTTCAGCTTCGACTGGCGGCCGGGCGGCAGCCAGCGGCTGTTCTGCGGCGATGTCGGCCAGGGCCGGGTCGAGGAGATCAACCTCATCGTCGCCGGCGGCAACTACGGCTGGCGCCATCGCGAGGGCGGTTTCGTCTTCGACGCGGCGATGACGGCGGCGGGCACGGCGCCCGGGTCCTGGATTGATCCGGTGGCCCAGTACCAGCACCCCGGCATCAGCCCCACGCTCGGCCTGCCCGCGCTCGGGCTGTCGGTCACCGGCGGGTTCGTCTATCGCGGCAGCGCCATCCCGGCCCTGCAGGGCAAGTACGTGTTCGGCGATTACGGCGCCACCGCCGGCAGCGCCAGCGGCCGCCTCATGGGCCTCGAGGAAACCGCGCCGGGCAGCGGCAGCTTCACCCTCACCTCGGCCATCCCGCTGGTGGGCGGCAATCCGTTCCCGCTGCGCGTGCTGACCCTGGGCGAGGACGAGGCCGGCGAGCTCTACGTCGGCGGCAAGACCACGGCCGGCGTGCAGGCGCTGGATCAGGGGTTCCCGGCCGGCGGGCTGTTCCGGATCGTCGCGGCGCCGGCGCTGGTGACGCAGTCGAACATGGCGCCGGTCCGCGACACCTCGATCTTTTCCGAGAAGGAGGACTACAGCAACGCCACCGGCAACCTGTTCGCCGGCCGCATCGCCAACGGTTCCGGCGCGGTGCGCCGTGCTCTGCTGGCCTTTGCGCTGGAGGGCGTGCCGCCCGGCGCGCGCTTCACCAGCGCCAGCCTGCAGCTCAACGTCAACCTGGTGCCCAGCGGCCAGGTGACCAACAGCATGAGCCTGTACCGCGTCACTGAGGCCTGGGGCGAGGGAACGTCGAACGGCCTCGGCACCGGCGCGCCCGCCACGCCGAACGACGCCACCTGGACCCACCGTCTGTGGGACGGCACCGTCTGGGCCACCCCCGGCGGCAGCATCGCGGTCACCGCCAGCGCCAGCCAGTCCGTCGGCGCTGCCGGCAGCTACACCTGGCAGTCGCCGGCCCTGGTCGCCGACCTGCAGGCCTGGCTGGCGGCTCCAGCCGGCAATCACGGCTGGCTGCTGCGCGGCGATGAAAGCACGGACGCCACGGCCAAGCGCTTCGACAGCCGCGAGAGCGACAGCCTCGTGCGGCCGCGCCTGAACTTCAGCTACGTTCCGCCGGCGCCCTACGAGGCTTGGCTGGTCCGGCATTTCCCGGAGCTGCCGCTCGGCGGCTACCTCGATCCCGAGGGTGATGCCGACGGCGACCGCATCGCCAACCAACTCGAGTACGCCTTCGGCTTTGCGCCGGACATCCCGGACGCCGACAGCCAGTTCGCCACCAGCGCCGCGCCCGGGGGCGGCGGCACGCAGTTCACCACCAGCTTTCGGCGCGACAGCGCCGCCACCGACCTCGTCTGCGAGCTGCAGGCCAGCACCGATTTGGCCGGCTGGGTGACCCTGGCGCGCAGCACCGCCGGAGCGGCGCCGGTGGGCTTGAACGGCGGCGTGATCCTCGCCGACAGCGTGGTGGCCGGCTCCGTGCGCCTGGTCAGCGTGCGTGAAACCCGGCCGGCGGGTGCGACCCCGCGCCGCTTTGTCCGCCTGCGCGTCCAGCGCAGCCTGTGAGGGGCCGCGGAAAAGGCCAACTCGCCGCTTGCCGCGTTCGGCTTCGAACCGCTAGTTTGCCGGCATGAACGCCTCCTTTTCCCGCCGCCAGTTCCTGACCCGCAGCGCCGCCGTCCTCG
>CAYYJK010000196.1:2192-7127 GCA_964472185.1 uncultured Prosthecobacter sp.
ATGAACGCCTCCTTTTCCCGCCGCCAGTTCCTGACCCGCAGCGCCGCCGTCCTCGGCTTCCCGACCATCGTCCCGTCCAGCGTCTTCGGCAAGGCGGGCCGCCCGGCGCCGTCCGAGCGCATCACCGTCGGCTGCATCGGCTGGGGCACCATCGCCGGCGACTGGACGCCCTCCTTCCTCAACAACGACAAGTGCCAGGTCGTCGCCGTCGCCGATCCGATGAAGGAGTACGGCCACTACGGCTACGACGGCAAGGAGCTCGGCGGCCGCGAGCCCGGGCGCCGCACCATCGACCAGCACTACGCGCAGGCGGCCAACAAGCCGGTCAAGGCCTGCGCCGCCTACGCCGATTTCCGCGAGATGCTGGACAAGGAGGACCTCGACGCCGTCCAGGTCTCGACACCCGACCACTGGCACGCCTACATGGCGGTGTACGCGGCGCGCAAGGGCAAGCACATCTACGGCCAGAAGCCGCTGGCGCTGAACGTCGCCGAGGGGCGCCTGATCGCCGACGAGGTCGCCAAGGCGGGCGTGACCTGGCAGACCGGCAGCCAGCAGCGCAGCGACATCTACTTCCGCATGGCCTGCGAGATGGTGCGCAACCAGCGCATCGGCAAGCTCAAGCGCGTCCGCGTCGGCCTGCCCGGCGGCCACAGCAACTGGAACGGCATGGCCGACCAGACCGCCGTGGCGCCGCCGCCCGCCGACTTCGACTACGAGCTCTGGCTGGGCCCGGCCGAGCAGCTCGACTACCGTCCGGCGCTGCTGCCGCTCAACTGGCGGCACAACTTCAACTTCAGCGGCGGCATGATCACCGACTTCGGCGCCCACCACATCGACATCGCCCAGTGGGGCATGGGCACCGAGCACACCGGCCCGGTCGAACTGCGCAATGTCTCCGGCACCCTCGACTTGCAGGCGCTGTACAACACCGCCACCGCCTTCCGCTTCGACTGCGTCTACGACAACGGCGTGGTCATGCAGGTCGCCAGTCCCGACCACCAGCTCATGCCCGAAGTTGCCGCCCTGCAGCCGGCCAACGCCAAACGGCCCTTCGACCACGTTGGCGTGCTGTTCGAGGGCGATGCCGGCAAGTGGATCTACGTCAACCGCGGCAAGATCACCGCCAGCGACCCGGCGATCCTGCGCGAGAAGATCGGCGCCGGCGAAATCCGCCTCTACGAAAGCAAGGACCACACCGACAACTTCCTGAGCTGCATCCACGACGGCAAGCCGACCTCCACTCCCGCGGAGATCAGCCACCGCAGCATCACCATCGCCCATCTGGCCAACATCGCCCTGCGCACCGGCAGCAGCGGCCTGAAGTGGAATCCGCAGACCGAGACCATCGACGGCAACGCGGCCGCCGCCAAGCTGCTGGCCAAGGAATGGAGGAAGCCGTGGGTGCTGTGAGCCCGGCGCGCCTGGGGGCCGGGCTGCTGGCGCTGATCCTGGCGCTGACGGCGGGCCGGCTGCCGGCCCAGACCCTGCAGCTCAATCCGGCTGAAGGCCTGCTGCGCCGGCCCGCCGCCGCCACGGCGCCGGCGCCCGTCACCGCTCCGCCGGCGGCCCAGGGCTACCTCTATGTCGAAACGCACCAGGCGCGCTTCGAGGCGCTGTTCGATGCGGCAACGGTGCTGCGCTTCCTGGATCCCGGCGCGGCCGTTCCGCAAACCCTGTCCCCGGAGGCGCAGACCCGGCTTTGCCAGGCTCTGGCCGGCAAGGCGGAGGCTTGGTGCCGGCTCTGGCTGGGCAAGCAGGCCCTGCCTGCCCGCTTTGCGGCGCCGACGATGGTGCGCGGCAAGCCCGGCGCTACGCTGCCCATGGACTTGGCGATCGATCTGCCGGTGGCCGAGGCTCTGGTCGGTCTGCTCTGGGAGTTCCCGACGCCGCCGATTCCCGAGGAGCTGACCGTCGAGTGGCGCGGCTTCGAGCTCGGGCCGGCCGCCTTGCCGGTGCGCGTGTTTTTCGGCTCGCTGAGCGAGCCCGGCGAGCTGGTGAAGTCGTTTCCCCGCCTGCTCTGGCGCAACCGCGACCGCCTGCCGCGGCCGGCGCCGCTGGCGCCCGTGCCGCCGCTGGAGGTGGCGCCGCAGATGCAGCTGCCGCTGGCCACGCTGCTCTGGTCGGCGGGCTGCCTCGCCCTGCTCATCGTCTTCACCCGCCGCGATCTCGTCGTGCCCGGCGGGCTGGTCACCTTTGCCGGCGTCTGGCTGCTCGGCGCCCTGCTGCTCTGGCCGATGCTGGCGGTGCGCGTCGCCCTGCCGCGCTTCTCCCGGCCGGCCGCGGTCAGCGATCCGGCGGCCGCGCAGGCCGTCGTCGCGCCCCTGCTGCGCAACGCCTACCGCGCCTTCGACCACCGCAGCGAATCCGCGATCTACGACGTGCTCGCCCGCAGCGTCGATGGCGAGCTCCTGCGCCGGCTTTACCTGGAAACCCTGCAGGCCCTGACCCTGGAGGGGCGCGAGGGCACCCGCGTCACCCTCCGCGAGTTCGACGCCAGCGTCGCCGGGGTCGAGCCGGCGGCCGCCGGCTTCATCGCCGACTGCGAGTGGACCGCGCTGGGCACGGTCGGCCACTGGGGGCACAGCCACACCCGGGTCAACCGCTACACCGCCCGCGTCACCGTCCAGCCGGTGCAGGGCGAGTGGAAGCTGACCGATCTGGAGGTCCGCGAAGCTCGCCGCCTGTGAGCCCGGGCGGGGAAAACCCGGACTCCCTTTTGACAAACCCCCCCCGGCGCGACACTCTGCCTTCCCGCCGGTCCGGCGGGGCGTCACCCTGATTTGCGCCGGTTTTGAAACGCGTCCTCTTCGTCTGCACTGGAAACACCTGCCGCAGCCCGCTGGCTGAGGCGCTGTTTCGCGACCTGGTCAAGGGGCGCAGCGACTACGAGGTGCGCAGTGCCGGCGTCGGCGCCTTTTCCGGCCAGCCGGCCAGCCCGCACAGCCTCGCCCTGGCCCGCGAGCGCGGCCTCGACCTCTCGAGCCACCGCAGCCGCGCGGTCACCCTGGACTTGGTGGACGCCGCCACGCACATCTTTGCCATGGGCCGCAGCCATCTGGCCGCGATCGAGGCCGATTTCCCCGAGGCCGCCGCCAAGACCTACCTGCTCAGCGAGTTCTGCGCCGACGACCGCCTGCGCGGCCGCGACGTCAGCGACCCCTTCGGTTCCAGCCGCCGCGCCTACGAGGACATGCTGCAGCACCTCGACCGCCTCCTGCCCAGCATCTTCGCCTACATCGAACAGACCTGGAAACCCGACCGCGCCGCCTGACCCCGTTTTTCCTTCCCGACTTTCATGAGCCTTCCCAGTCCCGCCCCGCTCCCGCGCCAGATCGCCATCGGTTCCGACCACGGCGGCCTCGATCTGAAGAACGCCGTCGTCGCCCATCTGCAGGCCGGCGGCTACGCCGTCGAAGACCTCGGCACCCATGACGGCGCCTCGGTGGATTATCCGGACTTCGCCGGGCTGGTCGCCGAACGCGTGCTCGACGGCCGCGCCGAGGCCGGCATCCTCGTCTGCACCACCGGCATCGGCATGAGCATCGCCGCCAACCGCCACGCCGGCATCCAGGCCAGCCTGGTGCACGACGCCGAGACCGCCGCGATCACCCGCGAGCACAACGCGTCCAACGTCCTCTGCCTCGCCGGCAAGACCACCTCCGAAACCACCGCCAAGGCCATCGTTGATGCCTGGCTCACCACCCCCTTTGCCGGCGGCCGCCACGGTCGCCGGGTCGACAAAATGAACACCCAAGCCCACCCCCTCAGCATCCTTGCCTCCGCCGATCCTGCCGTTGCCGCCGTCGTGCGCGCCGAGCAGGAGCGCCAGCAGAACAACATCGAGCTCATCGCCAGCGAGAACTTCACCAGCCGCGCCGTCATGGCCGCGCAGGGTTCCTGCCTGACCAACAAGTACGCCGAAGGCTACCCGGGCAAGCGCTGGTACGGCGGCTGCGAGGAGGTCGACAAGGTCGAGCAGCTCGCCATTGACCGCGCCTGCGAGCTGTTTGGCGCCAGATTCGCCAACGTCCAGCCCCATTCCGGCTCCCAGGCCAACGCGGCGGTGTACTTCAGCGTCCTGCAGCCGGGTGACAAGGTGCTCGGCATGAACCTCGCCCACGGCGGTCACCTCACCCACGGCAATCCGGCCAACTTCTCCGGCCGCTTCTACAACTTCTGCCAGTACGGCGTCAGCCAGGCGGATGAGCGCATCGACTACGACGAACTCGCCGAAGTTGCCAAGCGCGAGCAGCCGAAGATGATCACCGCCGGCGCCTCCGCCTACCCGCGCCTCATTGACTTCAAGCGCATGGGCGAGATCGCCAAGAGCGTCGGCGCCTACCTGTTCGTCGACATGGCGCACATCGCCGGCCTCGTCGCCGGCGGCGTCCATCCTTCGCCGATGGAGTACGCCGACTTCGTGACCAGCACGACCCACAAGTCCCTGCGCGGCCCGCGCGGCGGCCTGATCCTCACCAACAGCGAGGAGCTGTTCAAGAAGATCAACAGCCAGGTCTTCCCCGGCGTCCAGGGCGGCCCGCTCATGCACGTCATCGCCGCCAAGGCGGTCTGCTTCGGCGAGTGCCTCAAGCCCGAGTTCAAGGATTACACCGCCCAGATCGTCAAGAACGCCCAAGCCCTGGCGGCGCGCCTGGCCGAGCTCGGCTACCGCATCGTCAGCGGCGGCACCGACAACCACCTCATGCTAGTCGACCTGCGGCCGAAGGGCCTCAACGGCAAGGTCGCCAGCGAGACCCTCGACCACGCCGGCATCACGGTGAACAAGAACGGCATCCCGTTCGACACCGAGAAGATCACCCTCGGCGGCGGCATCCGCATCGGCACCCCGGCCGTCACCACGCGCGGCATGAAGGAGGCCGAGATGGTGCAGATCGCCGGCTGGATCGACCGCGCCCTCAGCCACAAGGACGA
>CAYYJK010000197.1:0-7120 GCA_964472185.1 uncultured Prosthecobacter sp.
ATAGGCGCGCCCGGGAACTGCGGGACCGCCTGCGCCTCCCCCGGCCCCTGCCCGGTGTTCCGGGCCTGGGACCATCAGCAGAACCGCGATGTCGCCTACCTGCGTCTGGGCGCGGTGGCGGGCGACCCCGCCGAGGTGGAACGCACCGCCCGACGCATGTACGCCCTGCGGCATCCGCGCATCGTCACCACGGTCGACTACGGCCGCGACGAGCAGGGCGTGTTCATGGTGCAGGAGATGCTGCCGGGTGAACGCCTGTCCGAACTGGCCGCGCGTGCGCCCCTGCCGCCCGCCGAGGTCATCCGCCTGGCCGGGCAGGTGCTGGAGGGCCTGGACGCCGCCCACAGCGCCGGCGTGACGCACGGCGCCCTGACGCCGCAGTGCCTGGTCCTGCCCTGGGATCTTGGCCAGAACTGGCAGTTGAAAATCACCGGCTGGGAGCTGGCCCCTTCCGCGGGCCTGCCCCTGGAAGCGCTGCGCTACCGGGCGCCGGAGCTGTTCGACGGCCACCCGGCCGAAGTGTCGAGCGATCTCTATGCCCTCGGGGCCATCTGCCTGTTCGCCCTGACCGGACGGCACGCTTTCGAAGGCGACAGCGCGGACGCCCTTGCCGAAGCGCACCGGCAGCACCGTCTCGCCTCGGGCACGGACCTGCCGTCCACCGCCTTCACAGACTGGGTGCTGAGCCTGCTGCAGCCTCAGCCGCAACACCGGCCGGCCAGCGCCGCCGCGGCCCTGAGAGCCCTGCGCACGCTGCCCGCCGAAGAGGTCGTCGCCATGCCGGTCCTGGAAGCCGAACCGGTCCTGCTCGCAGCTCCTGTACTCGCCGAACCCGAACCCGTCCTCGCTGAAGCCGAACCGGTGGTCGCCGCCGTGGCGGCGGTCGAGCCCGTCGAAGAACCGGCCCCGCCGCCCGTGGCCGCGGCCGAGGTCATCGCGGCACGGCCGGAACCGGAACCCGCCGCCTTTGAGCCTGAGCCTGAGCCTGAGCCTGAGCCTGAGCCTGAGCCTGAGCCTGAGCCGGTGGAGCAACCCTTGGCCCCGCCGGCCGCTTTCGCACCGCCCGCCGCCGTGGAATCCCGGGCCGTGGAGGCGCCGCCGCCGCGGCAGGCGCCGGCGGCCCCGGAGCGACGGTCGGCCGCAAGCGCGGCCCCGCCCAAGCGCCGCTTCGGCCTGTCCTTCATCATCGGCAGCTTCGCGGTGATGATGGTCGGTCAGCTGGCGGTGATCAGCTACATCAAGTACAGCAGCCGCGACGACCGCGATCAGCGCTTTGCCGAACTGAACGCCAGCACGACGCCGCGGGCGACCGGCCTGGACGTCGACCTGCTGCTCGACTACCTGCTCGATCCGGCGACGCGGCAGGACGCCGCCCGCACCCTCGTGCGCCTGCCGGCGGGCAATCCGGCGAACGAGCGCCTGCTGACCCGGTTCAAGGAGCTGCACAATCACGCCGTCTGCGCCACCCTGGTCGAGGTGATCGGCGAACGCGGCATGCAGGAGGCCTTCCCCGCCCTGCTGGCGCTGACCGGCGACAGTCGCGGCGACGTGCGCGGCCGCGCCTGGCAGGCGCTCGGCCGGCTCACGCCCGAACAGGGGCTGTCCGACCTGCTCAAAGCCGCCCAGCAGTCGAAACCCCGCGACCGTGAGGAGGTCGAGCGGGCCCTGTCAGGCTTCGTCGCCGCCCGCGACAATCCCAAGGCCGCCCTGCAGCTCGTCTTCAAGGCCTACCGCGACGCCGCAGATGACGAACGGGTGCGCACCCTGTTCTTCAACGTCATCACCCGCACCGAGGGGCCGGAGGCTCTGGAGGTGCTCAGCGAGGCGCTGAAGGACCCCTCGCCCAACCTGCGCCTGGCGGCCATCACCACCCTCGCCTACGCGCCGACGCGGCAGCCGCTCACCGCCATCGTCAACCGCTTCCCGGACGAGACGGACGAGGAGTGCCGGACCTACCTGCTGCTGGCCGCGCGGGAGCTGGTCAACATGCCCGGGCCGGGCTCACAGCACACGCTGTCGATGATGATCCAGGGCCTGTATCCGAAGGCGCGCACGCTCACCGAACGCCGCTACCTGCTCAGCATCGTCGGCCGCATCCTGTCGCCGCGCACCCTGCAGTTCCTGCAGCAGTTCGACACCGGCACGGATCCCGAACTGCAGCGCGAGGTCCGCGAACTCCGCAAGAACCTGGAGGCGCGGCTTGAACGCGTGGTCACCCTGGCCGGCCAGCCGGGCGAGATCACCGAACTCGGCGCCAAGCTCGCCGACTACACGCTCGGCACCGGCGTCAGCCTGGAGGGGGCGGCGCTGGTGAACTGGACGCAGCCGGAGGATTCGGCCTCCTGGTGGGTCGAAGCTCCGAACAGCGGCCGCTACGAAATCGCCATCTATCAGGCGCAGCCCAAACCCGTGCAGGCCACCTACGAGGTGCTGCTGGCCGGACAGCGGCTGCTGACCGCGGTCGTGCAAACCCGGGGCCCGAAGGATTTCAAGGGCTTCGTCGTCGGCGAACTCGACGTGCCGGAAGCCGGTTTGTACCGGCTGCAGGTGCGGCCGCGCACCCTGCCGGAAGGCGCCGAGCTGTTCCGGGTGCAAAAACTGGTCCTCCGGCCCGTGCCGAAGAAGGGCTGAACCGGTCCCGGCCGCCGCTTTTCAGGCATCTTGCGGGCGGGGAGCGGGCGTTGCATGATGCGGCGTGCCCGATCCCCGCTCCAAACCCGACCTGATGGCCAAGCTGCGCGACGTGCCGCATGCGCCCGGCGTGTACGTCATGCGCGACCGGCTGCACAGCGTCATCTACGTCGGCAAGGCGCGCGACCTGCGCAAGCGGCTGGCCAACTACTTCACCCCGGCGCGCTCGCGGCTGGCCGACCTGAAGACCCGGGCCCTGATCGACAGCATCTGGGACTTCGACCTGCACCCGCTGCGCAGCGAAACCGAGGCGCTGCTGCTGGAAGGCCGGCTGATCAAGGAGTTCCGGCCGAAATACAACATCAGCTTCCGCGATGACAAGGGTTTCCTGCTCGTGCGCGTCCACCTGCAGGACGAGTTTCCGCGCTTCAGCCTCACCCGCCTGCGCAAGGACGACGGCGCCCGCTACTTCGGCCCCTTCGCGCACTCCGGCGCCCTGCGCACCACCCTGAACTGGCTGAACAAAAAGTTCGGCCTGCGCGTCTGCCGGCCGATCCGGCCCGGCGAGCAGGACTACAAGCACTGCTCCAACGACATCATCAAGAACTGCAGCGCGCCCTGCATCGGCCGCGTCACGCCGGAGGCGTACCGCGAGCGCATGGAGCAGGCCTGCGCCTTCCTTGAAGGCAAGGGCGCGCGCGACCTGACCGCGCTGCTCGAGGAGGAGATGCAGCGGGCCGCCGGCCGGCTGGATTTTGAAAAGGCCGCGGAGCTGCGCGACATGATCGACGACCTGCGCAAGACCCTCAGTCCGGCGCGCAGCTTCAGGCGCGGCGCCCGCGCCCGCGTGGTTTCGACCCTCGACCCGATGGCGGACGTCCGCGAGCTGCAGGAGGCGCTCGGCCTGGAGCGCCCGCCGCGGGTGATGGAGTGCTTCGACATCGCCAACATCGGCACCGCCCACTGCGTGGCCAGCATGGTGCGCTTCCGCGACGGCGTGCCCGACAACGCCAACTACCGCCGCTACCGCATCCGCGCCGTGAGCGGCCAGAACGATTTCGTCAGCATGGCCGAGGTGATCCGCCGGCGCTTCTCACGCATCCTGCTCCAGGGCCGCGAGGCGCTGCCGGAGGACGCAGCGGAACATTCGCAGGAGACGCCGCTGGAGATGATGCGCCGGCTGGAGACGCCGGAGGCCCGCCCCGGCAAAAACTTCATCCGCCTGCCCGACCTGGTCATCGTCGACGGCGGCAAGGGCCAGCTCGGCATGGCCATGCAGGAACTCCAGCGCCTCGGCCTGAGCGACCTGCCGGTCATCGGCCTCGCCAAGAAGCACGAGGAAATCTACCGGCCGCACGAACCCGATCCGCTGCTCCTGTCGCACGACACCGGCGCCCTGAAGCTGCTGCAGCGCATCCGCGACGAAGCCCACCGCTGGGCCAACGGCTACCACCAGCTGCTGCTCAGCCGCCGCGTTGAGGAGAGCCTGCTCGACGACTGCCCCGGGGTCAGCGCGGCGCGCAAGGCCAGCCTGCTCAAGGCCTTCGGCTCCGTGGCGCGACTGCGCCGGGCGGGCGTCGACGACATCGCCCAGGTGCCCGGCATCAGCCGCACGCTGGCCGCAGGCATCGTCGAATTCCTGGCCTCACGCAGCCGCGGCTGAGTCCGCGTGTTCGATGTGTTCGAACACCGCGCCGCCGAGCAGGCGCTCGCCGTCGTAAAGGGCGCAGATCTGCCCCGGCGTGAGGGCGCGCTGGGGGGCCTCGTAGACCAGTTCGGCCCGGCCGTCGCCGAGCGGCCTGAACTCGGCCAGGCCTGCGGGGCAGCGGTAGCGCGGCTGGGCGTTCAGCACGCGGGCGGTGTCCAGCAGCCCGGGGCCGGCGCTCGACAGCGCGGCCAGCGTGCAGCGGCGCGCCCACAGCAGCGGGGTGTCGGAGCGCTCGATGGCGATCACCAGCGCGTTGGTTTCCGGACGCTTGGCCACCACGACGTAGGCCTGCTTGTACAGGTTGCTGGCGACGCCGATGCCCTTGCGCTGGCCGAGGGTGTACAAGTGCAGGCCGCGGTGCTCGCCAAGGACCTGGCCTTCCAGATTGACGATGGGACCCGGCTGGTCGGGCACGAAGGTGCGCAAAAAGTCCTCCATCTTCACCTCGCCGATGAAGCAGATGCCCTGGCTGTCCTTCTTGTCGGCGGTTTTCAGGCCGAGCCGCCGCGCTTCCTCGCGCAGCTCGGGCTTCAGCAGGTGCCCGATCGGGAAGCGGGCGATGCGCACCTGCTCGGCGCGCATCATGGCCAGGAAGTAGGTCTGGTCCTTGTTCGGATCCACGCCGCGCAGGATGCCGGTGTCGTCGCCGGTCTTGCGGGCGTAGTGGCCGGTGGCGATGGCGTCAAATCCGCGCTCGCGTGCCCAGTCCCAGAGCACGCCGAACTTCATCTCGCGGTTGCACATCACGTCCGGATTCGGCGTGATGCCCTCCTGGTACCCCTCCAGCAGGTACTTGACCACACGCTCCCGGTACTCGCGCATCAGGTTGACGACGTGGAACTCGATGCCGAGTTGGTCGGCCACGGCCCGGGCGTCAACGATGTCCTGCTCCCAGGGACAGTGGCCGACGATGTTCTCCTCGTTGATCCAGTTCTTCATGTAGGCGCCGACCACCTCATGCCCCTCTCGGACCAGCAGCGCCGCAGCGACGCTGCTGTCCACGCCTCCCGACATCGCAGCCAAAATCTTCATGGCACAATCTGCACAGAACCGCGGCGCAGACAAACGCCGTCAGCCGGCGCCCTGGTGGATCAGGCCCTGCAGCAGCTCGCGCTGGCCGTCGGTCATGCCCGCCGCGCCCAAGTCGAGCAGCAGGCTGGCGCATTCGCGAGCTTCGGTTTCGTTCGGCGATCCCGGATACAGGCTGAGCTCCAGACAGCGGCAGAGCTCCGCGACCGGCAGCAGGCGCACGGCCAGCTTGGCGGCGAGCCGGCGCACCGTCGGATCCTCCGGCGGATCCAGGAGCAGCCAGCGCAGCAGCGCCCGGTGGGTCGGACTGCCGTAGGTGGCGACGGTCGACCGCCCCTGCAGGTGCGGTTCGGCCTCGCGCAGGCTGGCGGTGCGAACCAGGCGGTGCAGGCGCTCCGCGCCGGGATGCGCCGCCGCCATCCGCGAGGCCTCTTCCCGGCGGAGCCGCAGCCGTTCCGGATCCGGGGCCGGCGGGGGCGCGACGGGTTGGGGTTTCGCCACCTGGGGCTCTGTCTTTTCAGTCGGTCGCGTTGCCGACTGAGGCTTCGTAACCGCCGCCAGCTTCACCGCTGGCACCACCGCGGCCACAGGCGGCACCGGGATGGGCACGGACACCTCGCGCACGACTTCACGCACCGGCGCGGGCCGCGAGAGCAGCCAGCCGGCGGCCAGGGTCATGGCGGCCAGCCCGGTCAGCATACCCAGGGCGAAGGAGCGCAGGCCGCCAACCGCCGCCGCCGGCAAAGGCACCACGGGTGCAGGCCGCCTCAGCAGGTCCCACCAGCAGGCCGGCACCACCGCCTGAATCACCGCCAAGCCGGCGTGCTCCGCCGGCAGCAGCGGCGCCAACCGCCGCAGGGCCTCGCGACTTTCCGGCAGGTTCCAGTCCAGGTTCGCCCGCGGTTCGCGCAGATGCCGGCTCCAAAACGCACGGTCCTCGACCGGCAACGGCGCCAGCAACTGCCCCACCGCCACCCACTGCCGGGCCTCATTCAACAGCGCTTCGTCCTCGGAATCCTTCAAGCGCGGCCGCGCAGCGTCCAGCCAGGCCGGCGCCTTGCCGGGACAGAGCAGGCCGAGCAGGCCGGCCAGCAGGGCCAGCATCTGCCCGCTTTCCTGGCTGGTCACCGGCGGCTGCGCGCCGACCAGGGCATCGCCCAAGTCGGCGAGCTTCGCGGTCTCGCCCTGGCGCATCCACTGCGCCACCATGAAACGGGTCAGCACCGAGCAGGCCTGGCGCAGCTCGGCCAGCAGATGCACGGGCTGCACCAGGCTGGCCAGCCAAAGCCCGCGGTCTTCAAAGGCGGCCACCAGCGCCTGACTCGAGGCCCGGGCGGTCTCCGGATCGACAAAAGCCTGTTCGCAAAACCGTGCCAGACCGGCTTCGGCCTCCTGCAGCACGAGATCCGCCCCCTTATCCGTTGTCCGATCGTCGGCCGGCGGCGGAGTCGCATCCGCACTCACCGCAGCAGCGGACGACGTCGGGGTCTCGGACCCGGCGGGTCGTGGCAAAGCGGTCGATTCGGTCATTGCCCGCATTCCAGCGCATCCCGCCCGGAGAGCAAGCGCGAACCTTGCCCGCCGGACGGGATCGGTTATACTGGCCCATGCTTCCCTGGCTGAATCACGACCGCTTTCCGCTCTACCTCGCCCCGATGGCCGGGGTGACCGACGTGACGTTCCGCGGGCTCTGCAAGGAGCTGGGGGCCGACGTGGTGGTCACGGAGTTCGTCAGCGCCGAGGGCATCCTGC
>CAYYJK010000198.1:0-7109 GCA_964472185.1 uncultured Prosthecobacter sp.
CCTTTGCCGCCCTGCTGTCCACCCAGAGCGCCACCCGGCGCATCCTGGTCCGGGTTCAGGTCGGGGACCTGGAGCGCCAGCTGGCCGCCGTCGTCCGCGGCACCCCGGGCCAGGGCACGGCGACCCTGCTTTGGATGGGCGAACAGTGAGGTCTGGCGGGCGGGAACCCGGCCCCGGCAGATTCCTCCATTGACGGCCGGCGGCCCGGCCTGATACAACGCGGCGTTATACCGTCCGACCGGGGATCCCCCCGGCCCTCCCCCCCCCGTGCCCGTCATGCACCGATCCGTCCTTTTCGACCGTGTGATGCTTCTCGGCGTCTGCCTGACTGCCGGAGCCCTCGTCCCCTGCCATGCCGGCACCGATTTCAATGGCGACGGCCTCTGCGATGTCTGGCAGCAGCGCTTCAACGGCTGGGATTTGCCCGCCGCGGCCGACAGCGACGGTGACGGCCACAGCAACGCCGAGGAGGCCCTGGCCGGCACGCACCCCCTCGATCCCAGCGACCACTTCCAGGTCGGCGAAGTCGCGGTGAGCGGCGAGGCCGCCGCCCTGCGCCTGCTCGCCGCCGCCGGCAAACGCTACCAGCTGCACCGCAGCGCCAGTCCGGCCGGCCCCTGGCAGGCGGAAAGCGAGCCCGTGACCGGCACCGGCGCCGAGCTGGAATTCCTCGCCCCCCTGCAGCCGGCCGCCGACCGCCAGTTCTACCGGGTCGAAGTCCGGGACCAGGACAGCGACGACGACGGGGTCAGCGACTGGGCGGAATCCGTCACCGGCACCGATCCCCTGCAGGCCAGCAGCCCCACCAACGCCTCCGGCGGCGCGGCCAGCGACGCCGCCACGCTCGCCAGCCTGTTTTCCCTGACCGCCGCCACCGTCCCGGGTCAGGAGGAAGCCCTCGAGCGCGAAGGCACCCCCGGCCGCGTCCGCTTCAGTCGCTCGCCCGAGCTGAGCGCCATGCCGCTGACCCTGGACTTCGCCGCGCTCGACCATCCGAACCCGGCCAAGGGCACCGCCGGCAGCGCGGACGTGCAGATGGCCGCACCGGCGGGCAACATCACCGGCAGCACCGCCGGCACCCTCACCCTGCCCGCCGGCGTGGCCGCGCTGGAGGTGGAGGTCACGCCCGTCGCCGACAGCCTGCCCGAGGTGCCCGAGCTGCTGACCCTCAACGTCATCCGCCCGGGCAGCAGCGCGGCCTCGGCGCCGCTGGGGGCCAGCGTGCTCATCCGCGACGCCGATCCGGCCGACGAATCCAGCCGCACCCTCTTCGTCGCCTACCTGGGCAAGGAGGCCGGGGTCAGCACCACAGCCACCGGCATCGCCACCGCCCTGGTGCAGGGGGACAACGACGGCGCCTTGGTCAACCTCACCTTCAGCAACCTGACTTCGGCGCAAAACACCGCCTACATCCGCATCGATTCCGACCTGGAGGTGCTCAACGTCGGCCTCGGCCAGGTCAGCGGCCGCTCCTGGCCGATCCGCGCCGCGCAGACCCGCATCACCGACCAGGCCATGCTCAACGCCCTGCATGCCGGCGAACTCTACATCTCGGTCACCACCGCCGACAACCCCACCGGCGAAATCCGCGGCTATTTCAACAAGGCCACGGGCTCGACGCAGTTCGACTACGATCCCACCCTGCACGACGCTCCGGCCTACGGCTCGGACGGCTGGCCGGCGGTGGCCGGCGCGGCCATCGACCGCGACATCCACCGCTTCCTTGAGCAGTGCACATTCGGCCCCACCGCCGAGCTGGTCGCCGAAGTGCGCGCCGAGGTGGACGCCGCCATCGCCGGCGGCCAAGGTTACCTGAAAGGCCTGGAGAACTGGCTCGACAGCCAGCTGGATCCGGTGCAGACGCCGAACCCGAGTCTGCTGACCCTGGTGCAGGCCGCCGACAACGAGGAGTTCGTCCTGCGCGGCAACAAACCCCTGTGGAGCGGCAACGATCCGCAGTTCGGCGAGCTGTCCTACAACGTCAGTTACGACGCCTTCGGCAATCCGACGGTGTCGACGACCGTCAACGGCACCTTCAACAACAACCACCCCTTCCACAACAACCGCCGGCGCGAGCAGTGGACCCTGGCCCTGCAGGCCAAGGCCCAGGTGCGCCAGCGCATGGCCATGGCGCTCAGCGAGATCGCCGTCATCTCGGAAAACGACGCCACCGTGCAGAGCAAGCACTACGGCGCGGCCGCCTACTGGGACATGCTGGCCGAGCACGGCTTCGGCAAGTACCGCGACGTCCTTGAGAAGGTCACCCACCACCCCATGATGGGAATCTACCTGAGCCACCTGCGCAACCGCGCCACCTACGTCAGCGGCGGCGTCACCATCAGCCCGGACGAAAACTACGCGCGCGAAATCATGCAGCTGTTTTCCATCGGCCTGGTGCTGCGCCATCCCGACGGCAGCCTGGTCCTGGGCGCGGACGGCCTGCCGGTGCCGACCTACGACAACACCGACATCACCGAACTGGCCCGCGTCCTCACCGGCCTCTGCCACGGCGCACGCCACGCCACGGCCAGCGTGCAGCGCTTCAACGGCCTGTACTTCAGCACGAGCAGCCCGCGGGTCAGCCAAACCATCGAATTCTTCAACGGCGCCGGCTTTAATCTCTTCACCGAAGGCGGCGGCGACTCCTGGTGGCAGGCGCCCTGGATTTACCCGATGAAGATGGTCGGCCGCATCGGCTCGACCGTGTACCACGACTTCGGCCAGAAGACCCTGCTCGCCGGCAAGCACGGCCAGGCGGTGATTCCCGCCCAGACCCTGCCGGCGACGGGCAGCAGCAACGACCTGACCACGCACACCCTCGCCGCCAACGACCTGGCCCTGGCGCACAACTGCCTTGCCGGCAATCCCGCCTCCAGCCAATACGACGGCCACCAGAACACCCCCGTGAACCTCTCGCGCTGGCTGATCCAGCGCTTCACCACCTCGAACCCCAGCGCCGGCTACCTGTACCGGGTCAGCGAACGCTACCGGCAGACCAACGGCCAGCTCGGCCAGGTGCTCAAGGCCATCCTGCTCGACCACGAGGCCCGCAGCCTGCAGCTCGCCGACAGCGGCATCGGCCAGGGCCGGATGAAGGAGCCCATGCTGCACTTCATGGCCCTGGTGCGCGCGCTCAAGGGCTACACCGGCGTGCCGCTGACGACGCTGCGCGACGCGCCCGTGCCGTTCAGCAGCACCGAAAGCCCGATGAGCGTCCCCTACCCGCAGTCCGAGGTCGACAAGTTCGTGCCCAACGCCAGCCGCTTCCGCATGCCGGACACGAGCGGCAGCCTGGGCCAGTCGCCGCTGAAGGCGCCCAGCGTGTTCAACTGGTTCCTGCCCGACTACACGGTGCCGGGCCCGATCTCCGAAGCCGGCCTGGTCATGCCGGAGATGCAGATCGCCACCGAGACCAAC
Organism: uncultured Prosthecobacter sp.; assembly: GCA_964472185.1. Classification (GTDB taxonomy): domain Bacteria; phylum Verrucomicrobiota; class Verrucomicrobiia; order Verrucomicrobiales; family Verrucomicrobiaceae; genus Prosthecobacter. The sequence goes on from CAYYJK010000198.1 coordinate 3,418, forward strand.
TTGGTCGCACGCATCAACCGGCTCTGGAGCTACACCTGGATGAATCTCGCCGGCATGACCGCCTTCCCCGGCATCGACCAGGATGACGTCGTGCAGATCAGCGGCAACGCCAGCCCGCAGGTCAAGCTGTCCAAGCTCGCGCCGGCCACCGCCACGGAAAACTCCTTCCTCGATCTGCACAGCTTCACCTTCTCCCCGGCCAACTGGAACACGCCGCAGACCGTCACCGTCGCCGCCATCGACGACAGCAGCCCCGAAGGCGTGCACACGACGCGCCTGCACCACACCACCGTCAGCAGCGACCCCGCCTTCAACAGCCTGGGCGTGCCGAGCGTCAGCGTCACCATCCAGGACAACGAGAGCGCCGGCAACGCCCGCGTCATTCTGACCGAGACCGGCGGCGACACCCTGGTGGTTGAGGGCGGCGACACCGACACCTACACGCTTCAGCTCAGCAGCGCCCCGAGCGCGACGGTGACGATCGATCTGGTCAACACGATCAACAACATCGGCACCTACCCCGCCGAAGCGACTTTCTCGCCCGCCAGTCTGAGCTTCGACGCCGGCAACTGGAACACGCCGCAGACCGTCACCGTCACCGCCGCCAACGACACCACCAGCGAAACGCCGGAGCTCACCCAGATCGGCCACAGCATCCGCACCACGGACAGCCTCTACCGCCAGGCCGTGGCACCCGCGCTCAAGGTCATCGTCGCCGACAACGACAGCAACGGCAGCAACGCGGTGTTCCTGCTGCAGACGGAAGGCACCAGCCTGGTCCAGGAGGGCGGCAGCTCCGACAGCTACTACTACGTCCTGCGCCGACTGCCGACAGGCAACGTCACCGTCGCGATCAACACCGGTGGCGATCTCGCCGCCAGCCCGGCCTCGCTCAGCTTCACCACCAGCAACTGGAACGTGCCGCAGAAGGTCACCCTGACCGCCGTCGACGATGCGCTCGCCGAGGGCGCGGAGACCTTCAGCGTCAGCAACGTCGCCAGCGGCGGCTCCTACAGCTTCACCAACAACGTCAGCGTCAGCATCCAGGACAACGACGGCGGTTCGGTGGTCATCGCCGAGACCAACGGCGGCACCAGCGTCAACGAGAGTTCGGCCACCACCTCCGGCAACCCGCAGGCGGCCAACCTGGACACCTACACCCTGCGCCTCGGCTCCGCCCCCAGCCAGAACGTCACGGTCACCGTCACCGCCGAACGCCATCCGCGGCCGATGTCGACCTGGGCCAGGACCGCGGGCTACTACAGCGGCGACCTCGCCGGCGCGAGCATCAGTTCCAATCTGCAGAAGGACCGCCTGGTCTTCGACTACGGCGAGCTGATCGCCCTGTACAACAGCGCCTACAGTGCCGCCGGCGGCAACGCCAGCGCCGCCGCCGCCCACTTCGCCGGCACCCTGGCGGTGATCAACAAGCTGGACCTCTACCTCTGCGGCGGCCAGATGCAGGCGCAGTGGCCGGCGCTGACGCTGGCGGACCTGTCGAACAGCGCCGTGGTCCATCCGCGCAAGTCGATCGCCCGCGGCGTCTATCTCGGCTTCAGCACGACGCGCCTGTCCACCGACACGACCAACTTCAACAACGAGGTGCGCGACCGCTGCCGCATCGCCGCCTACCTCGTGAGCCTGTCCCCGCAGTCCTTCAACGCCCGCTGAGCCCGCCGCTCCCCATGAACCTTCTTCTTCGCCAGTCTCCGGACCGCCGCCAGCCCAACCGCCGCGATTTCCTGGTGCAGTCCTCCTGCGCCGGCTTGGGCATCACCAGCGTCGTCAACACCCTGGCGCAGCTGAAGCTGGTCGGGGCCGCCGCCGCCCAGGACGCGGGCAACGACTACAAGGCGATCGTCTGCGTCTTCCTCAACGGCGGCATCGACACGAACAACCTGCTGCTGCCGCTGGCGGGCGGCGCCGGCACCGCACGCGCCCACTACGAAAGCGGCCGCGGCGTGCCCACCTATGCCGGCGGCGCGGGCGGCATCGCCATCCCGGTGGCGGACATCACCGCCGCCGGCACGCAGCTGCTGCCGGACAATCCGGTCAGCGAGTACGAGCACGCCGCCGGCTACATCGGCGCCGACGGCGGCGGCAACCGCCTGGCGGTGCACCCCGGGGCCGGGCACCTGAAAACGATGTTCGACAGCGGCGATCTCGCCTTCGTTTGCAACGTCGGCACCCAGGTCCAGCCCAACGTCACCCGCGCCAACTTCAACAGCCTGCCGGCCTCGCAGAAGCCGCCGCAGCTGTTTTCGCACTCCGACCAGCAGGTGCAGTGGCAGTCCTCGATCCCCGACAAGCCGTTCAGCAGCGGCTGGGGCGGGCGCATCGCTGACATCCTCGACGGCCTGCACAACCTGGATCCGAACAGCCTGGCGATGGGCGTCTCGGTCAACGGCGTCAACAGCTTCCAGAAAGGCCTCCAGCAGCAGCCCTACGTCATGGGCAGCACTGGCGTGTCCTCCTACAGCGGCTTCGGCACGGCCTATGCCAGCGCCCTGAACAGCACGGCGCTGCAGCCGTTCAGCGGCTACAACCCCTTCCAGGACACGAACTACAGGACCGACAACAACGGCAGGCGCCTGCAGGCCTTCGAGCAGATGATGGCCATGAGCCACGCCAGCTTGTTCGACCAGGGTTACATCAACGTCGCCAAAAACGCCCGCGTCACCGAGGGCCTCGTCGGCAACGCCCTCGCCCTGACCGACACCGGCGGCGGCGGCACCTCGCTGGACGGCTTTTTCAACAACGCCTTCTCCGGCAGCGGACTCAACGGCCTGACCGAGGACTTCGCCCGCCAGCTCAAGATGGTGGCGCGCCTGATCATCGGCAACAGCGTGCTCGGCAACAAGCGCCAGATCTTCTTCGTCCAGCTCGGCGGCTGGGACACCCACACCTCGCAGATCCCCGTGCTCAGCGGCGCCGCGCGCACCGACCAGGGCTACTACCGGCTCATGCGCCTGCTGTCATGCTCGCTCAAGGGCTTCCACGACAGCCTCGGCAGCGTCCCGGGCCTCTGGGACAGCGTCATGGCCTTCACCGCTTCGGACTTCACCCGCACCTTCACGCCGAACAAGACCGATGAAACCGGCGGCTCCGACCACGGCTGGGGCGGCCACATGATGGTCATGGGCGGAGCCGTGCGCGGCAAGCGCATCTACGGCACCTTTCCCAACCTGACCGTCAACGGCGGCATCGACGTCGCCGGCAACCGCGGCCGCTGGATCCCCAGCACCTCGGTCGACCAGTACGCCGCCGTCATCGCCAAGTGGTTCGGCGTCAGCCCGGCGCAGATGGGCGCCGTCTTCCCCAACCTCGGCCGCTTCACCGACCCCTTTTCTCCGGCCGCCAAGCTCAACTTTGTGGACGCCGCCGTCTGAGCGGCCACGTTTGGCGCATGCCTTCCCTGCCCAAGCGTCCCGGCCCCTACCTGCTGACCCTGCTGGTCGTCGTGCTCGGCCTGCTCTGCCTGTGGATGCTGCGCGCGCTCAGCGATCCCGCCATCCAGCGCGCCGCCGCCGCCACCCGCGCCGCCCGGGAACGGCGTCCGGATCCGGCGGCCCCCGCGCGCCTGCCCGCGCCGTCCCGACCGCCGGCCGCCAGCCTGGCCATGGACCCCGGCATCCGCGCCATGCATGACGAACTGACCGCGCCGGCCACGCCGCCGGAGCGCGAGCTGGAAC
>CAYYJK010000199.1:0-3105 GCA_964472185.1 uncultured Prosthecobacter sp.
TGCACGCCGCCTGGAACAACGGCGTCGCCCGCGAGTAGCCTTCCGCACGTGCGCCCGTTGCGTCACCTCCGACTGCGGCCCGTTTTCGGGCCGCAGTTTTTTGTGCCCTGGCTGGCCCTGCTGAGCCTGCTCGCCCCGGCCGCCGAACCGCGCCGTTTCGACTTCAGCGGCGCCGGCATGGCCACCACCTTCCGCCTCGCCTTCTACGCCGCGGACGCGGAGACCGCCGCCGCCGCCGCGGACGCCTGCTTCCGGCGCATCGCCGAACTCAACGCCCGCTGCACCGACTACGATCCGGCCAGCGAGCTGATGCGCCTGTGCGCGCCCGACACGGCCTACCCGCAGGCGGTCAGCCCGGACCTGCTCGCCGTGCTGCAGCGCGCCCGCGAACTGGCGGCGCACACCGACGGCGCCTTCGATCCGACCTGCGGCCACCTTTCCCAGCTCTGGCGGCGCGCCAAACGTCAGGGCAAGCTGCCGCCGCCGGACCGCCTGCAGCAGGCCTTGGCCGCCACGGACTGGCGCCGCCTGCAACCCGACCCCTCGCGCGGCCAAGTGACCTTGAAACCGGGCACCCTGCTCGACCTGGGCGGCATCGCCAAGGGTTTCGCCGCCGACGCCTGCCTGCGCCTGCTGCGCGAGCTCGGCCTGCCGCGTGCGGTCGTCCAGGCCGGCGGCGACACGGCGGCCGGCGATCCGCCGCCCGGCGAGGACGGCTGGGAGGTCAAGCTGCGCACCTTCACCGGTCCCGGCGACGAGGATCGGCTGACCGTGCTGCGCCTGGCCAACCGCGCCGTGTCCACCTCGGGCGACCTGTACCAGTTTGTCGAAATCGACGGCGTCCGCTACTCGCACATCCTGTCGCCGCGCACCGGGCTCGGCCTCACGGCGCGCATTGCCTGCTCGGTGATCGCCCCCGACTGCACCACCAGCGACGCCCTGGCCACCGCGATGTGCGTGCTGGGACAAGAACGCGGCACCGCCCTCGCCCGCAGCCTGCCCGGCGTCGAAGTCCGCTTCGCCGCGCCCTGAACCGCCTCAGTGCCGGCGCAGGCGCTCGTGCAGCTGCCGTTCGGCGTCCTCAACGGCGAGCTTGAGCATGTCCGGGCTGGACCATTCGGCACCGCAGGCCAGCACGGTTTCACGGACCATGCCGTCGGCGGAGACCACCTGCAGCCGGTGCCGGTCGGCGTACTTGCCCGCGAGCCGCTCGATCAGGGCGTCCGCCGTGGTACCGGCCTCCGCATAGATGATCTGCAGGCCCTGCGGCTCGCGCTCCTCGCTGCGCTGCGCGTGCGTGCCGTCGAAGACCACGACCACCTGCGTACCGCTCTGGTCCTGGTAGTCGCGCAGGCGCTTCAGCAGCTCCCGCTGTGCCGCATGCCGGCTGGCGGTCGCGCCCTGACGCCGGCGCAGCTCGGGCCAGGCGTGCATCACGCTGTGCCCGTCGACAATCAGGTAGGAGAGCCGGTCCGCCATGCCCTGAGATAACCGCCAACCCGCCCGGCCGCAACGCGGGCTTCAGGCCAGCCGGGCAAAGCCGGCCGCCGCGGTCACGGCTCCCACTTCGGCCTCGAGACGCCCTTCCCGAGCCAGTCCGGCCAGGTCGGCCAAAACCTCCTCAAGCGCCGCGATCAAGGCGTCGAGGTGCGCGGGTTCGTGGGTCCATTGCAGGTAGAGCTGCGCCGACACCATGAAACCGCGGTCGAGCAGGCGCCGGATCATCAGCTGCTTGGCGGCCGGCTGGGCGAAGGCGAGTGCCGGCGCGCAGGGCATGCCGCCAACCTTGAGACCGAGCTCGGGATGCCGCTCCGCCAAGGCGTGCAGACGGGCTTTCAGCTGCTGACCGAGCTGCCAGACGTGCGCCTGCACCGGCAGCCGCCGCATTTTGCGCACGCAGGCCAGCGCGGCCGCCGCGCCCAGGCCGTCGGTCCAGTAGCTGCTGGAGATGAAGCTCGGGCTGGCCGCGTCCATGAGGTCGCCGCGTCCGAGAACGGCCCCGAACGGCACGCCGTTGCTGGTGGCCTTGGCGTACACGGCCAGGTCGGGATCGACGCCGGCGCGGGCCATGCCACCGGGAAAACCGCAGCGCCAGCCCGCCGTCACCTCGTCGGCGACCAGCACGCCGCCGCGCCGCCGGACCGCCGCGGCGACCTGGCCGAGGAAACCCTCGCGCGGCTCCTCGCTGCGCATGGGTTCCATGACCACCGCCGCGAGATTGTCACCCAGGCGCTCCAGGGCCGCCTGCAGCGACGCCAGGTCGTTGTAACGGAACGGCACCGCGGTGCCGCGCAGCTCGCGCGGCACGCCCAGCGGCTGCAAGCCCGGCAGCAGATGGCCGTCAAGCGCGTCGCTGTCGCCGAGATTGGCGGCGAGGTACCAGTCATGCCAGCCGTGGTAACCGCAGAAGGCGATGCCGCTGCGGCCGGTGGCGGCGCGCGCCACGCGCACCGCCAGGGCCAGCGCGTCACCGCCACCGCGCGCGTAGCGCACCTTGCCCGCCCAGGGATGCAGGGCCAGCAGTTCGTCGGCCAGTTCCACCTCCTCGGGCGCGTTGAGCGTGCAGTAGGAGCCGAGCGCCAGCCGCCGGCGCACCGCTGCGTTGACCTCGGGATCGCCGTAGCCCAGCAGAATGGCGCCGACGCCGCCGGTGAAGTCCAGATAGCTGCGCCCGTTCAGATCCCAGATCCGCGAACCGTTCGCCTTCGAATAGTACGTTGGCCAACTCGCCGGGTCGAAGCTCTCCGCGCGCTTCGACATCAGGCCGGTGCCGCAGGCGATGCGCTCGCGCGCCGCCGACCAAAGCTGCGCCGGCTCGGCAGCCGGCAACCGCCGCTCCGGCGGCAGGTGCGACGCGAGCAGGCGCAGGGCGTTGTCATGGAAGACGTCCTGCACGTCGGCGCGGCTGAGACCGGTGTCCTCGCAGGCCTCGCGCAGGCAGAGCAGCGACTCGATGCCGACCAAGGTGTAGCCGCCGAACACCGTGAGGTCGCGTGCCGAGGCGTCCTCGGAGTAGACCCAAGTAAAACCGTCGCCCTGGGTGAAACAGGCGCCGCGCAGCTCGCTGACCATGTAGTCCGAGCCCCAGAGCACGCGCCGCGGTCC